>JAYTDO010000175.1:0-6858 GCA_043735935.1 Chthoniobacteraceae bacterium
CAGACTTCCTGCGTCACGGTCTCCGTCCCGGCCGTCGCTTTGCCTTGAATCCAATCCCTCGGCGGGCAGACTCCGATCCGCCGGAGGCGTGGGTGCGCCGCTGCTTTGCCTTGAATCCAATCCCTCGGCGGGCAGACTAGATTAAACACACCGAGCTGCACGTTCATCGCTTTGCCTTGAATCCAATCCCTCGGCGGGCAGACTTGGTGCGCTTGAGGCCATGTTGCGTTCTGTGCTTTGCCTTGAATCCAATCCCTCGGCGGGCAGACTGGCTGTCGGTAGGGCGCTCTTTCTGAGCGCCTTACCACAGCTGGATCTGCTCCGGTAGATCCTCCGGCGGCGTCTCCGACGCCGGAGCCCCGTGTAGCACAAAGCTCCGTTCCCACTGCGCCCGCGTCACAAAGATCACCCGCACGCTCCCCTCCGGCGGCAGGTTTTTCTTCACCCGATCGATGTGCGTCTGCTGGCGCGCGAAGGTCACACACGCGCGCACGTACACGCTGAATTGCAGCATCTGGAAGCCGTCATCCTTCAGCCACTCGCGGAAATCGTGCGCCGCCTTCCGTTGCAGCTTCGTCAGCGTCGGCAGATCGAAGGCCACGATCAGCCAGCCCACTTTGAATTTCTCGGTGTCCATGGCCGGTAAACTTTCGGGTCCGCCTGCAGCACCGCGCGCCGGAACCCGCGCACCACCCCCTCGATGCAGCCGCGCACCTCCAGCGTCAGGTCCAGGTACTCCACCCGCTCCAGCGGGAACCCCGTCACCCACGCGCGGAACTCCTTCGTCACCTCCCATCTTTCGGCAGGGCACACTTGCTGAGAGCTCGGGGGATGGCTCAGAGAGCCATCCCTACTGTGCCGGCGCACCCACTGCGCCACCCGCCAGTCCACACACGGTCGGAAAGGCTCCATCAGATCGTAGGCCAGCGGCGTCGAGCGCTCCCGCGCCACGTGCGAGATCCCCCACGTCGGGTCCAGCCCCACCGCAAAGAGCTTTTGTAAAATCGTCGAAAGCAGCACCGCGTAACCGTAGTTCAGCAGCGAATTCAGCCCCCCGCCCTGCCGCTCCCGCGTGAACTCCGGCACCCCCTGCGTCCGCCCGAAAATCTGCCAGAACATCTTCGCGCACACCGCCTCCTTGTGCGGCTTCTTCCCGAAGGCCGCCGCCCGCAGCGCCTCCAGCGCCGGCCGCGCCCCCTCCTCCGGCGCCAGATGCGCCGCCAGCGCCCATTGGTTTCGGCACTTCGCATCCACCGTCTGCTGCCAGAGCCGCGCCGTCGCCCCCTCATCCAGCTTCAGCAGCGCCCGGGAAAGCAGCGTATCGGTCGAGCGATTCGCCGGCAGCACGAGGCTCACCGGCTTAAACTCCTCGCAGATAATCAACGCCACCCCGTGTTTGGCCGCCTCCAGGAAAAGCTGCGAATGGATCGACGCCGAAAAGCTCGTAATGATGATCGCCGCCACATCCTCCAGCGGCAGCGACTTTTCCCCCTCCTCCGTCCGGCAAGTCAGCCGCCCATCCCGGCACGAAAGCGAGCACTGCGGCGAGTCGATGCTGACGATATGGAAACTCATGCTCCCCGGAAATGACGGGCGGGCCGTGAAACTACCATTACACGACCCACCCGTTTTCGACCTCCATCGAAAAGTCTATCCCGCCGTCCCCGTCACCGGCGCACTCTGCGCGCTTTCCCCCGCCGCATTCAAGGCCGAAATCGTCAGCGTCACCTCCGTGCCCGGCGCCAGATTCAGCTCCGTCGTCGTCCCCGTGAACTCCCCCACTAGCAACTGCTCCGGCCCCGGCGCGCCACTGCGGATCTTATACGAAGTCGCCCCCGGCACCGCCGTCCAGTTCAGGGTCAAATTCCCGCTCCCTGAAGTCCCCGAAAGCGCCTCGAAACCCTGGGGCACCCCCGGCACCGTCGGCCCCCCTCCACCGCCGCCCCCTCCACCTCCACCAGAGCCACCCACCGGCGAATACCCAGTGTCGATCTGCGACAGTGCGTCGTTTTCCGGCGTGCCGGGGGGATATTCGGCCACCCATGCGTCGAACCAACGTTTGTTCACGGAATCCACCGTATTGATCGCGGCGTGCAACGCGCTCCGGGCTTCGCGCAGCGCGGACCGCTCGTCCTCCACCGCCTGCGTCCGGGCAGCGAGGCCAGTCGTGGCGGCGATAAGATCGGCCACCGTCTGGCCGCCGATGGTGATGGGTGGGCGCGGCGGCACGAGGGCGGCGAGTCGCGCATTATAGAGGGTCCACAGCGAGACGACCATCTGCCCGCGCTGGAGCGTGGAGCCGATGCCTTCCATCTCGATATTGCGAAGCTCCCGCAGATCGGAGTGAAGCGGATCGCTGGGGAGCAAGTCGCCGTCCAGCTTGCGCGGCATCCGGCGGGCGAGACCGGTGATGACCGCCAGCGTCGCATCGCGCAGATCGCGCTGCATATCGACGATATCCTGCTGAGTGGCCACCGCCTGCGCCGCGGGCGGGAGGGTGGCGATGGCTGCCGTGTGGGAAGCGAGGGTGGCCTCGCCAAAGGTAAACGCCGGATCGAACTGTTGCCAGACGGCGATCGTCTGCTGTCCGCGTTGATGGGTAGTTTGCCAGGTGGGTGTCATGGGTTTGTTTCCTTTCTTTGGTTTTTGTCTGCATGGAGCCCTTTTGGGCTCCGTCCGAATAAAACCGCGTCGCCCGGCGCACGCCGGACCGCCCCCGAGCCTCCCCGGGCTCCTCCCGAGGTCCACCGGGCTCCTCCCGAGGTCCGCCGGGTTCCTCCCGAGGTCCACCGGGTTCCTCCCGAGGCTCGCCGGGTTCCTCCCGAGGTCCGCCGGGTTCCTCCCGAGGGCCGCCGGGTTCCTTCCGAGGTCCACCGGGTTCCTCCCGAGGTCGCACCGGAGACTTTTATACACCCCCGGAGACTCCGGCAGACCCTCGGATACACTGGGAAGACAAATAAATGGTCAAAACGAGCCATTTTACGAAAAAAGGCCCGGCGTCGGGGCGGCGATGCCGGAAAGGGGCGAGCGAAGGACTTCGATCCCGCATTTGCGGAGCGTTTCGAGCGAGACATCCCGGAAGCACCCTTCCTCACCTCGATACCGGATCTGGTCCGGCGGGCTGAGATCTAGGAGGTAGCCTTTCGCTTGGTTGACTTGCACCCCGCGCACCATCCAGACCCCCCGATAATCCACCTTCTCCGTCTTCGCGCGCAGCACACGCACGAGCATGCCGAGCCGGATGACTCGCGGCCACTTCCCCCCATTTGCCGCCTTCAGCGCCTGGAGCTGCCGCCACACATGCAGCGGGCGGATGAGGGTCGGCGATGGGTCGAGCGCGATGCCGAAGTTATCCCCGAGCACCTTCACCGCCTTGTATGGGTGCAGCTTCGAGGCCGCCGGATCGCCCGCGGGCGCAAACCCGAGCAAGGCATCCTTTGCCGCCTCCTGGTAATACCATTCCCATGTCTTCCCTTCGTGAAACTTACCCTTCTTCGCCTTTGCCTCCTCGCCGGGCTTGGGCGGTGCCTTGCGTTTGCGGGTGATGATGAGCACGGTCTTGCCGTCCGGCTTCGGGATCTCCACCTCGGCGGCGGTGAGCCAGCGCCGGAGGCGTTTGGCGCTCGGGTGCGGGTCGGCGGGGTCGAAAAGCCGCCAGACCGTCTGGTCGCTCACCATGTCGCCCATGCCCGCCGGGAGATGCTGCACCACACGGCGCTCGGCGAGGCGGGTGCGGAGTTGTTCGCGGAGAGCTTCGGGCAGTTCGCCGAGCGTGGGCTGGCCTTCGGCCGAAAAAGTCACGTTGCCGCGGAGCAGGGCGCGCAGTTGCGCCTGTTCGGTGGGGTTGCAGCGGCGTTTGGCCAGCAGCTCGATGGCCTCCTTTTTCCACACGCCGCCATCGCACGGCAGCAGGAGGGAGGTGAGGGCGATGACGGTGGCGTCGAGCGCGTGGTGGAGGTGGGTGATGCCGCGCAGTTCGGTCTTGCGGTGGACCCGGGGTTTGCCGTTTTCGTCGGGGTCTTCGGGGTTGAGCACGTTCGGGTTCGCGGCGGCGAGGCAGCCGGCGAGGTTCCAGGATTTGCGGGCGGCGGCGGTGACGCTGCCGGGCAGGGAGATGATGACGGGGCCTCGGGGAGTCGTGGATGCCGGCGAGACGCCGGAACCGGCGGGCGGGACGCCCGCCCTACCCGGGAGATACGCGCGCTGGAGGGCCTCGGCGCCGAGGCGGACGAGCTGCGAGGTCTTGGTGAGGTCGCCGGGGGTGAATTCTTTTTCGACGTAGTCGCGCAGCTTGAGCATGCGCTGGCGGTTTTTCTTCCGGCGCTGGTCGTCGTCGTGGCCCTTGAAGGTGTCGAGCGCGTCCACGTCCTTGAGGAAGTGGGTGAGCGTTTTTACCATGACGTTGGGCCGGCCGGGGACGGGCTTTCCTTCCTCCTCGGCGACGAACTGCACGGCGGTGCGGTTGCCTTTCCATTTGTTGATCTCGGCGAGGGTGATGACGAGCGAGTCGAGGCTGTCGCTCGCGCGCTGGCTGCGCGGGATGATGTGATCCTTGTCCACGCGGCGGTGGAGCAGGTCGAGTTCGTCGAAGCCCGCGCCGGTGTAAGGGCATTTCCAGCCGAGGTCTTCGGCGATGCGCCCCTTGCGGATGAGGCCGGGCCCGAGCCGCACGCCGAGGCCCTCGTAGGCTGCGGTCAGCTTTTTCTCCACGCTGCGAAAGTGGAAGGTCTGCTGCCCCTGCTCCTTCGCCTGCTCCTGCGCGCTCTTGCCGGACATTTCCTTGAGGTCGCGGTTCACTTCGATGGTGATGCGCCCGATGCGCGCCTTTTCGCCGGCGGCGTATTCTTTTAAAAGATCCGCGTGCAGGCGTTCAAGGAGCTTGAGCCGATGGCGGACGAGGTGGTTGTTGGTCTGCTCGTCGATGGCGCGTTCGAGTTGCGCGCGGCGGATGGCTTCGCTGCGGAAGAGCGGGGCGCCGGGGTCCATCGGGTGGCCGTCGCCGCTGAGGACGAATTTCCAGACGTCGTCCATCACTTCGCGGCTGTGCGCGGCGCGGCCATTGACGGGGTCGAGCCAGTGCGGCTCATCGAGCACGGAGTCGCGGGTGCGCGGCGTGGGGTTGGGGTTGCGTTTGGTCGCGCGCGGTGTCTTCAGCGCCTCGCCATCCCACCAATGGTCGAAGGCCGGCTCGGCCTCCGGTGCCTCTTCCAGCAGTTCGCGGACGGTGATGGACTTTCCGCGGCGCAGATCGGTGAGGGTGTGTTTTTGCACGGTCTCGTCGAGAAGCGGCCAGAGGACGCCGAGCAGGCCGCCGGTGGCGAGTTTGCGCGCGGGATCGAGGATGAGGGATTTGTCCGCATCGGGCAGGGCGAGCAGGCGGTCGAGGTTGTCGCGTTTGGTGCCGGTGAGGGCGCGGACGGCTTTCTTGAAGTCGCCGATGGTGAAGGAGCCGAGCTTTTCCATCTCGGCGTTGATGGCGAGGCGTTCGTCTTTCGAGAGCCGCCGCGTCTTGCGCGCGTCGCCCGTTTCGATGACGACATTGGCAAGCTGCATGGCCCAGCGGAAGCGGTAAAACTCGCGGCATCGGACGCCCGGGACTTTGGCGCGTTTCGCCGCCTCGTGCGTGGCTGTCGCCGCGTCGCCGGTATCGGCGAAGACGCGATCGTATTCGCGCTGAAACTGCACGGGACAGGTGGCGATGATGCGGTTGTCAAAACGCGGGATGAGCTGGCCGAAGAGGAGGCCGCCATCGTAACGCGCGGGGAGCTGGATGCCGGCGCCTTTGGCGATCTGCCAGTCGAGCAGGAGGGCCTGGAGCAAGTCGATGCTGCAGCCCGCGAGCCCTCCGCCACAGTCGCGTTCGTCACAGTGCCGGACGAGGATGTGATCGACCTCGCTAAAGACGATCTCGCGGGGGAAGGCGGCGCCGAGGTCGCGGAAACGGACGGTGGAGGATTGGTTTTTCCCGAGCGGATCGAGGCCGAGCCGGTCGCAGAAAACTTCGGCCATGGTGCCCTCGCGCCCGTGTTTGGCGCGGAAGGCGTCGAGGAGTTCGTGCGCCTTTTGTTCCTTCTCGGTGTCCTCGGCGTTGGCGCCGGAGGCTTCCTGCCGGCTCCACGCCTTGTTTCCATCGTAGCCGCGATTGTGCGCATACCAGCGGAGCACGTCCCAGAGCTCGGGCCAGGTGAGGTTTTTCCCGCCACGCAAAACGCGCGCGGCGAGGAGCCACGGGCTGGAGGAGGTGACGGCGTCGAGCTGCTCCGCCGTGAGTATGCCGAGGTGCGCGAGCAGGGTCTTCATGCGCGCGATGCGCAGCCGCGTGGCGCGGATGTGGCGGCGCTGGCGGCGAAATCCGCGGCGCGTGGAGGCGAGGCAATCGTCGGCGGGAAAGATGACCGAACCGCAGCCGAGCAGCGCGGGCGCCGTGTCCTCCGCTTTTAATACCGCCCAACCGATGGAGCTGTGCCCAACGTCAAACGCGAGATGAAGATTCCGGGGTTCATTCATATATTCCTCCTTGCGAACGCGGCCCTTTTGCCTAACGATGGCGGCGGATTCAAGACAAAGTTAGATAGCGCAAGCCGTTTCCCTCCGCGCCAGGCGTGGACATCGTGCACAAAAGCGTTCTCTTTTTTCAAACGAGCGAAGCCCACAAGGCTTCGCTCGTTTGCTTTTGATCGGGAGACGTCGGGGCTTGCGGGGGGGCCGGGTATCGCGTGGGTCGGGTATCGCGGGAGGCCATCCCGGCGATCTTCTGACAATAGCCCAGCACTTTAGTGCTGGGTCACCCGGCCAATCTCAATGTGCCGAGTCCCGGCAGGGACGGTAGAACCGGTCTTCCGTCCCTGGCGGGACTCG
>JAYTDO010000176.1:0-3155 GCA_043735935.1 Chthoniobacteraceae bacterium
TGATTTCCGTCGAATCCATCCAGGCCGGCATGATGACCGAACTGCGCTTCAATGTCTCGCTGAAGGACGAAGCGCATCCCGGCTCCTTCGTCTCCGCCCTCCAGCAGCTCAATGGCAACAACCGCATCCTCCTCACCACGGCTGCGAGCAGCCTCAGCATGAGCGAATAGCTCCCCTATGCCCTTGGAAAATCCACGCTCCCTCCGAGCCGCCGGGCCGCCCGCGGCTTTCACGCTCATGGAAATCCTGGTCGTGGTGTCGATCATTCTCGTGCTCGCGGCGATCGCCCTGCCGGTCTATTCGACGATCGTCCGCCGGTCGGCCAAGGTCGTGGCCATTAGCAATATGCGGCAGGTCACCGCGGCGCTTATCACCTATGCCGGTCAGAATGACGGCGACTTCCCGCAGGAAAACATCCCGGCGGGTTCCACCTGGACCAATGCCGCGGGTCCGCTGGGTGAGAAGGTCTGGTACAATGCCCTGCTGCGGCTGGCGGGCAGCAAAGGGGTCGGGGATTACGCCAATTCTCCCAGCAAGTTTTACTCGAAGGAAAGCCTCCTCTTTTTGCCGGGTGCGCAATATCCGCCGAACAAGCTCGACCGCCCGTTTTTCGCCTTTGCCATCAATACCAAGCTCCAGCGCAAGGATAAGGTGAGCAAGACGAAAGGCACGGCCAAGCTGAGCCAGATCACCATGCCCGCGCGAACGGTGGCGTTTCTCGAGGAGGGGCTGCCCGGTCCACCCGGACAACTCGAGAAAGGGGAGCCCAAGGGGATGGCTATTCAACCCGCCTATGAAGGCGAATGCAAAACCTCCGGGCGCTCCTTTGTCGAGCGCTATGGCGGACAGGGAGTGATTACTTTTTTGGACGGCCATGCGGAGAGCTGGGAGACCAAGAAAATTCTGACTTCAACCGGACTGTTCATCCTCCCGGACAAGAATAATCTCATTTGGACGCGCACTTGGAGTGGGGTCGTGCCGCCCCCACCGGAGGAAGATCCCAACCACTAACGGAGCCGGAATTGGCCTTCCGATAATGTAATTTTGCGGTTCCCGCAAACGAAGCTATGCTAGGTGCGGAAAAAGCGGCTCCGGGTCGAACCTGGAGCCGCTTTTCTTTCACCATCCATGTCCCGTCACCTCTTCCCACTTCTCCTGACTGCCGTGCTGCTGCTGAAGGCGTCGGCGGGCGCGCAAGTCGTCATCAACGAAATCCAATATCATCCCGTCGAGAAACCGCATTTCGACGCGAACGGCATCTCGATTTTCAGCGACACGGGCCTGCCGGGCGACGTCTCGAACGACGTCCATGAATTCGTGGAAATCCAAAATGCCGGTGCGGGTGCGGTCGATCTGAGCGGGTGGAAACTGACCGGTGGCATCGACTATACCTTTCCCGCCGGCACGACGATCCCGGCCGGCGGCTTCCGCATCATCGCGCTTAACCCGGCCCGCCTAGCCACGGTTTACCCAGCCATCCCCGCCGCCTCGCTGCCGGTTCTCGGGCCTTATGCCGGAACGCTGAGCAACAACGGCGACACCGTCACCCTCGCCGATGCCGGCGCGACCACCGTGGACTCGGTGAGTTATTCGCCGGGCTTCCCGTGGGCGATCAGCGCCAATGCGCTCGGGGCGGACGACGACTTCACGGGCCTGAACTCCGCCGCGTATGAATACAAAGGGCGCTCGCTCCAGCGCGTGAGCGCGACCGGCCTCTCGAACGACCCTGCGAACTGGGTCGCCGTGCGGCCAGTGCTCGGCGCGACGACTTTCGCCGATCTACCCACGCCTGGTGCCGCGAATATCGTCACGCGGGCGGTGCCGAAGCCGGTGGTCGTCCAGTATTCAGCGACGCAGGTTTCCAACGGCGCGACGGTCATCCGGGCCGCCCAGACGGTGAAAATCACCTGCTCATTTTCCAGCACCGCCTCCCTCACCAATGTGCAGGTCGAGTACTTCCTCGATAACATGAATGCCTTCGGCGAAACGCGGACCCTAATCGCGATGACCGCGCTCGGCAATAACCAGTACTCCGCGACCCTTCCGGCGCAGATCGACCGGAGCATCGTCCGCTGGCGGATCAAAGCGGACCGCGGCGAAGGCTTGGAACTGGTGGCCCCTCGCGCGGACGACCCGGCAGTCGTGCAGGTCGGCGCGCCCTCTTACCTGTCCACCCCGGCGCCGCCGAATGCCGCGGACCGGGTGCCCGCGCCGCGGGAGGCCTGGCTTGCCTACTTCGTCACGCCGAACCGCACCTCGTTGAAGCCGGTCATCGATGTCATCGTGCCCACCAATGGCGGTGCCGTGGACGACACTGCGACGACCAATGTCACGCCATTCAATGGCATCAATGGCTTCCAGGCGATGGCTTTCGATTGCAACGGCAACTACAAGCGGGTCGCCACCCCGAGCGACACCCCGAGCGCCTACCCTCGGGAGACGCCCTACGTGCTCGCCAGCGACCGCAATTGGAACGACGTCGTGCCCGCGGTTTTTGCCAGCAACGGCATCCTCTATGACATTCAAATCCGCTTTCACGGCAGCCGCTGGAACCGCCGCCCGAGCCGCAAGTCCTTCAAGGTTCACTTTCCGAATTACCAGCCGTACCTGGACGTGGCAAATAACTACGTCACGTCGATTTTCGAGACGGACAAAAGCGACTTCTTTCTCACGGCGCATGGCTTGAACCAACAGGCGGGGCTGCCGCTGTCCTCGGTCCGCTGGGTGGATTGGTACTTCAATAACGATACGGTGATCCAGCGCGTCGAGCAGGGCGAATACGACAGCGAACTCCTCAACGCCTATCACCAAAAAATCCAGCGCCTCAATCCCGGCTCTTTGCTGGAGGCGGCGGGTGAGTATTACAAGTCGGTCGGCTATATCATCACCACCAACGCCTCGGGCGAAGGCCCGTACGGCGACGGCAATGAATGGTTGCTGCCGGCGGCGGGATTCTGGACCGAGATGCAGCGCTACGACTATACCTACACGCTCCAGGGCCATCAGTGGAAAGGGATCAAGCCGCTCCGCGACACGATTGTCGGGATGTGGGCGGCGCGGGGCGATGCGACAGTTCCGCAAACTAACGTCTCGATCTACAATCCGAATATCCCGAATACGAAAACGTGGATGCAGGCGAATTGGGACGTGGACAC
>JAYTDO010000177.1:0-6401 GCA_043735935.1 Chthoniobacteraceae bacterium
GCCCGTGCGTTTTTTCCACAGCTCCGGGTCGTAGCGCCCTTCGCGCATCGCGGCGTTGAGTTCGCGGATGAGTTCCTTGTCGTACTTGCCGATGACGAAATTCAGGAAGTTCGCCGACACGCGGTAGCTGCCATCGTAGCGCGCGGTGGCCGCGCGCTTCGGGCTGATTTCGCAACCTTTCGACTGCGGCTCGTAGAGGTACCAGCGGATGTAATCCGGGATGCCCTCTGTGAGCCACCCCGGCGCGCGCGTGGCCCCCGGCTGCCGCGCGTGCCCGTACTGCTGCGCCACATGCACCAGCTCATGCACGAGCGAGCCGATGGCCTCGCCCTTGAGCTGCCCGCGGTACCAGCCGGGTGCGCCTTCGATGCGGTTGCCCATCGTCGCGGCCACGCCTTTGTAGCGGTCGGTGAAAGTGATGCTGAAAGTTTTCGGCGCGGTGTAGCCCTCGCTCGGGAGCATTTTCACGATGAGCGGATACCACTTTTGCAAAGCCGGAATCAGCTCGCGGTGCGACCAGTCCGTGAGGTCGGGCGTCTCGGTCGTATCGACGGTGAAACGGTACGCGCCGTTGTCGATGGCGACCGCTTCCACATGCTCGACGACCGGCGCTTCGACGACCGCAGGCGCGGCGCGGTCAATGACATCTATTTCGCTGAAAAAAGTCTGGCCGAAGGAGTCGGCATCCTCGGTGCGCGTGATGTCGAAAAGCAGCCAGCGCGCGGCCCCCGCATCGGCCACGCTCACGCCGGACTGCCCGCCGGGCGCGCTGTCTTTCACCCGCGTATCCACGTTCGCCACGAGCCGCCAGCCGAGGGTCGCAGGATCGGCCGGACGCTTGGGCTGCGCGGAAAAACCCGGCGCTTTCCCATCGCTCGCGTAGAGCCGGTAAACCTGCGGCCCGCGCACATCGCGATGCCACGAGTAGGTGTTCACCTGCTGCACATCAATGACCGCGCCGAGATCCACCAGCACGCGCCCGCCGTCGGGGCCACGGAAGAAAAAATTTGCCGCCGGCTCGTCGCCGGTCGCGGGCAGCAGGCCGTCGTGCAGCCGGTCGAGGTCGCCGCCATTCGGGTCGCGCTGCCCATCGAGCAGGGTGAAGACGGCTTTCGCCGCGGCATCGCCGCGCTGCGGCGCTGGGACATGGGGAAATTTGAAACCGGCGGCAGCGTGCTCGTTGTCCAAACGATCAACGACCACCGGCGTGTCGGCGTGGGCGGCGACGGTCAGCGAGACGAAGAACGCGGGAAGGAATCTAAGGGGAAATTTCATGGGAGAAAAAGCAGGGGCCGAAAGACAGGCAGAAAGGAATTTCCTGCGGAGTCGAACGGCGCAACTCGGAGCAGAGTGCAGGAATGGGCGGGCAATGGCAATGATTCCAGAGGTGTGTTTGCAGTTGAAACTGTCCAGTGGGCTGGTCAGATGGATTCATGTCCCAAGCCCGCCAGGCAATTACGTTTCGCCATGCGGTTCGCGCCGATCTGGAGGCCATCCTTGCCGTCGAACAAAGCTGGCCCGAGAGCAGCCGGGCGGGCGCGGACAAGTTCATGGCGCGCCTGGAGCGATTTCCGCAGGGCTTCTTTGTGGCCAGTGTCATGGAGGCTGGTCGCGAAAAGCTGGTGGCTACCCTGACCTCGATGCCACTGCAGTATGAGCCTGGGTCTGTGAAGGCCTTCAGCGGATGGGATGCTGTGACTAATAAAGGCTATCTGTTCCCGGACATGGACCTAGCGCGTTGTAACTCGATCTACATCGTGTCCGGAGTAGTCGATCACGCCTATCACGCGCTGAACCTCTTCGGGCCGGGGGTGCTGCTGGAGGTGGATCTGGCGAAACGGCTGGGGCTGCGCTACGTCATCGGGGGGGCCGTGCTTCCGGGTTACAAGCGCCATTGCGAAAGACACGGGCCGCTCGATGCCTACACCTATTGCCGCAGACGCCGCGGCAAGGCCCTGACCGATCCGCTGCTGGCGATGTATGAAAGCATTGGCTTTACCGTGCCCGATGCCAGTCATGTCATTGCGGAGTATTACCCGGATGACGCCAGTAAGAACTACGCCGCGCTGGTCGTGCGGGATGTTACAGCTTCATAGCTCTACAAGGCTGACAAACTCCTCAAACTTGCCCCTGGCACCCGCAGGGATCGCGTCGCAGTGCGTGATGCGAATGCGGAATGGATAGCCGAGGTTTTCTTGCACCATGCGGATGACCCGGTCGGTTTCCCCCGGCGTGAAGACACGATCGGTGACGTATTTTACTTCGACCTCCTGCACGCTGTGCTGCACGAACTGAAAGGCCTGCACGCGAACACCCGTCAGCCGTTGGGTCTGGCCGTGCTCGCCGAGATACGGAAACTCGCTGCGGCCGTCGGGAAGGATGAGCCGATTGCGGGTGCGCCCGAGCACTTGGGTGATGACGGGCAGGCCGCGACCGCACGGGCAGGCTTCGCCGAAGACGGCGTGATCGCCCAGCTCATAACGCAGCAGCGGCGTGGCGAAATTGTGCAGGGAGCTGACGAGCACGCGCCCGCTTTCCCCCGGAGCGCAGGGGCGGCCCGCCTCGTCCACGATTTCCAAAAGCACGTTTTCCGACTGCACATGGAAGTGCTCGTGCGCGGGGCATTGCAGGGCGATATAGCCGGTCTCTTCGCACGAATAGAGGTCCACCGTCTTCACGTCCCATGCTGACCGGAAGAGGGCGCGCTGCGCGGGCGTGAGCGTCTCGCCGATGGTGCGCACTTCCGTGAGGCCGGGGAGTTTGGTCTTCTGCCGGATGCAGTATGCGGCCAGCGCCGCGAGATTCGAGGGGTAGGAAATCAGATAGCCGGGCTTTTCGCGGAGCAGCCATGCGACCTGTTCCGGCATGGTGGCGGTGACGTTGAGCATGGCCGCGGGCGCGCTGTCATAGAGCACGTCCACCGCGCCGCCCCAGCTCTTTTCACGGTGTCCGTCGGGCGGACCGCAGGAGCCGCGCGCCGCCCATTTGATCGCGCCCAGACGGCGTGAAAAATCGCGCTGGTGCCAGGCATGATCGCGGAGCGTGAGGGCGAGCCAGATCAGCTTTGTCGCGTCCGTGCCCAGCAGCCTGACCGGCTGTCCGGTGGAACCGGAGGTGGTGACGGGAAAGGTTTTTCCGTGCGCGGGCGGCAGCGTCTGCGAGCGCATCTGGGCGTCCGCCTCCTGCACCATGCCGCGCGTGGAGATCGGCAGCTTGCGCAGGAAATCGAGGGTGAAGCCTTCCGGGCCGCCAGTGCCATATCCGGCAAACAGATCGGCGTAATAAGGAACGGTCCTACGCGCATGCTCGAAGACCCTGCGCAGTTGCTCCAGTTGGCGGGCCAGGATCGTGGCCGCAGGCCTCCACTGCGATGCCTCGAGCTGGCTTTGCAGAGCGAGCATCGTGCGGGCGAATTCCGAATCCGCCGATCGAGGAACTTGATGGAGCATGCAGGGCAGAGTGGGAATCCGGGATCAATTACTCATGCGCAGGGTCAGGGAGGCGAGGCTTCTCATCGAGGCATTCGGCGCCCAGCGGTATTCGACCACCTCAATCAGCCCGGTGGCGCGTATAAGTTCATCCAGCGCGATGCTGGTTTCCCGTAGCGCCAGCGGGCGTCCGAGGCAGGCGTGGCTGCCGCGGCCGAAAGCGAGGTGGGGGTTCGGGCTGCGGCGGAGGTCGAGCCGGTGGGGATCGGGGAAGCACGCCGGATCGCGATTCGCCGCGCCGATGAGGCCGACGACGAGGGTTGCCCGCGGGATCGCGTATCCGCCGATGGTCAGATCTTCCTTCGTCCAGCGGGTGAGTTTCTGCACGGGCCCGGTGTAGCGCAGCAACTCCTCGATGGCCGATTTCAGCAGCCCCGATTGGTCCCGCAGCAGTTGCATCTGTGCGGGATTTTTCGCCAGGGCCAGCACGCTGTTAGCAATCAGGTTGCGCGCCGTTTCATGGCCGGCCACCAGCAGGAAGACGCACCCGTCGATGATTTCCGCTTCCGAAAGGTCGGAGCCCGCAGCCGACTCCACCAGTTCGCGCACAAAACCCCCGGTGCCACGGGCCGCATCCGACAGGACAAAGCGGCTGAAATAGTCGCGAATCGCGGTCGCCGCAGGGGCGGCGGCGCGCATCCCTTCCTCCTCGCCGGAGTCGAGCGCGCTGGCGAGTTGGAAGGCCCACGGGCCGAGCTCCGAGGCGTCTGCGACGGGCACGCCGATGAGGCGGCAGATCACCAGCGCGGGAAGACGCCCGGCGAGGCCGGACAGGAAATCGACCGCCTCGCCGCCCCCCCCGATGAGCTGGCGAGCCGTGGTGCGTATCGCCGAATCCGGCAAACCCGCCTCCCGCGCCGAGAGCGCCTGGCTGAAAGCCCGGCGCACAATTTGGTGGCGCGGCGCATCCATGAACAGCATCCAGTTTGCAATAGTAGAATGCAGCGCCCCGGCCTCCTGGGGCGTGGTGACCAGCGGATTCGCGGAGCCATCCCCGGCGCGCCGGCCAAAACGCCCGTCGCTCAGCAGCAGCGCGCAGTCCTCGTAGCGCGTGAGGTAAACCACGCCGTCCTGATTGCGAAAAACCGGCGTGTCCCGCTGCCACTCGGCGTACTGATCGTAGAGCCGCTCCTGATAGTCTTCCGCCGTGAAATCTGTGACGATGGACGGAATGGCGAGAGGGGATTCCTGAATCATGCCGCGTCTTGCTGAAAGCTGCTTTTTGGCGCGGTGAGATCCGGCGAGCACTGCGTCTTGTGGAAACACATGGCCGCACTATGGGCAAGGTCGGTTCGTCCGTCCAGAATCCCATGAAGCGGACTCAGAGCGTGCGCGCCCACCGCCCGCTGTGCCGCCCGTGGTTTTTCACGGCATCGCAATTGGCATGGGGCCTTCGCACATCCGGGTAAAGTGGAGGCCGACGCTCCTGCCAATTATTCGCTTGTTGCTTCGATGGCATCCGGCGTATTCACGCACTTGCCGGGAGGTTTTTTTTGAAACCTTCCGGGCCTGTTCCATCCGTCTCCGGTCAAATCCCACAGCCCCCTCCCTTCGCTTCCAATGAAATCATTGAAATCAAACTACTTTGCCGCTTCTGCGATTTTCCTTTGCAGCGGCGCGGCGGCCCGGCTGGAAGCCAGCCACCCCATCGCCGAGCCTCCGACGACCTACGGCCCGCTCAATGGCACGCTGACCCTCGAACTGGGAATCACCGCGGATCGGATCGAAGGCCGGGCCAATCTGCTCGCGCCGCTCTACCGCGACCCGAATGGAAAAAGCATGTTCTTTCTCGACGGCAACTGGAGCGGCAAGCGCGATGGCAACGAAAATGGGAGCGCCGGGCTGGGCTTCCGCCATCGCTTCGATGACCCAGACATCATCATCGGGTTCAATGCGTTTTATGACCACGGCAACTACTCGGGCCGTGGCTACAACCAGTTTGGCGCAGGCTTCGAGCTGCTTTCCAAATGGATCGATTTCCGCGCCAACGGCTATTTTCCCGAGCACTCGGTGCAGCCCTTCTGCCGCTACTCGACCACGGATTATTCGAAGCATAAGACGAGCTCCACGACTTCCTCCACGGTGTCCATTGACGGCGGGGAGGGCTTTTTTTTCCCACTTCCAGATATCCTCCAAACCACGACGACCACGACCACGCGCGAAACGAAAAGGCGGGTGCGGCGGACTTTTGAGCGGCAGGAAAGCCCGATGCCGGGCTTTGATTTGGAACTCGGCGGACTCGTGCCCTATCTCGAGCGTTGGTCGGAGACGCGAATATACGCTGGCTACGCGTTTTTCGATGATCCCTTCGGCAACGACATCAGTTGCTTCACCGCGCGGCTCGAATCCCGCCCGGTGCCGGCGGTGGTCTTCAACGTGGAATACAAAGGCGACTCGCGGCTGGTCGATTTCGACAATCATTGGTTCTTCGCCGCGAAAGTGGAGATTCCCTTCGACCTCGGCAACCTGCTCCAAGGCCAAAGTCCCTTCGCCGGCATCACCGAGGCCTTTACGCCCAAAGGGATGACCACCGGATCTGCCGGCCCGGTTGGCTACGGCAAGGACTCGAAGGATCCCAAGGATCCCGGCGAGATGATGCGCAATCGAATGAACGAAGAAATCATCCGCAACTGGCGCCCGACGGTCAGCCGCACGGGATATGAAAAGGTCTCGGAGCGCACCAGGGTGCATCGTGATGTCCAGACCGAGGTGAAGCGGACCGAGACGCTCATCGACGACAACGGTCCGGTGCAATAGATGCGACCGGCAACGCCTTAAAGCGTCTAAAAGGGCCTGCGCGGCTGTTCTTCCGCAGAGAACGGGAGTCGGGCCGACAGGCGGAGGAGCTACATCCGCTCCGGCACTTCGATGCCGAGGAGGCCGAGGCCGCGGTGGAGGGTGCGGGCGGTGACG
>JAYTDO010000178.1:0-17242 GCA_043735935.1 Chthoniobacteraceae bacterium
CGGGGTAATGCCAGTATTTCTGATCAGCCTTCGCGCAGGCGGCACCGGACTGAATCTTACCGGCGCGGATACGGTTATCCATTTTGACCCTTGGTGGAATCCGGCTGTTGAAGCGCAGGCCACCGATCGGGTTCACCGTATTGGCCAAAGGAAGGTCGTTACCAGTTATAAGCTGATCACGCGCGGGACCGTGGAAGAGAAGATTCTGGAACTTCAAAATCGAAAACGAACCGTCATCGCGGCGACGCTTGAAAGCGAGCAACCCCTGATGGAGGGGCTAAACATGGACGAGATTCGCCAGTTGTTGGATTAGCCCCTCGGAATAATCGTACGCCGAGATCCAGGGCAGATCTCGGCACAAGTTATTAACAAATTCAAAACAAGCGCAACCCGTTGCGATTATTACTAACATAACACAATATATGTCATATTAAAAAGCGAGGTAGTGGGCCGGATCGGTCATGGAAATTTGAGAGTCTGGAAGCGAAATGTGTAAATGTTTTCGGTGAACATTCCGTTGTCCGTTGCCGCGATTTTCTTCCGGAGATTATAAGAAAATGCCAAAAAAAGACCCTTCCGAGTCGCGCGAAGCGCACCGCGCAGCGGTTTTGCAGGCGCGTTGCATTGATCCTGCGCGAGCGCTGCAAGCTCCCGAAAAGCCGAGATCGCTCCCTACGCTCAAAACCTTGCCCGGAAAACCGCCAAAGCTCACCACTGGTCGCGCTCCTGAATCCGCGTTGTCCAATCGTCATATTCCTCATCCATGCAGCGACCGTCTAAAAGATACAGGCGATACCAGTCCTCGCCGTATTTCGTCCTAAAAAAGCTCGCGCGGTGCGCCTCCTGACGCGCCGCGCGGCCCGCCTCCTCATAGTTTTCCTGGTTCTCCTGCTCCCGCTCGAAATCGGCGTTCTTGTGGCACTTCCCGCACAACCCCTGGAGATCGGTCAGACGTTCGTTTTTGAATCGGTCGTAAGTCAGATGGTGAACCTCAAAATGTCCATCGGCGGGAAGCTGTTTGCACCGCTCGCACCGACCGCCTGCCCGCTTCTTCACCGCGGCGCAAAGTTTCCTCCATTCCGGCGAGCGGATTTATTCTTGATAAGCCTGCCGAAACTCCGGCGTCCCGAAAATGCCGCTGAGGCGCGCTTTCTCCCGGTCTTCTGAGAATAAAAAGTCGTCGCTCATTGAGGCCGGATACCACTCGGCGCGGGGTTGAGAAGCAAAAAAGGCGCTCTTCTTTTGCCTTGTCTAACCGGCGCGATTCCCCGCCCGGCCCGCGTTGACATTCCCCCAGACAGGCGGAAGATTTCCGCTGCCATCGGGACCGCGTATCGGGCTGCAAAGCCGGGTGCGTATTGTAAGGACCGCGGGCGGCTACCGGGACCAGGATTGCGCCGAAAGGTTGCGTCCAGAATTGGACCGTGGTCCTTTCTTTTTTGCAGGCTGGCGCGTGGAAAAAGCTGGTTGAGCCTCGCCCCTTTGGCTCTAGCTTTGCCGCGAGCTTGGGGGTTGCTGGCAGCGGCGATAATCCCCAAGACTCTGAGTTGCGGCTGCCCGTCTTCTCGAATCCTTAACCTGCTTTGAAAATGCGCGGATTCTCGGGCCGGATGTTCGGTTGGCGTTTCGGACGTGTACCGCAGGTCAACATTAGGCAAGCGGACTCCACTTTTTTCCCACAGAGTTGGCCGGACGTGCGGGGCAATCACACCGGTCGGCTTTGAAGGTATCGCCACTGGCCGGCACCTTCTCGGCGGAAACCAAATGCGCCACGTCGCCGCGTCGGTCAACGCGAGATTCTTGCCCGGAATGAAGTTGCCGGGCGCGAGACTCCGGCGCATCTTCGTTCTGATGCGAGAGGTTGTCGGCAGTGACTATAACCGCCTGGCAGCAGTGGGAGCGGCTGCCAGCTTTACCACTGAATTTTCTTAAGCTCGACCCGGTAAAAAAGGAAGACCAACTCATCCCACCGAGCTGTGCGCATTGCTGGACTTCGCCCTTTACGGCTGGAAACGAGTGGAATCGAGCTGGCGGGAGGAACATCCCGAGCGCCCACCTTCGCCGCAAGCGGATTTTCCGCACCGCGAACGCCGGTGAGCCGTGCAAACGCCGCGGCCTGCTCCGTCATGGCCGCGGGTTTCGCCGCCGAGATTTCGGTGCGGAATGGCTGGCAAGCCGCAGTCTGCAAGGCAAGGTTCATTGCCAAAATCGAGTGCCGACATTGGCCATACTCGGCGCGGCGCCCGGAGCGAATGTCCGCTCGTCATGGGCCTATTCAGCGTGCTTTTGCTCGGCGTTCGTGAATACAAAAGAGTGCCGGTGAACCGGGCGGAGTTCGTGATTCGTCCCGGCCTACGCTTCGCCGGCCTACACATAGGCGTCCGTCGAAGGGAGCGGCACGGCAGATTCGCGCCTCGCGCTCGACTACCTCACCACCGTCCTTTCCATCGAGGCCCTCACGAAGCCGTAAAATCACCGAATCCAAACGCCGCAAGGCACCAAACCAAACCAGTCACTACCATGAATCAAAACGTCCTCAGTGCGAACGCCTCTGCTGAGGCGCACCGCCTCCACACGCTCACCGAGCAAAACATTCACAAGCTCGGCATGAGCCACGCCGCAGCATTCCAAGCCGCGAAGGACCATCTGTCTGTCGCGCAATTCTTCACCCCGAACGGCACAATCGACACGAGCAAAATCGGCAGCGCGATGACGCCGGATCAGCGGGCGCTGGTGATGGTATCGCTCATACGGGTGCGGATGCGCGAAACCGGGGAAACCTACGACGAGGCATGGCGCAACTGCATGAAAGACCCCGCCAACGCCAAGCTGGTGGGCGCGATGAACGAGCCTGCGGACCTCACCTCGCATCGCGAAATGGTCGAGCGCGTCGAGCGCTCGGGCAAAACCTATCCGGGCCGCTTCTTTTAATCGCCACAACCAAACCGAACCATGCTCAATCTCAAACTTACCCGCAAACTGACCGCGGACGAACGCGAAGAACTCACTGCCCGGACGGATGGAATGCGGGAATCAATCGCCGCCATTCGCGCCAATCAACTTGAATCGCTCGCGCTGCAAAAAGCGTGGAACGAAAACGAATTGAGTCGTCTCACGAATCTGAAAGCCGCCCGCGAAACTTTCGACGCCGACGCCATGCAGAAAAGCCAGGCGGCGGAACGCCTCGGCCCGTTGATCGAGCAAAAGCATAAGCAGGCGGAAAAGGAGGGAGAGGCGATGTGCGTCACGCTTGGGCATGAAGTGGGAGCCAGCCGGAAACTCGTCGGGAAGGTGTGCGCCGAATTGCAGCCCGCGCTGCTCGCCAAAATTGACGCCGCGCTCGCGCCTTTCCATGCCCCCGGATTTTACACGGGGATGAACGAACTGCCCGCGCTCGGGGAGTTGAGAAACTTTCTTCACCCTCGCCTGGTGGCGGTCAATTTCATGGACGCGGAGAGCCTCATCGCATTGGCCGAAAAGCAGATGATCGCCCACGCGGAGCTGCTGGCCGGAAAATTTGAATGGTCCTTTGGCGTCGCCGAGCCGGAAACGGAAACGGCGGAAGTCGGCGGGGCTTAAACAATTCTGCAAAGAGCATGAACGCGCCGTGTGCTTTCAGCAGTCGCAGTGTCAGTGTTCAGATTCATTGGTTAGGACTGGCGGCTCCGACCAAGATTAACGGCGCGATCGGGCAAACTCTTTTGCAATGGCGGGACTGAATCAACCTTTCGACGGCAAAGAGCCGCGCGTCCTCATCGACGTGCTGGCGATGTTTCCGGGGCGGACAGTGCTTTACGTCAAGGAAGTGGCGCGCGCCCTGGACATCGTGGAACAGCACGTCCACAACCTCATTGAGATCGGCGAACTGGCGGCGATCAATGTCGGCAGCGCGCCGCGCAGCGAACTCAATCCGCGCGGATCGAAGATCGCCCGCAACTACTGGCGCATTCCGGTGAGTGCGCTGGAAACCTTTGTGGAGGCTCGAAAAACGGTATGATGCCCGCCGACAAATTCAACGCAGCCCGCGATGCGGAGTGGCGCGCCTATAAGACCGCCTCCGCGCGCGTGCAAGGCTGCATGGCCCTGGTGACTCGCGGGTGCGATGAACTCGTCACCGCCATTGACACCGCGAAGGCCGCGCACCCCTCGCTTTCCGCCATCGCCCACACCCGCCGCATCGCCGCGGAAATCCTTGCCCGCATCACGTTGACGGAAAGTTTGGCGAAAGCCTCCAACGAACATTTTCCGTCAGAATTCACGGGCGGCTTCGCATGTGTCGCACCGCCAAGCCGCGCCCTTCTTGAAGCACTCGCACAGACTCGCCTCCAAACGGAGGCGACCGCCGAGAAGTTGCGCATCGTCGAACGCGACATGATGGAAACCGCCGCGGGCGCGAGTGTGGTCCCCTTCAAGCCATGCTGACGACACCGCCAGCGATGCGGGCCGCGCAGTGCCGACTCTCGCCGACTCTCGCCGACATCGACGACGCGATTGCCGAGGTTTTGCCGCCTGCCATGCAGGCACCTTGCAAGCCTCGCGCAGAGGCATTGCAAACCCCCGGAAAACCCCGCGGCGCACGTCCCGCGGCGCACACCGATTTCCAGCCCGCGAAGCCCCGGCAAACCAATTTCGAGCCGACCCCGGAAGAGCACGTTTCCCCCGCTCTCGCCGGGTAAATCGACTCAACATTTCGACCTTTTTGCAAAGCCGCTCAAAAAGCGGCCCTTACCGTTTGGAGGCGAGGCTTGGAAGGTTGGAAGTCGAAAGGTGTAAAAGTTTTCAGCGAACTCTCAAATTATAAAACCGGCCCTTCTCCTGGACGCTCCCAGCTTTTCAAATACCACGGCACTTGCCAAGCGTGCGGCGCGTGGCTCTGAACTCCTTGCACGCTGGTGTGAAGTTGCGAACCGAAACCGCTTCAAAGCGTTTCTGCAAGTCGGGGACGCCTGCGTCGATCGTCTCCACGCGTCCCGAACAGGAACTTGCGAAAACCCACCGCCACCGACCGGCGGTCGATCGTCAGATTCCTCACAATGTCTAGCTTGGCCGCTCTAGCTTGGCCGTTTTTGCGGGCCCCGTTGGTTAACGTCGGCTAGGTTTCGGCGGCACTGCGACCAGTTCGCCTTGAGCATTCCGTTCCACGTAAAGTCGTGCCTTCCCGATTGCGAAAACCGGTTTCCAATAGGTCATCGACCAGCGTGGGACTTTGTATCGCTCCAAGATGAACTGGTGATGGGCCTCGAAATAGTGCCACTTCGCGTCAGATCCGTAATAGATCGTGTAGCCCCACGGGCCGGTCCCGTAACACGGAATCGCCGACGGCTGTGCGTATTCTGGATGCTGATTGAAGTGCACGTGCGCGCTGTGCGGGCCAACGTGGTGGGCGCAGCCATTGAAGAGAAAGGCGCTGATCGCGCTGACTAGGATGAGGCGGATGGATTTCATGGGTTTAGAAAAGCTCGCGAATCGGTTGTGTCCCGACGTCGACCAACGGGAATGGCCGACCTTGCGGTCCGGGAAGATGCGTGTCGAGGTCAAGTCCCAGCGAGTGGAAGATCGTCGCGACGATTTCCTTCGGCTGCACCGGGCGCTCGACGGGATACGCTCCGATGTCGTCGCTCTTACCCACGACACGTCCTCCCTTCACTCCACCTCCGGCAAAATTCACCGTCCAGCATTGCGGCCAATGGTCGCGCCCGCCCGCCGGGTTCACCTTTGGCGTCCGGCCAAACTCGGCCAACGATGCGACCATCGTCGTATCGAGCATCCCGCGTTGAAACAAATCCTCGAGCAACGCGCTGTAACCCTGATCGTACATCGGCGCCACGATCTCCTTCATCCCGGCGATGCTCGTGAAAGGCTTCGACCCGTGGATGTCCCAGGTGATCTCGTTAAAGACCGTGGTGAACGTATTCAGCGTCACGAAACGGACTCCCCGCTCAACCAGTCGCCGCGCCAGCAGGCAACTCTGGCCGAAACGCGTCATGCCATACCGTTCACGGACCTTCAATGGTTCCTGATTGAGGTCAAACGCCTCGCGGGCCGTCGCGCTCGTCATCAGCCGATATGCCGCCGCGAAATTCGCGTCCATCAGTTCGGCATTCGGGCTTGCTTCGAAGTTCTTGATCGCGCCCTCGACGACCTCCCTCAGTTCCTTGCGCCGCTGCAACCGCACCTCGCCGATCTCGCTGGGCGGCAATAAATCCGGCACTTGAAAGTTCGGCTTCGACGGGTCCGCGTTCAGCACGAACGGATCGAAGGATTTTCCCAAAAAGCCAGCGTCCTGGCCGTGCGGCAGATTGCCGCCGGTCGGTCCCATCGTTTCAGGCAAGACCACATGCGCCGGCAGTTCATTGGTGCGCCCCCGCAGAAACTCCAGCGCGCAACCGGCGTGCGGTGAATTGATCCCGCCCGTGAAGAGCCGACCGGTTTGCATCATTTGATGCCCCGTATCGTGGACAGCCGCCGCCGTGTGATACACGCTGCGTACGAGTGAAAACTTATCCGCGAGTTTTGCGATCTGCGGGAAAATCTCGCTCACCTGAATGTCGGGATTGTTCGTCCGGATCGGCTTAAACGGCCCGCGAATTTCCCGCGGCGCATCGGGCTTCATGTCAAACGTGTCGAGCTGCGACGGCGCGCCGAGATTAAAAATTAGGATGCACGCTTTGTCGGTCTTCCCCTTTTTGCCCGCGGCATCCTCAGCCGCCTGCAGCTTCGCCATCGAGAAGCCGAGCGCCCCCAGCGTGCCGACTTGGAGAAAGTCGCGCCTCGTGATGCCGTCGCAAGTGGTGATGGAGCCGGAGCCGCTGACGTTGAGCATGGGTGGCTGTTGAGAAAGTGATCGGGACGCTAACAAGCGAGACGACCGCACACAAGCCGCTGGCTTTGCCAAAATCCGCGCCCGTATCGGGCCTTCCGCTCTTTACCCCGAGCGAGGAAACCGACAAAGAAATGCCCGCACGCCGAGTCGTGTCCATGCACATGTCCCCTCGCCTCATCCCCTCCGCCATCCTCCTGCTCACGGCGTCCCTGCACGCCGCCGATCCGAAACGCATCCCGCCGCCCGGCGTCGCGATCCCCGATACCGATCGCACGGAACTGACCGCGAGCGCAGACGCGCTCGGCAGGGAAATCGCAAGCCTCCGAGCGACCAAGCCCGCGGCGATCGCCGACGTGCAGATCTTTCACAAAGCCGTCGATTGGGCGCTGCGGTTCGATGAATTTTTCGACGCAAAGCAAGTCGTCTCGGCAAAGAACCAACTCGCGCTCGGCACCCAACGGGCGAACGAACTCCGAGACGGCAAACCTTCCTGGGACTCCGCTACAGGGCTCGTCGTGCGTGGTTACACGTCGAAGATCGACGGCTCGGTGCAGCCTTACGGTCTCGTCATCCCCGACGACTGGAAGCCCGGCGAAGACAAACCACGCCGGCTCGATTTCTGGCTCCACGGCCGCGGAGAAAAGCTCAGCGAACTTTCCTTCATCGAGGACCGCTTGAAAAACAAAGGCGAGTTCACCCCCGAAGGCGCCATCGTCTGCCACCTCTACGGCCGCTTTTGCAACGCCAACAAATTCGCCGGCGAGACCGATCTCTTTGAGGCGCTCGCCGACATCAAGACTCACTATAAGGTCGACGACCAGCGACTCGTCGTGCGCGGCTTCAGCATGGGCGGCGCCTCGTGCTGGCAGTTTGCCACGCATCATTCTGGAATGTGGGCCGCATGCGCACCCGGTGCGGGTTTCGCGGAGACCGCGGAATTCTTTCACGTCTTCGCTCCCGGAAAGACTCCTCCTCCCTGGTACGAACAGGTGCTCTGGCGCTGGTACGACTGCACCACGATGGTCGGCAATCTCGCAAATACCAAACTCGTCGCCTACTCCGGCGAGATCGACGGACAGAAGCAGGCGGCCGACATCATGACGCGATTCGGCAAGGAAGAAGGAATCGAATTCCCGCACATCATCGGCCCGCAAACCGCCCACAAATATCACCCCGACGCAAAGCCGCAGATCGAAGAATTCGTCACCGCCGCGGCCAACGCGGGCCGTGATCCTTACCCGAAGAAGATGCATTTCACCACGTACTCGCTCATTTATCCGCGCACGCGGCGAGTGATCGTGACCGGCATGGAGAAACAGTGGGAGCGCGCGGACATTTCGGTCGACCGAGGCGATGACGGCAAGGTCCAGGTGACGACCAAGAACATCAACGAATTCATCCTCACTCCATCGAGCACCCCCGCCCCCGCCAGCGTGACGATCGACGGCGCATCGGTCCCCTCGCCCGCCGCGCTGAGCGCACCCGCGGGTCTCGCATTCGTGAAAAAGGACGGTCACTGGAACGGCCTCACGCAGGCCGAAATCGCCGCGCGCCCGCCTGCGGCCCATAAAGATCCCCGCCTCTGCGGACCGATCGATCACGCGTTTATGTCCTCGTTCCTGTTCGTGCGCCCGACCGGGAAGCCCCTCAACGCCGCCGTCGGCGCTTGGAGTAAGTCGGAGATGGAACACGCGATCGAATTCTGGCGCCGAGTTTTCCGCGGCGAAGCTCCGGTAAAGGACGACACCGCGGTCACCAAGGAGGACATCGCGAACAACAATCTGGTGCTTTGGGGTGATCCTTCCTCGAACGCCGTCCTAGCCAGCATGGCCGTCCTCGGAGTCCGAAACGGCGGACACACCGGCGACCCGCTCGGAATGCCCTACCAATGGAGCGACAAAGCGCTCGAAATCAACGGCGTCAAATACGACGCGGCGCACCACGCACCCGTCCTCATTTTCCCGAACCCGCTCAACCCCAAAAAATACGTCGTGCTGAACAGTGGCCCGACTTTCCGCGAAGACGCCCTTCTCAATAATTCCGACCAGACGCCGAAGTTGCCGGATTGGGCGATCGTCAACATCGACACACCCGCCGATGGCAAATGGCCCGGGCAAATCATCGACGCTGGATTCTTCGACGAGCGCTGGGCTTTGCCGAAAAAGTAGCGCATCGGCTTCATCCTCATTCATCGTGAAACGCTTCCTCTTCGTCCTCCTCGGCGTCGTCGCCGCAAACGCGCAGACACCACCACCAACCAAGCAGAATCCGCCGCCCGGCATCGCCGTCCCCGACGCCGAGCGAGCCGAACTCACTTCCGGCATCGCCGCACTGGGCAAGGATATCGAGGCCCTGCGGATCGAACTGCGGACAAAGCCCGCGCTTCTCGCGTTGTTGCCAGACGTGCAGGTCTTTCACAACGCCGTCCGATATGCGCTCGATTACAACGAGTTCTTCGATGCTAAACAATTTCCCGTCGCGAAGAACCTGCTCGTCCTCGGCGCACAGCGCGCGAAGGAACTCCGCGCCGGCGCGCCGTCATGGGTCTCGGCTACCGGCCCTTCGGTCCGTGGATACATCTCGAAAATCGACGGTTCGGTTCAGCCATACGGCCTGCTGGTTCCAGGCGATTGGAAGCCCGGTGACAAGACGGCTCGCCCGCTTTCCATCTGGCTCCACGGCCGCAACGACACGCTGTCCGAACTCGCATTTGTGAACAGCCAACTCAAAGGCAAACCTGAGTTTACGCCCGGCGGTGGTTTGGTCGTTCAACTTTACGGACGCTTCTGCAACGCCAGTAAGTTCGCCGGCGAGACCGATCTTTTCGAGGCATGGAACGATGTGCGGCAGCGGTTCCCCATCGACTCGCGCCGGGTGAGCGTGCTCGGCTTTTCGATGGGAGGCGCGTCGGTTTGGCACTTCGCCACGCACTACGCCGGACTCTGGTGCGCGACGTCGCCGGGTGCGGGGTTCGCCGAAACGGCGATCTACGCCAAGGTTTTTGGCGAAGGCAAAGAGCCGCCGCCGTGGTGGGAACAGGTGTTGTGGCGCGACTACGATGCGACCGCTTACGCCGGCAACCTCGCGAATACGAACCTGATCGCCTACAGCGGCGAGATTGACCCCCAGAAACAGAGCGCCGACCTGATGGAAAAGGCGACGGCGGCCGAAGGGTTAACGATGGAGAGGATGATCGGCCCGAACACCGCGCACAAATACGAGCCGGAGACGAAGAATAAACTCGCCGCCCGGATCGATGAACTCGTCGCCAAAGGCCGCGCCGCGATGCCCCCGAAGGTGCGTTTCACCACCTACACGCTGCGCTACAACACGATGGACTGGATCACCGTGGACCAGTTGGAAAAGCACTGGGAGCGCGCGGACGTGAATGCCGAACTCGTCGACGAAGGCACCTTTCGCATCACGACGAAAAACGTCGCTGCTTTCACCATTGCGCTGCCCGTCGCACCCGCGCCGCTCGACAAGACGCATCCGCCGCGGGTCGTCATCGACGGCAACGAACTCACCGGACCGCCGGTGAAGGATTTCTGGACCGCGAAATTCTGCAAACTCGGCGGCAAGTGGCAGGGCCTGCCGCCCGACTTCGGCACCGGGCTTCACAAAAAACACGGCCTTACCGGCCCCATCGATGACGCGTTCATGGATTCGTTCGTCTTCGTGCGCCCGACCGGGAAGCCTCTGAACGAAAAGATCGGCGCCTGGAGCAGAGGCGAACTCGAACGCGCGATCTCGGAATGGCGCCGTGTCTTCCGGGGCGAAGCGCGCGTGATCGACGACACGAAAATCACGCCGGAGATCATCGCCAAGGCGAACCTCATCCTGTGGGGCGATCCATCGAGCAATGCGGTGCTCACCAAGATCCTGCCTCGGCTTCCCCTCACCTGGAACGCGCAAAAACTCACGCTCGGCCAACTCGACGTGAGCCCAGCCGATCACGCGCCGGTGCTCATCTTCCCGAACCCGCTCAACCCCGAGCGATACGTCGTCATCAACAGCAGCTTCACCTTCCGCGAAGGCAGCAACACGACCAACTCGCAACAAACGCCCAAATTGCCCGACTGGGCCGTCATCGACCTAAAGACTCCGCCGAACAACAAAGCTCCCGGCCTCGTGGTCGATGCGGGGTTCTTCGACGAACGCTGGCAAATCCCTTCCAAATAAACTCACCTCTTACATCCCATGAAAACCCCGCTCACAGCTCTCGCCCTCACATTCGCCCTCTTCGCTCCGGCGCCTGCTCACGAGGCCGGCCTCGAAATGGCCGCCGCCGCGATCAACCTCCTTGGCACGCTCACTCCCGAGCAACGCGCCAAGGCAACGTTTGAGTTTCCCGATGCCGAGCGCGCGAACTGGCACTTCATCCCGCGCGAACGAAAGGGACTGCAGATCAAGGAAATGACCCAGGAACAGCGCCTCCTCGCGCAGGCCCTTCTCGCCACGGGGTTGAGCAATCGCGGTTACGCGAAGGCGGTTTCGATCATGAGCCTCGAGGCCGTGCTCGCCGACATGGAGAAAGACAAGGTCGGCGGCGCGGTCCGCGATCCCGAGCGGTATTTCATCTCGATCTTCGGGACACCCGGAAAGGATTCCTGGGGCTGGCGCGTCGAAGGGCATCACCTTTCGCTCAATTTCACCGTCGCCGGGAAAACCGCACCGTCGATGACCCCTTCCTTCTTCGGAACGAATCCGGGCGAAGTCCGCAACGGTCCGCGCACCGGCACACGGCTGCTCGGAGTCGAGGAAGACATGGGCCGCGCGCTCGTCAAATCGCTCGATGCCGAACAACTCAAGGCGGCGGTGATCCTGGCCGAGGCGCCAAAGGAAATTCTCAACGACCCGAAGCGGGTGGAGCAGACGAAGCCGGAAGGGATCGCGCAAAGCAGACTCACCGCACCGCAGCAGGCCGCGCTTTTGAAGCTCGTGAAGGAATATCTGTTTCGCTGCCGTGCTGATGTCGCCGCCGAGGAATTTGCCAAAGTGGAAAAAGCCGGCGCGGACAAACTCTTCTTCGCGTGGGCCGGGGGTTTCGAGTTGGGCCAGCCGCATTATTACCGCGTGCAGGGCGGGCATTTTGTCCTCGAATACGACAACACGCAGAATGACGCGAATCACGTTCACAGCATCTGGCGCGACTTCGATCACGATTTCGGCATGGACCTTCTTAAAGAGCACCTCGACGCGGCGCACTAGGGCGGCAAACCGGCACGACACTCGTGGGAATCCACTCGCAGCGATGGTGCCCGCGGGCTTTGGCCGCGATCTTTGCGGCTGCACGAATCGCCGCCTTCCGTGCTGACGCAGCCGACTCGCCCGCGGATTGGCGAGCCGAGCGACGGGTCGTGGACATGCATCTGCACGTCGGCGGTTCGCCGGCGCAATTCGCCACGACGGTTCGAATCATGGACCGCGCCGGCATCGGCATCGGTGTAAATCTGAGCGGCGGCACGGTGACGCATCCGCCCGGCGAGAAATCCGAATTCGAGCGCGTCAAGGAAACCGCCGACCGCCTGTATCCGGGGCGGTTCGTCCATTACATGAACCTTGACTACGCGGGCTGGAATGAACCGGACTTCGCCGGGAGTGTCGCTGCGCAGATTGATGAAGGACGTCGACTCGGCGCGGCAGGACTGAAGGAATACAAACGCCTCGGGCTTTTCCTCCGCGACGCCAAACGGGAACTCATCAAGATCGACGATCCCAAGCTCGACGGCGTCTGGCGCAGGTGCGGCGAACTCGGAATGCCCGTCTCGATCCACGTGGCTGACCCGCGCGCATTTTGGCTTCCCTACGACGAGAAGAACGAACGCTGGACGGAGCTGAAAGACCATCGCTCGTGGTGGTTTGGCGATGCGTCGAAATTTCCGCCACGTGAGGATCTCCTCGCAGCGCTCGACCGCGTCATCGCGCGGAACCCAAAGACGACTTTCGTGAGTGTCCACTTTGCCAATAACGCCGAGGATCTCGATTGGGTGGAACACGCGCTCGATTCGCGGCCGAACATGAATGCCGATCTTGCGGCGCGGATTCCCGAACTCGGCCGCCAGCAACCGGAGCGGGTCCGGCGCCTCTTCGAAAAATATGCGGGACGCATTTTCTTCGCCACGGACTTCATGGTTTATGACAAGCTGATCCTCGGCTCCGGCGGCGACGCAGATCAACCGAGCGACGACGACGCGGTCGCATTTTACGACAAGTGCTGGCGCTGGCTGGAAACCGACGACCGAGATTGGACTCACATGACGCCGATTCAGGGTGCGTGGAAAATCAGCTCCATCCACCTTCCTCCGGCCACGCTGCGCCAAATCTATTTCGACAACGCGCGGCGACTCCTTGCGCGATCACTTCCGCTGCCGGTGCTGAAAGCCGCACGGTCCGCGCGCGATTTCCCGCCCGATGGCCAAATCGCCGAAGCGGAGTGGCGCGCCGCGACCCCGGTGCACCTCGAATACCAATCGACCGACGCCCAGGCACGCCCGGACATCAGCACCACGGTTCGTGCTCTTTGGACATCCGAGTTCCTCTACCTCGCCTACGAATGCCCCTACCAAAAGCTGACCGTCTTTCCCACGAAGCAGGCCACCGAGCGCATCGGCCTTTGGGACAAGGATGTCGTGGAAGCGTTCGTCGGCGCGGATCCGGCAAAGGCGGACCATTATTCGGAATACGAGTGGGCGCCGAACGGCGACAGCCTCGACTTGGACTGCGATCTGCCCGCGAAAGATTTTGGATGGAACAGCCGCATGGAGTCGGCGGTGAGCATCGATGAGTCGGCGCGGATCTGGCGCCTGGTGGTTCGCATTCCGCTCCGCGCCATTTCGCTAACGGCGCCCGAGCCAGGCACTCGCTGGCGCATCAATTTCTTTCGCCACGACACCGCGACTCGGGGCTTCCTCGCGTGGAGTCCCACGCTCACCGACACCTTTCACACTCCGAGCCGTTTCGGATGGCTGGAGTTTTTGCCGGCACCGTAACCCTCGCGCCGCGTTACCTACGGTTTGATTTCGCGCCCCGCATACCCGAGGCGCACGGCCACCACGCGGTCTTCTTCGAGCGTTAAGATCAAGGTCCCCTTTCCTCCCGTCTTCACGTCGATCACCTTGTCCACGTAACCTAGTTCCGTTCCGTTCCGGTAGGTCTTGCTCGGTCCGCCCATGATCTTGATGACCTCCGCCGAAGTTCTGCGGCGCAGCAGCGGCGCGACTTCTTCCGCAGTGGCGATCCCGTCGGCGATGCGCTGGAGGAGTTCGCGTTCCTCTTTTTTTGGATCGATCAGGTTCGCACGCCAGCGAGCTTCTTTGTCGTTCTTCGTACTGAGTTCCGCGATCGCGCGTTTGGCGTCCACCGCGAGCGGGCTTTGCGGATAGTCTTTAAGGAATTGCTGGTAGCGATCCAACGCAGTGGACGTGACGCCCTTCTGAAACGCGGAACTCGCGTCCGCATAGACCCACGAATCGCGTCGTTTCATCTCCGTAATTTCCACCTGCGCCGCCCGTAACCGCGCGTCCTTTTCCTGCATCCGCTTGGCAGTGTCATCCGCTAGGGCCTTCGCCGCATCGGCCGCGGCTGCGCCCGCATCCTCGACTCTCGCCGCGGCATCCTTTTGCGATCGCACGAGTTCCGCACGGGCCTGCGCGAGTTCCGCTGCGAGGCGTTGCACCTCGGCGCTCTGGTCGGGCGTGGCCTCCTGTTTGCAGGCCGTCATTCCCGAGAGGATGAATGGAATCGCAACGGCGACAAGGATGCGGGATTTCATCGTGGCGCGAAGATGGAGGACGCGGCCGGGGATAAAAAGGAGAAACTCGTTATAGCGACGTGCTCACCGTTTCACGGAGCGAGGGCCGCACGAAGGGAGGCAATAAACGGTCGGCATTCCGCAATGGGCGGGCAGCGCCGGGCCGCGCTGGCAAGGCTGTGACCGCAACAAACAAACAAGATGTCTCACCTATTCGCATTCATCGGCTTCAGCATCGGCGGCTCCTTCATCGCCCTCATGTGGTACCCCATTACCCGCTCCGTTTGAGCCCCCGGCCCGCGTGTCGCCGCTACGGGCTCCGCACAACGCGATAAAAGCGTTGCGTCTGCGCGCCCGGGGTATCCGTGAACGTGACACTGTTCCCGCTCGCCGTGACCGCCAAACCCAGATTGGTCCACGTCGCCGCGTTCAGATCGTCCTTTATCTGGAGACGGTAGCTAAATCCGGCCGTGGCAGTCACCGTGATGTTGACGGTACCGGGCGTGGACGTCGTGGCCGAGGCGGCGGGCGAGGAAATCGGAGCCTGGTTGGCACTGCCGGCGGTAGGAGCGCCGAGAAAAGCGATCGTCGCACTGCCATCGGGGCTCCGGCCTTGGCTGACGTCGGTGACCTGTTGAGTGAAAGTCACGGTGTCGACGATGGTCCCGTCAGGAGCGGTGAGCGTAAGGGTTTCACCGCTGATCGAGAGTTTGAACGGAAGATGGAGCGACGCGGGCGCCGAGCTTTGAATGGTCTGATCGTCGCACCACGCGACCAAACGCCCGCCTGCACTGAGGCTGTAGCCGGAAGGGATGACGAATTCCGTAGGCGTCGGCGAAGAATCCGAGATCCGCCAGCCGGTCAGGCTCACGGCAGCTCCGGTGGGATTAAACAACTCCAACCAATCGTCCGACGCACCATCCGCGGGATCGAGGACACTGCCGCCGTTGCTCGCCATCCATTCGTTGATCCGGAGCGCCGGCCACGCATTCGTTCCGGTGAAAGTCACCGTGACGGTCGCGGAACCGACCAGGGCGCCGTTGTAGTCGAAAGCCCGCACCACGTAGGGATTCGTGCCCGATGCGGGGACAAAGCTAATGTTCCAAGCCGTGACGCTCGACCAGACGACAGGGAGCGTGACGTTATTGACCGTGAGCGTCTCGACATTCACCGGCGCCGTGCCGGTGACCGTCACGCTTGGCGTCGAGACGGTGACGTTCGAGGGACTCGTCAGCGCAAAGTTCGCGGCGACCGAGTCGAGTTGCGTCTGCATGAAAGTGCGACGCTGATCGATCCACGCGGTGACGCTCAAGGGGTAGGCGCCGCTCTGGATGAACGGCGAGACCACCCCGACCCCGTTGGCCGCCAGAGCGTCATACTTTTTCTGAAGCTGCGCTGTCACTCCGGCCCCGCTGAAAAAGGTCGAAAACGCCTGATGCACGGTCCGCCAGTAAATCCGGCGAAACGGCGCGAACGCCTGAAGCGCGTCCACCTTCGGATCGGCGGTGCTCGGGAAGAGTGCCGTATCCGTGGGGTCATTGAAGACCCCGAGCCCGACATCCATGTCCCACGTGAACTGCGTCCAGCGGCCGGCGAGCGGCTTGTACAAATAGGTGTTCTTCGTGTTCGGGTTCCCGAAGGAATCCCAGTACGAACAAAGATCGTGGAACGCGAACGTGCGCATCCAATTATCCACATCCACGACGGACTCGACCGTCGCCTGATAGTTGGACGTCGCGTTGACCGCATCGATCAGCGTGAAGATGTCGCCGAACTCGTTCGCCGAACTGGCCGCGCGCGGCCGCCAGTTCCACCGGTAACGGGCGAGCTTGTGCTGCCCGGCGCTGTCGTAGTGCTGAAGGATGTTACTCACGCCCGCGGTCGTCGAATTCGCGGCGTCGGCACCCTCGTTCCAGTTGTTGGTCTTGTACAAATGCCCGCTGCTGTCATTGGGAATGAACTCGTTGAGGATCGTTCCGTCTGGCTGCTGCACGTCGTCGTAGATCGACCCGCGCCGTGCGCCATTGATGAAAAGATGGATGTAACGTCGGTGCAGATTGGGAAGCCGGAGTTGCTCAGCCATCCAGAACATCAACTGCTCGCGCTGATCGGTCGTGTCGCGCACGGGCCAGTCGAGGGTGAAATGATCTTCCGCGATCACGAGATCGTCCGCGGGAAGCACGAGGTTATAGCCGCAGAGATTACCGACCGGCGAGTTGTACCCCGGCGTGCTCGCCTCGCTGCCGGCGTACCAAGCTCCGCATCCGTAGACCGCACGCACGCCGCCGTAGACGAACGTGACGTCGATCGGCTCGTTTCCAAACTTCTCCCGGTTCGCCCACGCCGTGACGTTCGCCGCCGTCATCCAGAGTCGATACGCGCTGAAGTCCCCGCCCTGCGCCGTGTCCCCGACACGGACGGTGCATTCATGCACTGGAGCATCCGGCGGGAAAATCGAACTCAAGGGCGTCCCGGCGGCGTCGCTCGATTCGACGCGGAACACAACCAAAGCCCCGGCGCTCTGCGCGGGGATGCTCCCAGTGAAAACCCCATCGCCCGGAAAAATATCGCCGCCCAGTCCGTCGTCACGCATCGCGACATTGGTGAAGGAAGTGATGCCGTCGAGATGCCAACGCAAGGTCGCCGACGCGACTCCGTCCGGATCA
>JAYTDO010000179.1:0-4803 GCA_043735935.1 Chthoniobacteraceae bacterium
GTGCGCCTCGGCATGCCGCGCGAGTATTTCATCGACGGCATCGACCCGCAGGTGGACGCCGCCGTGCGCGCCGCCGTGCGCCATTACGAATCGCTCGGAGCGGAGATCGTCGAGGTCTCGCTGCCAAACACCGAACACGCCGTCGGCGTTTACTACATCGTCGCCACAGCCGAGGCGTCGGCGAACCTCGCGCGCTTCGATGGCGTTCGTTACGGCCACCGGACGAAGGATGCGACCGGGCTTCTCGATCAATACGGTCGGACGCGGGAGGAGGGTTTCGGGCCGGAGGTCAAGCGGCGCATCATCCTCGGGACGTATGTACTATCGAGCGGTTATTACGACGCGTATTACCTCCGGGCGCAGAAGGTGCGGACGTTGATCCGCGACGATTTCTCGCGCGCCTTTGAGAAGGTGGACGCGATCATTTGCCCGACCTCGCCGGAGGTCGCGTTCAAGGTCGGCGACCGGAGTGACGATCCGTTGAAGATGTATCTCGCGGATATTTTCACGATCGCGGCAAACCTCGCCGGCATTTGCGGGATCAGCATCCCGTGCGGCTTTGCGAGCGTGGATGGAAAGCAACTTCCCATCGGCCTTCAACTGCTCGGTAAACCTTTTGCGGAGGCGGAGCTTCTCCAAATCGCCGACGCATACGAGCAGGCGACCGACTGGCACAAAGCCCGTCCGACGCTGTGACTTAGCGGCTCCGCGGACTACGCGGCCTTGACCGTCTTTCCCGGCGCCTTGCGTCCGAGATGGCGCAGGGTGCCTTCGAGATCTTCGACCTTGAGAGGCTTTTTGAGCATCGTCACCGGGCCGAACTTCAAGATGTTGTTCATCATGTCGCTGTCGGGATAACCGGTGACGATGACGATCGGAAGATCCGGGTATTTTTCCTTGGCGACCGCGTAAATCTCGTCGCCGGTAATGTCCGGCAGTTGAAGATCGAGGAAGCAAAGCTCGAACTTTTGTTTTTCGAGTGCGGCGAGCGCATCCTTGCCGGTGCCCACGACGAGGCGGCTGAATCCCGCCTTTTTGAGAAAGAGCTTAAACATCGTCTGGATCGCCTCGTCGTCGTCCACGACGAGCACCGTGGGCTGGCCCTGCTCCTCCTCGCGAAGCACGTCGCGATCGAGCGCGTCCTTCTTCACCCGCCACCGTCCGCCGATCTGAATGGCGGGTAACTGGCCACGCTGTACGAGGTAATAAACCGTCGGTAGCGGAATGCGCAGATACTCGGCGGTCTCTTTCACGGTCATCAAGTTATGCATGGGGCTTTGAGACATCTCTGAATTACTATAAATACCAAGCTGTGCCCCAGGGAAAGCGAAATTTTCATATTTGCGACGCAATTTCAGAGCCACTCGTCCCGTCTTTCTCATCCGACGATCGCCGGCGCCTGCCGTCACCGCCCCTTGCAGTCGGCGTTTTCCGGCTTAAAGCGTTTTGCCTCCTGATTTGAAAGCGCTTCTCCATCTCGTCTTCCTCGCCGGTCCTGTCGTCTACGCAGGCTTGCCGCAATTCGATCACATCGTGGTGGTGATGGAGGAAAATCACTCGAAGACACAAATCATCGGGAACCGCATCGACGCGCCGTTTATCAACTCGCTGGCCGACCGAGGGATTTCACTCACGAACATGGCGGGCGTCACTCATCCGAGCCAGCCGAACTACCTCGAGCTCTTCAGCGGTTCGGCCAACGGCGTGAACCACGACCGAATCCCTGGCGCTCTCCCATTCACCGCCCCGAACCTCGCGGCGGCCCTCCTCGCTGCGGGGAAGTCCTTTGTCGGCTACAGCGAAAATCTCCCGGCTCCCGGCGACGCTGCCACGGAACTCACGACCGGACTTTTCAACGGCGAATCCCGCATCCTCTACGCTCGAAAACACGCGCCCTGGACGAACTGGCAGTCCTCCGCAGATCCGCGCCCGACCAACACCCTTCCACCGGCGATCAACCAGCCATTCAGCGCCTTTCCCAGCGACTTCACGTTGCTGCCCGACGTCGCCTTCGTCGTGCCAAATGAAGAACACGACATGCACACCAGCCATGACGCGGTGCGGCGCGGCGACCGCTGGCTCCAGGCTCGCCTCGGCGCGTACGCGGCTTGGGCCGAAGCACACAACTCGCTCCTTATCGTCACTTGGGACGAAGACGACTACCGCTCGGCGAACCGCATCCCGACCGTCCTGGTCGGTGCCAACCTTCAGCCCGGAGTCAACAGTGGCGCGTGGACGCTCCACCATCTTTTGCGCCTGCTCACCGAACTCTCCGGCATCACGGCGATGGGCCGCGCGCAGAACGTCGGCCCGATCACCGGAATTTTCTCTGGGGAATCACCCGTCGCCACTCGCGGCTTCCGCGCAGGTTACGCTTACCGCGGCGCGCACGATACCTTCCTTCGCGAGGAAAGTCCCAACGCGAGCTTCGGGACGAGCGCGTTCGGCGGAGTCGGCGGTGCACCGAATCAGCAAACACTCATCCGGTTCGACAACCCCTTCGGCGCGACCCCGGGCCAACTTCCGCCCGGCGTCGACATCGTCTCAGCACAACTCCGCGTCACGACCGGACCCGGCAGCGGCGACGGCACGGCGTCCGTCCCGGCGCGCGTCGCGCTCCACCGGATGCTCATCGCGTGGGATGAAAACGCCACGTGGAACTCCTTCATCGGCGGCGTCGATGCGGACGACACGGAAGCCGCACGCATTCAGGAATTCTCGGTCGCCCCGCTCCTTCCGAACGACACCGTGCGTTTCGACGTGACGAACACAGTCGCCGCCATTTCCGGCGGTGCGATCGACTACGGCTGGCTGCTGCGGCTCGACTCCCCGGACGCGTGGCGCGTCATCCTCTCAGAAAATCAAACTCAACCCGCCTCACGACCGATCCTCGAAATCACCTACCGCGCCAGCGCCATCTCGTTCCGCGACAGCATCGTGAAAATCGCCGAAAACGCCGGGAGCGTGACGCTCGTCGTCCGCCGCATCGGCAACGCCGCGACCGCAGCCTCGTGCGACTTCACCACCATCGACGGCACCGCCCGCGCCGGCCTCGATTACACCGCCACCCACGGCACCCTCACGTGGCCCGCTGGCGACACGAGCGACCGCACGATCCAGGTCCCGATCCTCACCGACACGAAAGACGAGCCGAGCCAGACCTTCACCGTAAAGCTACGCGCGCCGGCCGGCAATGCGACCCTCGGCGACGCGCCCAAAACCATCGTCGTCATCAAGCCCCCGCGTTGAGCGTCACGGGCCTTCGCATCCGACGCTTGCCATTCAGCGCGCCGCCCATACAGTCTGCGCCTTTCAAAATTCCGCGGAACCTTCATGAGCGCCCTCTTCCTCAAGCGATTTCTCCAACGGCCTACCCAAGTCTGCTCGATCATCCCCAGTTCGCGCACGCTCATCCGCAAGGTCGCCGATCGGATGGACTTCACGGCCCCCCGCGTCATCGCCGAATTCGGCCCCGGTGAAGGCTGCCACACGCGCGAAATCGTCCGCCGCATGGACGCCCACTCGCACCTCCTCCTCTTCGAGCTCGACTCCGAACTCTCCCAGCATCTCACCATGCAGTTTCGCGACGACAAACGCGTCACCGTCCTCAACACCGACGCCGCCCGCCTCTCCGAAGAGCTCACCGCCCGCTCCCTCCCGCATTGCGACTACGTCGTCTCCGGCATCCCCTTCTCCATCCTCGAGGCCAACAAAAAACGCGAGCTCCTCCGGCACACCTACGAAGTCCTCGCCCCCGAGCCGCACGCCGCCTTCATCATCTACCAGGTCACCAATGAACTCCGCAGCCGCGGCCATTGCGACCACTTCGCCCGCGCCGACAGCGAATACTGCCTGCAAAATCTCCCGCCGATGTTCGTCACCAAATTCTGGCGCACGGCCAATGGCCACCACATCAACGGCAACGGCAAGATCAACGGCGCCAACGGACACCACGTCAATGGCCACGCGCTGAACGGAAGCGCCCGCAACGGCAACGGCAAGCACTAGCGGCAGGTTTCCGCTTCCCAAACGCGCGGCATCCGCGCCATCCTCTGCGGTATCCCTATGTCCGATACACGCATTGAAAAAGATTCCATGGGCAACATGGAAGTCCCCTCCGGCGCACTCTACGGCGCCTCCACGCAGCGCGCCGTCCTGAACTTCCCCGTCTCCGGCATCCGCTTCGGCCGCGAATTCATCCGCGCCCTCGGCCTCATCAAATGGAGCGCCGCCGAAGCCAACCTCGAGCTCGGCCGCCTCGACGAAGACCGCGCCGCCTTGATCGCACGCGCCGCCCGCGAGGTCATCGACGGCCTCCACGACGACCACTTCCCCGTCGACATCTACCAGACCGGCAGCGGCACCTCGACGAACATGAACATCAACGAGGTCCTTGCCAACCGCTGCTCGCAGCTCGCCGGCCAGCCCCTCGGAAGCAAGACCCCCGTCCACCCGAACGACCACGTCAACCTCGGACAAAGCTCCAACGACATCATCCCCACGGCCATCCACGTCGCCGTCGGCGAACGGGTCCGCCAACACCTCATGCCCGCCCTGGAAAAGCTCCACGGCGCCTTCGAAAAGAAGACCCTCGAGTTCTGGGACGTCATCAAGATCGGCCGCACGCACCTCATGGACGCCACCACCGTCCGCCTCGGCCAGGAGTTCGGCGGCTACGCCAAACAGATGGAACTTTCCCGCCTCCGCGCGGGCAACGCCATCGCCGCCATCGAGGAACTGCCCCTCGGCGGCACCGCCGTCGGCACCGGCCTCAATTGCCATCCCGACTTCGCAGGGATCGTG
>JAYTDO010000180.1:0-3098 GCA_043735935.1 Chthoniobacteraceae bacterium
CATTTCTCGCTCTTCTATCACTCGCCGCCGCCGTCCATGCGGCGGAGCCGAAAAAAGTCGTCGTCTGCACGGTGACCTACGGCTATCGGCATGACTCGATTCCTCTCGCGGAGAAGACGCTCCAGCGCTTGGGCGAGGAATCGGGGGCGTTCAAGGTCGTGGAACTGGTGAATCAATCCCCGCTGCCGCGGATGCGGAAGCCGAGCGCGCCGAAGAAGCCCGACGATTTGAAGCCGGATGCGGATGAGAAGGCGAAAGCCAGGATGCAGGAGGAGATGCAGAAATTCGCCGCCGAGCAGAAGAAATTTGAGGAGGCGATCGCGAAGTGGAACGCGGAGGATGGCGACAAAAAGCAGTTCGAAACGGAGACGGCCTGGAACGCGGATATGAAGGTGCGGATGACGAAGCTTTCGCCGGAGAATCTGCGGGCGCAGGGAATCGATGCGGTCATTTTCGCAAATACGACGGGGGACTTGCCGCTGCCGGACAAGGAGGGGTTCATCCAGTGGATCGAGGAGGGCCACGGGTTTGTGGCGATTCATTCGGCGAGCGATACGTTTCACGGCTTCCGCGGGTATATCGAGATGTTGCAAGGCGAGTTCGACACGCACGGCTTGCAGGTGCCGGCGGATCTCATCGCGGCAGATCGGGCGCATCCGGCGAACGCGGGGATCGGCGAGAAATGGGATCTGACGCAGGAGGAAATGTATCTGATCAAGAGCCAGGATCGCGCGAAGGTGCGCGCGCTTTGGTATCTCAATCATCATCCGAACAAACCGAAGGAGAGCGGATTTTTCCCGGTGTCGTGGTGCCGCAAGGCGGGGCAGGGGCGCGTGTTTTATACGGGGCTCGGACATCGCGACGACCTTTGGAGCGATGATCCGGCGCTAAAGGATCGGAAGAATCCGGTGGAGACGAGCAAGCAATACCATGCGCATCTGCTCGGCGGGATCAAATGGGCGCTCGGGCTCGCGGAAGGCAGCGCTGAGCCGAATCCCGAGGTGAAATAGTTCCGGGCGGCTTTGAGACTCGTGGCTGCGGGAAGTTCCTTTGACCTATCCGCTTCGATCCCGCGGCCCTCGGGGTAATCTCCGCATCCATGAACCGAGCCGTCGCCATTCTCATCGCCTTCGCCTTTCCGCTGCTCGCGGGCGGCGGCTTCAAGCACGGCCAGCACCTCGCATTCGACACGACGAACAATTACCCGCTGGCAAATCTCTTCGTCTCGATGCTCCAGCGCCTCGGCATCGAGGCAGGCACATTCTCCACCTCGAAGGGGACGATGCGCGGGCTGGGGTTGGCGTGAGACAGAATGATGATTTTTAGAAAAATGAAGATTATCACCGCCATGAAATCACCCATCTTCACCGTCCTCCTCACCTGGCTCACTCCGCTGCTCGCCGCACCGGGAGATCTCCCCGCGCCGCCTGCTGCGGTGACTCCGGCGGAATGGCTCCGCGCGCAGCCGAAGCCGAATTTTCGCACCGGGCACACGCTGCCAAGGCTCACGCGGTTTGCTTGGGATATGGATGACGATGTTCGCGTCGCGCTGGCGGAGGATTGGGGCTACGCGCTGGAATTTGGCGTCGCCGGTCACGACCGCGTGGACCAGGCGATCAACGACCCCACGAGCCGCGAGGGGAAGCTGCTCGCGCTGGCCGTTTCGGACCCGAAGCGATACCCGCTTTACATCACCACCTCACGTGAATTGCCGAAGGCTCCGGTGCCGGAAGCGTGGACGCGCGACGCGCAGGGGAAGTTTGTCGCGGAGAATGAAGTGTCGCTCGAAGACACGGAATGGAACCCGCAGATGAAGACGGTGTTGAGCCCGATGGCACCGGATTCTTTCTGGCAGGAAGCGGGTGAACTGAGCGCCGCGCCCATCCGCAAACTGCACGCGAAGTGCCCCATCGCAATCGTGCTGAACACCGGCGAATACGGACTGGGCGTGGCGGGATTTTGGAAGCCGGTCTGGGAGAAAGACCCGGCAATCATGAAGGCGAAAGGCGATAAGCCTTGGCTGGAATTTACGTCCGAGCGGAAGGCGCACGGGCAGGCGATCATCACCAAGGCGGAGCGCGATGCGGCACCGGACCGTGAGCTTTACATCTACTACACTTGCGGCGGGGGCACGCATCGCAGCATCAATGCGGACGATGTGTGGAGCTACTCGTGGGCGGCCTTCAAGGACATCTCGGACCTGCCGAGCAACGAGTCGTATTTCTCGCATATCAACAGCGGGTGGACCGGCCCGCAGGACATGCTCACGATGGTGCTGAACGCTGCTTCGCTCGAAATCGCCGGGGGCCGACCGCTTTCCTACAACTGGCTCAGCGGCGGCTGGGAGGGCGAAAAGGGCCACTCGCACGGCGACATCGCGCGGTGGACGGGATTTTTGAAATGCTACTACACGGCGGGGATGATCGGCGGGAACGCGGGCTACTATCAGTATCTCGGGCAGGATGGATTTAGTAAGACATTCGCGCCCGACCAGCCGCCGCACTGGCTCCAGCAAATCACCGCCCTCGCGCGGGTTCACGCCACCTTTTCGCACCTCGAAGATTTCCTGCGCAACGGCGACTTGCTGCCCGGCCCGGACAAGCATCGCATCTCGAAGGACTCGCCCGCTTTTGAATTCCCGACTGGCGACAAAAACGCGCGCGTGCTGGCGCGAAAGCACCGCCAGCGCGCGGAGTGGCTCGTCACCGCGTGGGTCGCGGAGGGCGATGCGCGGGAGGTCACGGTTCACATTCCCGACCTCGGTGAAATAAAGCTCCAAGCTTGCCCGGATGGCGTGGTTTACCTTGCCAGTCTCAAAGACGGGCAGCTCGCGCTGACCAAGACCGATTTCTAAACATGCCACTACCTTCCATCGCCTTGCGCTTTTGCATTCCACTACTCGTCCTCGTGAGCGCCACGCCGCTCGTGGCTGCCGGGCTCACGCCCGCGGGCCGGGAATTTCTCGAAGCGCACTGCGCGGACTGCCATGACGCGGATGAGAAAAAGGGTGGGTTCAGTTTGGAAAAGCTCGACGCCCAGCACGCGGGGCCAGACCAGATGCAGTTGCTGGTGCGGCTCTTTGACCGGACCCTGACCGG
>JAYTDO010000181.1:0-1659 GCA_043735935.1 Chthoniobacteraceae bacterium
GTGTGCTGCACGATGAACCACAGGCCGGCCAGCAGGAGCGCGGTCACCACCACCACCACCACGTCATTGCTGTTCACGGACAGGCCGCCGATCACAAAATCTCTTTGCGCGAGCAGCGTGGGAAACGGCTTCGTCTTCGCGCCGAAGACTCGATCGTGCTGGCAGGTGAACTCGATGAACAACGACACGCCGATGGCCGTGATCAGAACGGTGAGCTTGGGCCGGTTGCGCAGCGGGCGGTAGGCGAGGAATTCAATCAGCATTCCGATCCCCGCGCAGATGGCCGCCGAGAGGGCGATCACCACCAACGCCCCGCCGATGGATTGCGCTGGCAAAACTTTGGCGACTGCCGGCGCGAGGAAGTAGGCGGCGAACGCGCCGAGCATCAGCACGTCGCTGTGGGCGAAATTGATGAAGCGGAGGATGCCATAGACCATCGTGTAGCCGATGGCGACGAGGGCGTAGATGGAACCCAGCGCGAGGCCGTTGATGAGTTGTTGAAGAAACCAGTCCACGCGTGGCGTTGCTGGTTACGGGTTGATGGTCTCGACGTAATGAAACTCGCCGCCCTTGATCTGGAGGATCACCGCCGATTTGGTCGCGTCGCGCTGGGCGTTGATCGTGATTTTGCCAGTCACCGCAGCAAAGTCCTTCGTGACGGCGAGGGCGTCGCGGATCTTCTGGCCGTCCGTGGAGCCGGCGCGCTTCATGGCGTCGGCGAGAATCATGGCGGAGTCATAACCGAGCATGGCCAGGGAATCAGGCGCCTTGCCCTTGAAGCGCGCCTTGTAGGCGGCCACGAATTGTTTGACCCGCGGGTCCGGGGAATCCGGTGCCGCATGGGTCGAGATGTAGTGGCCCTCGATCGCGTCCTTGCCGATTTTCACCAAGTCTTCGCTCTCCCAGCCGTCGCCGCCGAAGAACGGCACGTTCAAGCCGAGCTGTTTCGCCTGAATGCAGATGAGCGCCGCATCGGTGTAATAGCTGGGCACGAACACCGCGTCGGGGTTGGACGACTTGATGGCCGTGAGCTGGGCCTTGAAATCCGTGTCACCGCCGTTGAAATCCAGCTCGGTGACAATCTGCCCGCCCGCCTTGGTGAAACCTTCCTTGAAATACTTCGCGAGTCCCTTGCTGTAATCGCTCTTCACGTCGGTGAACACGGCGACCTTTTTCGCTTTCAGCGTCTTGCTGGCGAAGTTCGCCATGACCGTGCCCTGGAACGGATCGATGAAGCAGACGCGGAAGATGAAGTCGCCCGTCTCGGTCACTTTGGGATTGGTCGAGGACGGCGAGATCATCGGGATTTTGTTTTGCTGGCAGATGGGCGCAGCTTCGAGCGAACGGCTGGAGGCGACTTCGCCGAGGATGGCCACCACGCCGTCGCGGGAGATGAGCTTGTTGACCACGGTGGCGGGTTCGCCGGCCTTGGACAAATCATCCTCGGTGAGCAGTTCGAACTTCTTGCCCAACACTCCGCCCGCCGCGTTCAGCTCCTCGATGGCGAGCACCGTGCCTTCATGCGAGGAGATGCCGAAGGTGGCCTCCTTGCCGGTGAGAGAGGCAAATTCGCCGATTAAAATGGTGTCGGCGGACTTCTTATCGCAGGCGGAAAAAAGCGCGGCGGTAAAGCCGAGAATGAGCAGAGCGGTTTTGTTC
>JAYTDO010000182.1:0-34589 GCA_043735935.1 Chthoniobacteraceae bacterium
ACGGACATCGAGATCGCCATCGTGTCTCGCGAGACGGAGAGCCCGCACTTCCAGACCGTCCTCGCGACTGGCGTCAAATAAGAGTCACTTCGCGCGATCGTCGGTCTGCGCGGCGACATCCATCAACGCCTGCTTCGTCGCCGCCGGCACCGTTGGTGTCGTCTTCAGCCATTGCGTCGCGGCCGGGCGGTCCTTCTCGGACCACTTTTGGAAAACCTCCGCAGCCACCTCCGCGCGCTTGTCCGCATCGCCGATCCCCGGCACGAACTTCGCCGCGTTGGCCGGATCCCGATTCGAGACCGTCTCGACCAGGCCCGCGAGTGCGGAGTCGCGCGGCGACCCGACGGGCAGACGCTGGACCCACTTTGCAGCCTCGCCGGAATCCGACTCCGCCCAACTGCGCGCCACCGAACCGAGCGCATTCTCACGCACCTCGACCGCGCCGAGCTTCTCCGCCCAGGCGGCCGCCGCAGCGGGATCGCTGCCCGCCCACGAGCCAGCGATGCTTCCAGCCGCCTCCTCCCGCGCCTCCCCCGTGAGGTCACGCACGGCGATTTCGGCGGCCAGCGCAGGATCGGTATTCGCGTATCCATCGAGCGCACGAGCGAGGTAGGTATTCCGGCCTTCTCCCGGCGGCTGACTGCGCGCCCACGAGACGGCGACTTCGGGATCGTTCTCCACCCACGTGCCCACGATCGCGTTTCCGCGACTGAAAGGATCCTTCGCATTCGGGTGCGCGAGCACCCAGGCGAGCGCCGCCTTCGGGTCCGCCTCCGCCCATGTCGTCGTGACCCGCTCCACGGCATTCTCCCTCGCATCGCCCACGGGAATTTGCGTCGCCCAATCGAGCGCAGCCGGGATGTCCGTCGCGGCCCAGCGCTCCGCGATCATGCGCGTGAGATATTCGCTGCCCAAATCCTGCGACGACATCCGCGCCGCCGCCGCCGCCGGATCGTTTTCCGCAATCAACGAGATCAATGCCGTGCGGGCGCGTTCCGCGGCGATTCCCGGGGGGAATTGAGCCACCAACTCCTCCGACCTCGCCACGTCGCCCTGGCTGATCGCCCGCAGGCATGTGAACAGGGCCGCGGTCCTCATCGGCGACTCCGGCAGCGCGAGAATCTCGCGCGTCACCCCCTCGGGGTCCCGCGCGGCCAGTGCGTAGGCGGCGTTCGAGACCACTGCCCGCTGGAGTCCGAGTTCTTGAATCCCGAGCGCCCACTGCAAGGCGGCACGCGGGTCCGAATCCTGCCAGGCTCCCACGGCGCCAAACACCGCCGATCGTCTGCCCGCACCGGGCGCCATCGACAGCGCGCGGCGGGCCGCACCGGGCCCGTCGCGAAGGCCCCACGAGCGAAAGATCGCACTCGCGGCGTCGCTCAGGGTGCCACGCGTGAGTGATGACGACGGAATGCCCTCGACAAAACGCAACGCTCCCTCGGGATCGCCCTCGGCGAGGATGCCGGCGAGCGTTTCAACGGCAAACCCGCGCGCCGCGTCGTTCTTGAGCGCCACCGCCCATGCGCGCGCGGCGTCGGGTGCGGTGGCCACCCACGGCTCGAGTGCCGCCGCGAGGCTGTCGCCATCGCGAAAATGCTCGGGTAATTCACACGCGCGCTGCGCCGCGGCCGCCGGATCGAATTCCGCCCAGCGGGCAAATAGACGCGGGAGCAATTCGCTCCGCTCATTCCCACCCAACGTGAGAATGCTTTCGAGCGTCGCCGGCAAATCCTCCAAAGACAGCGAAGCGAATGCGTCGAGGATCGCCTCCGTGCGCTGATCGGATGGTGGCGAAAGGAGCGCATTCACCACCGCATCGCGAAACCCAGCCAACTCCTGCGGCACCCGACGTCTCGATGCCGATGGCACTGGCGAACGACTCGCGGCGGATTCTGGCCGGGCGCCACCGGACGGCGGGGCCGATGAGATATCGCCCGCGACAAACCCGCCGACCCAACCGGCGGACAACGCGCAGACGACGATCATTACGCGTGGCGAGAAAATCGAAGCCATCGTCTCGTTCATTTGCGGAGCGCCTGTTTTTGCGTCGGGGTCAACGCGGCGGTCGCATCGAGCCACGCGCGCGCCGAGGCGTCATCGCGCTTTTGCCAGACGCGAAACAGATCGCCCAGTTCGCGGGCGCGGGGTTGCTCGCCGGCGATGGTCTCCGCCCACGCCACGGCGCCCGCTGGATCGAGCACCCGCACCGCCCGGCTGTAGCTGGTGACGGCCGAGTCTCGATTTGCGCCGGCAGGCAAGTCGCCGAGCCACTGCGCGGCCTGGCGCGCGTCGTAGTTCGCCCACGAACGCGCCACATCGGAATAGGCGTTCGTCACGTCGACCTCCGGTGAAAGTCCGCCGAGCCACTGCGCCGCTGCGAGGGGATCAACGGATACCCAACGCTGGGAGATCACCCGGGCGGGCCCGGACTGAGCCGCCGGGCTGAGCAGCGCAACCGACGCCGCAGCCTTGGCGGGATCCTCCGCCGCCACGCGGCCCAGGATCGTTCCCAACGCGCGATCCCGAAAACCGCCGGGCGCCATCGACTGCGTCCAGCGCAAGGCCCCGTCCATGTCGTTGGCGGCCCAGACGCCGATGATCTCCGCCACGCCATCGTCCAGCGCCTCGGGCCGGGCCTTGCGCCTCAGCCACTCGATCGCCGCCGGCGCATCCGTTTGCGCCCAGCCACTGGCAAACGTCTGCATGATGTGGGTCCGATCCGCTCCTTCCGGCGTCTGCTCCACCCACGCCCGGATCTCGGGGATCGCCGTGGCTGTGATTTCCGAAAAGAGATTCCCCAGCGCCTCGGAGCGCGCTTCACCCGCAGGAAGACTCATCGCCAATTCGACCGCCGCTCGCGGATCGCGCTCGAAAAGCACGCCCGCCGCCGCCTGGACCGCCTGGTTCCGCTCGCGGCCATTCGGGAGTTGTTGGACCAACGCGCGGGCCGCAGCGGCGTCGCGCTGCGCGAGTTCGGTGATCGAGTTTCCCAATACCTCCGAGCGCATCTCGCCCACAGGCAGCGCGAGCGCGGCCGTGGTCGCCGCCTCCGGATCGCGCTCAGACCAAGCGCTGAAAACGCTGACCATGCTGCGTCGCCGCATGGTTCCGGGCGCGAACTCCTGCGCTTTGGCCAAGGCGGCCCGCGGATCGCGCCACGCCCATTGCTCGAAAATGCCGTCGATCGCCTCGCCGCGCGTCCTCGGCATCGGCAACGCCATCGCCTGCCGGATCGCCTCGCCAGGATCACGGCGGGCCCACGCGGCAAAGACCGTCGATCCGACCCCGCCGTTGAGCGCCTGCACGTTGAGTTTGGCCACTTCCGCCGCCGCTCGCGCGGGATCGCGCTCGGCTAGCGCGCCGAGGAATTCACCCAGCGCTCCAACGCGAGTGGGTTGTGAATGGGCCCAAGCCAGCGCGGCTTCCGGATCACTTGCGACCCACACACGCGCGACCGCGCTTCGCCCAAACTCACGGAGACTCAGCCGGAGTTGGACCGCCCGACGAGCGGCCTCGGAGGGAGCGATCTGCGCCCAGCGGGAAAAGATGGCCGTGGCGGCTTCGGTCTGCCGCGCAGGGTGGAGCCCGTTCAGCGCGGCGAGCGCGGGCTCGATTTCGTCGGCCCTCAAGTCCTTCGAAAACTGCAACCAACCGCGCTCGCGCACCAAACGATTCGGCTCGGCTGACCATTTCCCCAGTCGCGCGACGGCATCCGAGGGCGCCGTGCGCGAACCCGAGCTTCCCGCTTTTTCGTCACCCCACGCGGCGGCACTTCCAGCGGCCCGGTCGACCGTTTGCAAAGTCGTCTCCACTTCGCGCAAAGGAGCGACGCTGCGCCCGGCGAGGTAGCCGGATGCGCCGCCGATGCCCGCCGCGAGGAGGGTGAGCGGGACGAGGATGGAGCGGGGCGAATTCACAGCACGACAAGCGGACGGTGCGGTGGAACACCGGGCTTGTCGAGCGACCGCGCCGACAGACTGCCACGTCGCGCGCAACCTCACTCGCAGGCGCGGGTTTGTGTGGAGTCGCACATTTTTTTGCATCCAACGTCCACCTGATGAAACCGCTTCCATTCGCCGCCTTGTTTGCCATCACCGCCGCCGCGCTCGCCGCGGAACCGGCGCCGACCGAGACACTGAACGCTGAAGGGCGCGATTTTTTCGAAAAGAAGATCCGCCCGGTGCTGGCCGACAAGTGTTACAGCTGCCACGCGGCGAACTCCGAGAAGATCAAAGGCGGGCTGACGCTCGACACGCGCGAGGGCATCCGGCGCGGCGGCGACAATGGCCCGGCGGTGGCGCCCGGGGACTTGAAGGAGTCGCTGCTCATCGAGGCCGTGCGTTACACGAACAAGGATTTTGCGATGCCGCCGGAAAAGAAGGGCGGCAAACTGCCGGACGCCGTCATCGCCGACTTTGAAAAATGGGTGCAGATGGGGGCGCCCGATTCGCGGGATGGCGCCGCGAAGATCACGAAGAAATCCGACACCGAGGAGGCGCGGAAATGGTGGGCGTTTCAGCCGGTGCGCAAACCGGAGGTGCCCGCCGTAAAGGACAATGGCTGGCCGCGTGGCGAGATCGACAAATTCGTCCTCGCGAGCCTGGAGACCAAAGGGCTGAAACCCGTGGCGGATGCGGACAAACTCTCCCTGCTACGCCGGGTCTATTTCGACCTGATCGGGCTGCCGCCGACACCGCAGGACATCGATGCCTTTGTGAAAGATCCCTCGCCCGATGCGTTCGCAAAGGTGGTCGATCGACTTCTCGCGTCGCCGCAATTCGGCGAGCGCTGGGGCAGGCATTGGCTGGACGTGGCGCGTTACGCGGAGTCGAGCGGGAAGGATGTGAACATCGCCTTCCCGCACGCGTGGCGCTATCGGGACTACGTCATCGCATCCTTCAATGCCGACAAACCGTTCGACCAGTTCGTGCGCGAACAAATCGCCGGCGACTTGATGCCTTCGCGGGATCAGAAGCAACAGGCCGAGCAATTGGTGGCGACCGGATTTCTCGCGCTCGGCACGAAGGGGCTGAATGAACAGAATCCGCGGCAATTTGCGATGGATCTCGCCGACGAGCAGATCGACACGATGTCGCAAGCCGTGCTCGGGCTCACGGTCGCTTGCGCGCGCTGCCACGATCACAAGTTCGACCCGATCCCGCAACGCGACTACTACGCGCTGGCGGGAATCTTCCTGAGCACCGAAACGCGCTACGGCACGCCGCAATCCATCCAGAACCGGCACTCGTCGGAGTTGATCGAACTGCCAACCGGCGCGGACGCGGCAAAACTCTCGAAGACGATGGCGCCGACGGAGCGGGCGAAGAAGGAGGAGCAGCTCGCGGCGTTGAAAAAGGAGGAGGAGGAGTTTCGGCGCGAGCGCTTCGCGAGTCGCTTTGGAAAGGACGGAGCGGGTGCACCGCCGCAGCCGCAGCAGCGGCAATTGATCCTGATCACTCAGATCGGCCTGCTCGAAGCGGAATTGAAGTCATTCGACACGTCGGGCCAGCCGAAGGCGCTCGCGATGGGCGTGCAGGATCGGCCGGCGCCGACGCCGGGTCCCTTTGGCGGCGGATTCTTTGGGCAGCGCTACCGCGAGGCGATGACCCAGGGGCCCGGACGCTTCTTGAATCGGCCCGCCTTTCCGAGCATCACCGATAGTCCGCTCTTCGCCCGCGGCGATGTGGAGAAGGCCGGTGACCGCGTGCCGAGGGGCGTGCTGACGCTGTTCACACCGGAGAGTGCTCCGAGCATTCCGGCGAAAAGCAGCGGACGCAACGAACTCGCGCAGTGGCTGACGACGTCGGAGAATCCGCTGACGGCGCGAGTGATGTCGAACCGCATCTGGCACTGGCTGTTCGGTCGCGGCATCGTCGAGAGCGTCGATAACTTTGGGACCATGGGCGACAAGCCGTCGAACCCCGCGCTGCTCGATCACCTCGCGACGCGGCTCGTGGCGAACGGCTGGTCGGTGAAGAAGACGATTCGTGAAATCGCGCTCAGCCGCTCCTATCAGCTCGGCTCGTCGTTTGATGAGAAAGACTTCGCCGCCGATTCCGAGAACGCGCTGACATGGCGCCAGAGCAAGCGTCGCCTCGACGCCGAGTGCGTGCGCGACGCGATGCTCAGCGTGAGCGGCCAACTCGATTTGAAGGCGCCCGTCGGTTCACTCGTGGCGCAATCCGGCGACGGGCCGATCGGGGGTCCGCGTTTCCGCGGGCTGAGCGAGGAGTCCATCATGAATGCCGGCGGAAACAATCGGAGCGTTTATCTGCCCATCCCGCGCGACGTGCAACCGGACGCGCTGACGGCGTTCGATTTCGCGGAGAACTCGCTGGTGACCGGCGCCCGCGAGACGACCAACGTTCCCTCGCAAGCGCTCTACCTTCTCAACAGTCCGTTCGTCAGCGCACAGGCTCAAAAGTTCGCCGAGCGCGTGCTCGCGGCTTACCCCGCGGGTCCGAATGGAGGCGCCGCGGCGAATATCGACCAACGCATCGCCCATGCGTATTGGCTGGCACTCAGCCGGCCGCCGGATCAGGTCGAGCGGCAGGCGGCAGCGGCGTTTTTCTCCAAATTCCCGTCGAACTGGAGCAAGGGCGACACGAGCGCGCCGGGTCTGAAGGACGCCTCGGACGTGAAGGCCGCGTGGACGAGTTTTTGCCGCGCCCTGTTCGCCACCGCAGAGTTCCGGTACCTGAACTGAGGCGCTGCGCCCGCTCAGCGGGGCGCCCTGAGTCGCTCGAACTCGGCCAGGGACGCACCCACGACCTGATCCATGTTGTAATAGCGATACGTCGCCAGCCTGCCGACAAAAGTGACGCCGCTTTCAACGTCGGCGCGCTCGGCGTAACGCGCATACAAGGCGCGGGCATCCGGCGCGGGAATGGGATAATACGGCTCGCACCCGGGACCAAAGGCCTGCGGGTATTCGCGAACGATCGTGGTGACGGGGATCTGCTGGCCGGTCGCGTGTTTGATTTCGACGATGCGCGTGTACTCGCGCTCATTTGGAAAATTCACCTGCACCGCCGCCTGATAGAATTCAACCGGCAGCGTCTCCGGCTCGAACCGCAGAGAGCGGTAGGGAAGCGGTCCGAAACAATGGTCGAAGTATTCGTCGATCGGGCCGGTGAAGATGACGTGCCGATGAGACACCTGCGCGCGGATCTCGCGAAAATCCGTGTTCAACCGCACCTCGATTTTCTCGTGCGAAAGCATCCGGGCGAACATCGCGGCGTAGCCGTCCGCCGGAAGCGCCTGGAATTTCTCTTCGAGGTAACGATTGTCGCGATTGGTGCGGATCGGGATGCGCCCACAGACCGATGCGTCGAGTTCGCTCGGGTCGCGGCCCCATTGCTTGCGGGTGTAGTTCTTGAAGAACATCTCGTAGAGCAGCGGGCCGACTTGCGAGAGGATGACTTCCTCCGAGTTGCGCGGCGCGGCGATCGGGACGCGCCATTTTGCAAGCACCGCGGCCATTTCCTCCGTGGTCGAGGGGCGCCCAAGGAGTTGTTCGAAAGTGTTGAGATTGATCGGGAACTGCCAATGCCGCTCGTCCGCATAGGAGAGGATCTTGTACTCGACAGGGTGCCACGCGGTGAACTGCGAAAGGTATTCGACGATCCGGTCGGAGTTCGTCCGAAAATAATGAGGGCCGTAAGGATGGATGAGGACGCCAGCGGCGTCTTTTTTGTCGAAGGAATTCCCGCCGATGTGGTCGCGCCGGTCCACGACGAGGCACGTCGCGCCACACTGCGAGGCGAGGCGCTCGGCGAGCACGGCGCCGGCAAAGCCCGCTCCGGCGATCAGGTAATCCCAGGTCACCGCCCGGGTGGTGCTCAGCGCACGACGCCGAATTCCGCGCGGCGGTTCTTCGCCCACGCGCCCTCGCCGGAGCCTTGATCCGCGGGCATCTCGGCCCCGAAACTCACCGTCTGGAGCCGACGCGCGTCGCCGCCGGCATGGATGAGCGCCTCGCGCACCGCCAGCGCCCGGCGCTCGCCGAGCGTGCGGTTGTACTCCGGCGTGCCGCGCTCATCGGTGAAGCCCGCGATGATGATGGTATTCTGCGAGCTCTTCATGAATTCGGCGACCTGCTGGATTTTCGCGTGCTCGCCGCCGCTCACCGCAGCGCTGTCAAATCCGAAGAGGACCGGAGCGAACCGGTGCCGGTCGACATTCGCGCCGAGGAATGAGACGCCGTCCTGCCGATCGGGCAGCGGCGTGCCGTTCACGTAGTCGCCATCGGCGCCGGAGCCGGAACCGCTGCCGGAAGTTTTGTGAGCACAACCGCCGAGCGACATCGCGAGGGCGAAAATGGAAATGGAGAGCAGACGGAGGGTGAATTTCATGGAGTGAACAAGTGAGACTAGCGCGACCAGGTCGGCTCGGAAATTTTCCCGACGCCAGTGACGAGTGTTGTCCGCGCCCCCGTCTGCGTATCAAGGAGAATCAGCGCGCCGCCGCTGGCAAAAACAAGGTGCCGGGAATCGGCGCCCCAGACGGGATCGTTCCCCTCGCCGAGTGTTCGGGTGTTCCCAGTGCCTAGATCGACGATGGCGATTTCGAACCCGCCGCCGCGAGTGTTGAAGGCGACTTTCTTGCCATCCGGCGACCAGTTCGGCTCGGTGCAGTAGCTCCGCCCCGTGGGCACGGGCCGCCCGCTGCCGCCGCTGGCGGAGATTCGGTAAAGCTGCGGACCTCCCCGGTCGTCGCCGGAATAAATGATCTCATTTCCGTCCGGCGACCAGGTCGGCGAACTTTCGACCCCGCTTGTGCGGGTCAACCGCCGGGCGCCGCCACCGCCGGAGCCCGTGACGTAGATTTCCGGGTTGCCATCCTTGCTGAGCGAGACGGCGATGCGACCCCCGTCCGGCGAAAACGCAGCACCGGTATTGGTCCCGGGATATTTCATGATGCGATTTCGCGAACCGCTGCCGAGGTCGATCTCGTACACGTCGGCGTAACCAGCCTGGTATCCGGTATACAACAACCGGCGCCCGTCCACGCTGAGGCTCGGCCCGACGCTGATGGAGTTGTCACGAGTGAGTTGCACGACGCCCGAACCATCGGCGTCACACGTGTAGATTTCCTTGTTGCCGGACCGCGTTCCGACGAACGCGATCTTGGTGTTCGCAAAACCGCGGGTGCCGGTAAGCGTCTCGCAGATTTCGTCGGCGAAAGCGTGAATCTTTCCACGCGCCGAACCGCTAAAGGTCTTCGACAAAACGGCCTTTCCTCCACGATCCGCGACGCTGCCGGATAATCCGCCGCCGCTCGCCGAGCCAGTGGCGGTAAAGCCCGCGGACGCGGCGGGCGCGATGCTGAAAAGACCCGTCCTCTGCAAATCCTGTTCAAGGATCTTCGCGTCCTGCCCGGAAAGTCCGGCGATGGCGATGCTGAGTTTGTCGGACTTTGAAATCGTAATGGTGGGCGTCTCTTGCGCGCCGGCGAAGGTGGCGGCGAGGATGAGGAGCAAAGCGAAGGAATTTCTCATGGAGCGCGGAGGCTAGCGAAATGGATGACGGAAAGGAATGCCAAGATTCGAGCGGTGCGCGTGAGCTCACTCGCCTTTGTCGACCTTGAAATTGACGTTAATGTCGAGGTATTCGCCGTTGCCGAGCCCGGCCGGGAGCGGGTCGATCTGCAAGACTTTCGCCGCGGCGCCCATCACGGATTCATCCATGGGCGGGCTGCCGGAAGACTTGACCAATTCCCGATTCGCGATCGTCCCATCCTTCATAATCCGGAGCTTCACGGCGGTGACGACATCCTCGCCGATTCCGACCGGCTGAGCCCATCGGCTGTAAAAGCGGTCGTGCAACATCTCGAAGTACCAGGCGAACTCCGAGGTGCCGTTCCCGCCGCCCCCGGTCTTGCCAGCCCCTTTCCCCGTGCCTGCCGTGCCGCTGCTTCCGGCGGTCTTGGCGGCCGCGGCATTCGTTTTTTCCGCAGCCGCATCACCGTCCGTCTTCTTCGGCGCGGGCGAGCTGCTTGGCTTCGCCGGTGGGCTGGCCTTCGGTTTCGGGGAACTCGTTGGGGTAGCCTTTGGTTTCGGCTTCGGCGTTGCGGGCTTTGGTGTCGCGGGCTTGGGCGTGGCCGGTTTTGGGGTCGCAGGTTTAGGAGTGGCCGGCTTCGGTGTGGCGGGAATCGGCGTCGCTTTCGGCTCGACGATCTCACTCGCTGGAGGAGGCAGCGCCTCGGGCTCCGGCACTGGATCGGGAGTCGCCTGCTCGGGCTCGGGCTCGGGCGCAGTTTCGGGTTCGGGTTCGGGCTCCGCGGCCGCCGCGGCCTGCCCGGAAAGCGCGCCACCATCCAGCCACATGACTTCGGTCGCCACCGGCTTTGGCTGAAGTTTTCCAACGACGAAAAACACGGCGAGCGCGAAACAATGAACGCCCGCGATGACGATCAGGTTCCGGCGAAAGAGCCGCTCGTCGGCGGCGATGGTGTCGTCGAGCACCGCGGTCTGCGGTTGCGGATTGCGGGTCACTTTTCCGGGTTGGTGACGACACCGACCTTGGTGATCTGCGCGCGTTTTACGACATCCATGAGGTCGATGAGCTTTTGAACCGGAAGCTCCTTGTGCGAGCGGATCACGACGGCGACCTCGGGGCGGTCCCGTTTCAGCGCGCCGAGAGTGGCCTCGAGTTGATCGAGCGTGACCGGTTCACCGTTGAGCTTCACGAGTTCGTCGCGGTTGATCGAAATGGTCTGCACCGCGCTGGGGTCGACCGCGTTTTTCGTCGCCTCGCTCGTCGGGACGATCAGGTCCGTCTTATTGTCCATGAGCGGAGTGGTGATCATGAAAATGATGAGCAACACGAACGCGAGATCCAGCAGCGGCGTGACGTTTAGCTCGCTGACGGTCGTCAAGCCCTGGCGGTCGGAGAAGCGCCTCATGGCTTGCTCCAGCGGGTGGCCCGCTCGCCGTGATCGACGTATTTGTGCTCGAATTCGCTGGCGAGTTCCGCCGCGAAGTTATCGAGCTCGACGACCATTCCGCGGAGCGTGGTGACGAGAAAATTGTATCCGAACATCGCGGGGATGGCGACGAGCAGGCCCGTGACGGTGGTGATGAGCGCGGCGCTCACGCCCGGGGCCATCGCGGCGAGATTGGCCGACCCGGAGGTCGCCACGTCGCCGAAAGTTTCCATGACGCCCCAGACCGTGCCGAGCAGCCCGAGAAATGGCGCTCCGCTGACGGCCGTCGCGAGCAGGATCATCTGGGATTCCATACGGAGCGCCGTTTCGCCGACCGCGCGCTCCATGGCAGTGGTCACGACGCGCATCTGCGAAGACGAGATCTTTGGCGCGGAATCGAGCCGACCGCGGAAGGTTTCGTCCACGTCCTCGGAGCCGAGAAGCTGAAAGGCGAGCTCGCGGCATCCCGCTTTATATACGGCAAATACCGGCGCGCCTTCGAAACGGGCGCGATCGGTGAAAAGACGCAGCGGCTGGCGATCGGCCCGAAATTGATCGAGGAAGCGCTCCCGCTGACGCTGGGCAAAGCGGATGACCCGGAACTTCGTGGCCATGACCGTCCAACTGAAAATCGAAGCGACGAAAAGCGAGAAGAGGATAAGCCGCCCAGGCAGGGTGGAATTCTCGAACGCGAAAAGAAGTCCGCTGCTCGATGCGGCGAGGAGGACAGTCGGAATATGAAAAGCCGCCATGCGTTGGCGAGAGGTCTAGGCGAAGAGTCCGCGATGTTCCAACGGAAATCGAAATCCGCTCATTTTGTGCGCAGATGAGCAAACCTCACAGCCCATTCCGCCGGAAGGCGGGCGGGTTTGCCCGGCGGCAGTTGGATGACGGCGAGCGTCTGCCGCGACTGGACGAGGAGCGCGCCGTCCGCGGGCCGGACGACATCGAAGGCGCACCAAAAGCGCATCCGCTCGATGGCGTCCAGGCGCCCGTGGATCACGAGTTTGTCGCCGAGGCGCGCGGGTTTTTTGTAATCGATCTCCGTGCGAGTGACGACCGGGTAGAGACCCGTCTCGGCCATCGCGACCAGCCCCATGCCGAGCTGCTCGGCCAGCAGCGTGCGCGCGACCTCGATGAGGCGGAGATACGAGATGTTGTGGACCACGCCCGCGCAATCGGTATCGAAAAACATGACCTGCCATTCGGTCTGGATGGTCGGCGTTTCAGGTTCGCTCATGCGCGGAGGATGCCACCGGCACAGGCCAGTAAAAACTAAAATGTCAGGCAGCTGCGCGCACCGCTTTGACGTGAATCTGCGCGGAGACATTGCCCTGGTAATCATTGCGTTCGATCTCGAAGGCGACGTCCCACGGCAGGCGCGGCAGGGCCTCGGAAGCGGAGCCGAACCAAACGGCACGATATTCGTCGCCACCCTGCCGAAAGATCAGCGAGAGATGTTTTTCTTTCATGACGCGAGGCTCGGCGGCGAGCCTTACGCCGCGCGCAAAGAAGATCGGCTGGCGGTGGCCCATGCCGAACGGCTGAAGGGTGTCATGCTGCTGGAGGAGATCGAGACCGATGTCGCCGAGGGTGATCTCCGCGTCGAGACGCAGGCGTGGTTGAAGTTGTTCGTCGTTTAGCGTCGCGCGCGCGCAAACCCGAAAGGCATTTCGAAACTCGTCGAAATTCTCACGGCGCAACGTCAGGCCCGCCGCCATCTCATGACCGCCGTATTTCTCCAAAAGCGATCCGCACTGGGTGAGCGCATACACGAGTGAAAGTCCGTCGATGCTGCGCCCGCTTCCCTTTCCCATGCCCTCCGAATCGAATCCGATGACGAGCGTCGGCCGGTGATGCCGACGCAGAATGCGGGAGGCGACGATGCCGACGACGCCCGGATGCCAGCCGTCATCCCCGACGACGATGGCGGCGTCCCGCTGGACATCGAACCATTCTTCGATCTGCGCCTCCGCCGCGGCGAGCACGGCGTCCTCCACGCTGCGGCGTTCGCGATTTTGGATATCAAGCGCCTGTGAGATGGAGCGCGCGCGGGAAGGGTCGTCGGTGAGCAGGAGTTCAAGCGCGTCTTGCGCGGTGCCCAGCCGACCGGCTGCGTTCATTCGCGGACCCAGCTTAAATCCCACATCGACCGGCTGGAGCGGTGGCCGCACCCCCGCGACTTCCATGAGCGCGCTCAGGCCGATCCAGCGCGTTTTCGCGAGCTGCGCCAACCCCGCTTTGACGACGATTCGATTTTCGTCCACGAGCGGCACCAGGTCGGCCACGGTCCCGAGCGCGACGAGATCGAGGTATTCACGCAAATCAAAGTCCGGAAGCGGGCGGCGCTTGAGCAGCGCGTGCGCGACCTTAAAGACGAGGCCAACACTGCAAAGATAATGGTACTCCTTCGCACGTTTCGGATTCACCAAAGCGACGCACTGCGGCAGCGCGCCTTTGATTTCGTGATGGTCGATGACGATGACGTCCACTCCTTCCGCTCGCAGCGCCGCGATCTCCGCGACGGATGACGTGCCGCAATCCACCGCGATGAGCAGCTCCGGCAGCAACGTCTCGACGCAGCGTTTCACCCCGTCCGCGCTGAGGCCGTAGCCTTCATCCATGCGGATCGGCAGGAAACACTCCGGCGTGGCACCGAAGGCCTGCAACGTGCGAGAGAGCAGGGCAAGCGACGTGACGCCATCGACGTCGTAGTCCCCGTAGAGCACGATGCGCTCGCCTTCATCCAGCGCCGCGAGGATGCGCTCTACGGCCCGGTCCATGTCCGGCAGGAGAAACGGATCGCCGAGCGTCTTCAGGCGCGGATCGAGGAAACGTGAGGCGCTTTCCGCGGTGTCAAAGCCGCGGCGCACGAGGAGTTCGCCGACAAACGGAGCCACGCCGAGCTCCCGAGCGAGCGCTCGAGCGATACTCGTATCGATCGTCTCCGGCAGGATCCAGCGGACGCTCACGGACGGTTCATTCCTGCGGCGCCCGAGCCACCATGTTGACGCATCGGGTAATGAGCGCCGTCCAACCGGTCTGATGGCTGGCGCCCAAGCCACGCCCGGTGTCGCCCTCGAAGTATTCGTGAAACTGCACGAGATCGCGCCAGTGCGGGTCGTTGACGAAACGATCATCATCCCCATAGCACGCGCGTCGACCCTCTGCATCGACCACAAAAAGTCGCGAGAGGCGCGTCGCGATTTCGTGGGCGACCTGCTTCAAATTCATCATCCTGCCGGAGCCGGTGGGGCATTCCACCTGCACTGTGTCGCCATAGAAGTGATGATATTTTTCGAGGGCTTCGATGAGCAGATAGTTGATTGGGAACCAAATCGGCCCGCGCCAGTTTGAGTTACCACCAAACATCCCGCTCCGCGATTCCGCGGGCTCGTATTGGATGCTGAATTCCTTGCCTTCCAGCGTCACCTTGTACGGCTGTTCGCGATACGCCCGCGACAACGAGCGCACGCCGTATGGCGAGAGGAATTCCTCTTCGCTCAAGACATATCGCAACACGCGCATGAGACGCTCCTGCGACGGCACCGCGAGCAAACGAATCTCCTCCTCCGGCTGGCCGGGCTTCGATGTGCGCTCCATGTAGCTCACGTTCCGCCCCAGCTCAGGTCGGTTATCGAGGAACCACCGCATGCGTTTGCGGAAAGCGGGCAGCGCCTTGATGATTTCCTGATCGAGCACTTCCGCCGCGATCAACGGGATGATCCCGACGAGCGACCGCACGCGGAGCGGCACTTCCTGCTCCCCGATCATGAGCTGGTCGTAGTAAAAACCATCCTCCTCGTGCCACAGCCCACTGCCCCCGAGGTTGTTCATCGCGTCGATGATGTCCACAAAATGCTCGAAGAACTTCGATGCGATGTCTTCATACGCCGGACGCGTCCGAGCCAGCTCCAGCGCCATCGAGAGCATGGTCGCGCAGTAAAACGCCATCCACGCTGTGCCGTCGGCTTGCTGAAGCTGAACGCCATTCGGCAGTGGGCTCGAACGGTCGAAAAGCCCGATATTATCGAGCCCGAGGAAGCCGCCACCGAAGAGGTGTTTGCCCTTGGTATCCTTGCGGTTCACCCACCAGGTGAAGTTCAGCAGCAGCTTTTGAAAACAGCGCTCGAGGAAGAGCGTGTCGCGCTTTCCGGCCGGCGCGCTGATCTTGTAAGTGCGCCAGCAGGACCACGCGTGCACCGGCGGATTCACGTCTGAAAAATTCCACTCGTACGCCGGGATCTGGCCGTTCGGGTGCATATACCACTCGCGAAGGAAGAGCTGGAGTTGGTCCTTTGCAAAGTCGCGGTCGAGCCGGGCGAACGGGATCATGTGAAACGCCAGATCCCACGCGGCGTACCACGGGTACTCCCACTTGTCCGGCATCGAGATGACGTCGCTGTTGAAAAGATGCGGCCAGTCAGAGTTCCGCGAGGTCGCGTGTCCGGGCGGCGGCGGCGGCATGCCGGCGTCGCCTTCCATCCACTCCTTTACCACGTACCCATACCATTGCTTCGACCAAAGCAGGCCCGCGTAGGCCTGGCGGACCACCACCCGGTGATCCGGGCTCAATCGATCCGGCAGGCGCGACGCGTAAAAGGCATCCGCTTCCGCGATCCGCTGGCCGAAGACCTTGTCGAAGTCCACCCACGGCCCGTGCATTCCATCGCACTCCGGGCGCAGGCGCAGCCGCAGCACGACCTCCCCGCCCGCCGGCACATTGATCACATAATAGGCAGCCGCCTTCGTCCCGGCACGGGCCGGATTCACCGCGTCGCGCGCTCCCGCGATCACGTACTCGTGGAAGGCGTCCTTCACGAAAGGCGTCTCATTCGGACTTCCGTAGATCTTCGCCACATTCGTCTCGTTCTCGGTGAAAAGGAATTCCCGCGCGTCTTCGGCATCGAAACGAAACGTCCCAAGCGTCGCGTGCGTCGCCGCGAGGCTGTGCCCGTCAACCTGAGCCATCGACGGCCTCGGCAATGGCGGCGGCGTGGACGGTTTGTCAGCGCCATGCCACGTCCACACATTGCGAAACCACAACGTCGGAAGCACATGGATCGTCGCGTCATCCGGGCCTCGATTCGCGATCGTGATCCGGATCAATACATCTTCCGGCGCTGCCTTCGCGTATTCGGCAAACACATCGAAGTAACGGTTCTCATCGAAAATCCCCGTGTCATTCAGCTCAAATTCCCGCTCCTCCCTGGACCGCCGGCCATTCTCCTCCACGAGCCGCCCATACGGAAACTCACCCTGTGGATACTTGTAGAGCGCACGCATGTACGAGTGCGTCGGCGTCGAATCCAAATACCAGTACCATTCCTTCGGATCCTCGCCGTGATTCCCCTGCGGATTCGAGAGACCATACAGCCGCTCCTTTAAGATCGGATCGCGTCCATTCCAGAGCGCGAGCGCGAAACAGAGCCGGCACTCCCGATCCGTGATCCCAAGCAACCCGTCCTCACCCCAACGATACGCCCGGCTCCGCGCCTGATCGTGCGGGAAATAATTCCACGCGTCCCCATTCGCCGAATAATCCTCGCGCACCGTTCCCCACTGCCGCTCCGAAAGATACGGCCCCCATCGCTTCCAGTTCTTTTCGCGACGCGAATCTTCATCGAGGCGGAGCTGTTCGGGAGTGTGATGCGGCACCATATGTCCGACGTTAAGGACTCGCCCACTCTCACGGCAAGCAATTCGCTGCCAGGCCGAGAAATCGCACGGCAGCGCGGCCACAGTATTCGCACCGCGCCACCGTGCATTTCCCCCCAAATCTACTCGTAATGGATGCCCTTCTTTTTTGCGGCGGACCGGAGCATCTCTCCCACCTTCTCGTCGAACGCATCGCCCTTGCCGCTCGCCGCCGACTTCTTCCGCTCCGAGTCGAGGTAGGCGTCGCGTTCCTTGGAAACCTGCGCGATCTCCTGCTGCAGTTCGCTCCGCTCCGCCTTCCGTGCGTCGATGATCGTCTTCAGCTCCTCGGCCGACAGCTTCTGCAACTCCGGCGGGAGAGAGTCCTTGCGGAGTTTCTCCATCTCCACACTCCCGTCAGCCAGTGCATCCAACAACTCGCCCGTGCCCTGAACCGTCTTCTTCGAGACCGAATTATACTTCAAGCGGTCCGCCGCAGCCGCTGGCGCAGCGCTCTCAGCCACCGCCTGCTTTCTCGACACCGACTCACGCACCTGCACGCTCCCGTACGGGATGAGCGTCTTGCCGATTTTCGCATTCAGCTCAGATAGCTTCTTGTCCATCGGCGTCGACACGACCCGCATATTCCCGGTCTGCTCCAGCGCCGCGTATTTCCCTTCACCGCGCTGCGCGATTTCCGTCCAAAACGGTTTTGTCTCGGGAATGTTGCCGCACTGCACGGTGTTGATGATCAGGTCGCGCTTCACCGCTTCCTCCACGACTTTTTTATAATCCGGACCATCGGCGTAATCGGTGTGCGGCGGTGCGTCGCCGACGAGATAGATGATCTTCAAGACCGCCCGATCCTGGCTCCACGCGATCTTGCTCACCGCCTCATCGAGCGCCTGGCTCACGGACTCCGGCGTGTCGCCGCCGCCGTCCGCGCGAAACTCGCGAAGCTTGGCATACACCGCATCCAAATCGTCCGTCAGCGGCGTGACCTTCGTGACGTACTCGTCTCCCCGGTCGCGATAGGCGACGAGGGAAAACTTCACCTCCGGCGTCGGTTTCGCCGCGATGATGTCGTTCGCCATCGACCAGATCTTCTGCTTCGCGCCCTCGATCAGTCCGCCCATCGAGCCCGTCGTATCGAGGACGAAACAGACCTCGATGCGCGGCTTTTCCGCCGGAGCCTTCACCGGTTCCGTCCCGACCTTGATCAGGAGCTTTTCGGAATCCTTCAGCATCGCCGGAGCACAACTCAGCGCGTTGTCCTCGGCGGCGACAAGCGGCGCCGCGGCCAGCAGCGCCGCGACAATCGACGGCGCAACCCTGCGCCAGTGAACCCAAACATTCGTGAACCGCCGGCAAGACGGCGCCGTGATTTTAGAGCAAACGTGGATGTGTGTTTTCATAGGATTCATGCGGTGTTTCGGCAGTTATTCAAATACCTCGTAAAGCATGTCGCCGACGGTGAACTGGACGTTTCGTCCGAGCGCGAGCCACTGCGCCGCATCCGCATTTTTCGCCAGCAGATCGAAGTATTCATCGGAGGCGAACTGCACCCGGAGGGTCTTCGCCGCCTTCTTTCCCTGCGTCGCGCTGTCGATCCACTGCGCTCCGTTTTGGTAGAAACTCTTCCCATTCACCACCCGCGCATCCTGTTCGATGTCGTCCAGTTGCTTCCGCGCCGCCGCAGCCGACGCCGGCTTGGCCGCCACGACGGCCCGCTTCGATTCCGCCTTCGAAAGATCGAGCGCCGCCCCCGGAGCCTCCGCATACTTCAGCCCGGCATTCGATCGCGCATTAAATGAACCGACATCCCCGGACTTCTCCGTGCTCAGCCCGCGGTAACTCTCCCGAAGCTGACTCTGCGCGACGCGATCCTTGTCGAGCGTTTGGAGCGAGCGCGACGTGATCGGCACATTCCGCCGCGCCTCATCCTCGACGATCAGGTAGCTCGTGTACGGCGTGACGATGGCAAAGCGCCGCGCCAGGTCGACCACTTCTTCCCTCAGTTCCGCACTCTCACCGCGCAAGCGGATCTCATCCAGCAGCCATCCGACGCGCCGCATCGCCCACAGCTGCGGGATGAATTCATTTACCCACTCGCTCTCTGGAAATTTCACCCGCTGCACCAGTTTCCGTGTCTCGCCATTGAGCATTCCTTCCAATACCAACTCGCCCTCGCCCGTCCCGCTGTAACGTCCCGCAAGCACGAGCTGATCTCCGCGAAACAAGTCCGGCAGAGGATTCGGATACATCTTCGTCACTCGCACCGCATCCGGAAAACCGACCTTCACGTTCGTCAGCAGCGGCTCTTTGATCTTCATGAAAAACGCCGACAACTTCAGCTCCAGGTCCTCCTCTGGCAGCACATACTGGCTCGCCGCACGTGTGCGCTCGGTGATTTTGTCCAGAAGGTGCGTGTTTACGTCGGTGCCGATTCCAAAGCAGAAGATTCGCGTCTGCGCCGACCCGTCCCGCGCCACCGCGGCGACGATCTTATCCTCATTGGTCTCGCCGACCGTCGGCTGTCCGTCGGTGAGGAAAATGACGATGAACGGCCGTTTCGTTTCCGGCGGACGCATGCTGAGCGCCTTCTTCAGCGCGTCATCGATCGCCGTACCGCCGATCGTTTTCAGGTTCTTCACAAAATCCAGCGCCCGATCGCGATTCACGCGGCTCGCGTCGGTCAGTTTGTCGAAAAGCGGCTCCGTCTCAGTCGCGAATCGCAACACATCAAATCGATCCGTGTCGTTCAGATTCTCCAGGCAAAACGCGAGCGCCTTCTTTCCCTGCTCCATCTTTTTCCCCGCCATCGAGCCCGAGGTGTCGAAGACAAAGAGCACATCCTTCGGATTGGCATCGTGCGCCTTCATCACATCCGCGCCGGGCGACGCGAGGAGGAGGAACCAGCCTTCGTCCACGCCCGTCTTTTGCGTCAGTAAATGCAGGCCTACCTCCGCTTCGCTCGTCGAGAAGAGGAGCTGAAAATCCTTGTCCGGCCGCGCATCCGCGACCTCGAAGCCGACCGTCGCCTTGCGGTCGCCGTCGCGCCGGATCTCGACCGCATGCGATGGCGAATACAGCGCCTTGATCGGCGCGTCCTGCGAGAGGCTCACCTTCACCGCAACGGTTTTCACCGGCGCCGAGGAATACTTTTCGGTATTTAATCCATAAGTATACGAGACGAGCCCACCGTCCGCTTTCAACAGCTCCGTATAAGCGAGCGAGACCTTCTTCCGCGACCGCGGCTCGATCGGAAAGATGCGGACCCGGAACGCCTCGCGCCCCGTATATTCGAGCAGCGCCGGATCGCGTTGCGAGCGCACGATGTCCTCATAAATCCGGCGGGCCTTCGCCGCATCGAGAAGCTCCGCCTCCACATCCTTGTCGCCGATTCGCATCGTGAACTTGTCGATGTGCGCGCCTTTCGGAATCGGGAAGATGTAGTCCCCCTCCAAAGTCGCATCGTTCGGATTGACGAACTCCTGCTCGACCCGGGTCGTCGCCTTTTGCCCATCGATCGCGACCTCGACCTTGTGAAAGGCGACCTCCAGCGGCGCGAATGCCGGATGCGGCCACGGGCGCGAGATCGGCCGCGGCGGCGGGTTTCGAATGACGATCAGACCGTCTGCGCGGACAAAGTCGGCCAGCGCGAGCAGAGCCAAGAGACAGGTAAGGACACGGGTTTTCATGGCTCGGAACCTCGCACGGTTTCGCCCGATGCGTGTCAGAGCCCGGCAAAGGAATTGTCAAAGAATTGTGATTTGTCCGACACGTGTTGAGAGAGGATCATTGCCCCGGTGCGCGCGCGTATCTACGGTCCCGCGCAGATGATTGAGGTCCAACAACTCACCAAGCTTTACGGCGACTTCGCCGCGGTCTCCGACCTCGCGTTCACCGTCATGCCTGGCGAGATCATGGGGTTGGTCGGTCCGAATGGAGCGGGCAAAACGAGCACCTTGCGCTGCCTCTCCGGGATTATTCCACCGACCAGCGGAGCCATCCGAATCGCAGGCTGCGACTTGATCGGCGATCCGATCACGGCGAAACGCGCCCTCGCATTTTTCTCCGACGAGCCCCGGCTTTTCGACTACCTCACGGTTCGCCAGCATTTGGAATTCATCGCGCGTCTCTACAATGTCGAAGACGCGTCCGAGCGCGCTCCAGCATTGCTAGCCGAACTCGAAATGATCGACCGCGCTGACCGGCTACCGGGTGAGCTTTCGCGCGGGATGAAACAAAAGGTCGCTCTCGCATGTGGTTTCCTTCACTCGCCACGCGTGATGTTTTTTGATGAGCCGCTGACCGGCCTCGATCCGCTCGCGATCCGCCGAACGAAAGACCTCATCGTCCGTCGCGCTGCGGAGGGAGCCGCCATCATCATCAGCTCGCACCTGCTCCATTTGCTTCAGGAAGTTTGCTCCCACGTGCTCATCCTCAAGCGCGGCGTAAAGATCGTGCATGGCACTCTCGACGAGATTCGAGCACGTCACGGGGACGCGAGTCTCGAAGAGATCTTCATGCAAATTGCGGGCGACGACGCAGGCGGATGAATCGCGCGCTCTGGCTCCTCGTTTCGCGCTCCCTCGCGAACGTCATCACCTTCCGCATCAAGCGGCTCCGGCAGCCGAAATATCTCGCCGGCGCCTGCATCGGAGCGGCGTATTTCTACTTCTACTTTTACCGATTCCTCTTCCACGCGGCGCGCACGCCGGGCGCTTCGCCGTTCTCGGCGCTCGGGGATCTCGGCCTCGACATGGCCGCTCTCGCCCTGTTCGGAATCTTCATCGTCTTTGCATGGCTTTGGCCCGGTTCTCGCGCGGCACTTTATTTTACCGAGGCCGAAATCGCATGGCTTTTTCCTGCTCCGATCGATCGGCCCGCACTGATCCGCTTCAAGCTCCTTAAGTCGCAATTCGCGCTGCTCTTCCTCGCCTTCGTGATGACATTGATCACCGGACGCTTCACCCAAGGCTCGCAGGCGTGGCTCCGCATGGGCGGGTGGTGGATCGTGCTTTCGACGCTCCAGCTCCATCGCCTCGGCGCCTCCTTCGCCCTGCAACGCCTGACCGAACGCGGCCTCGCCGATTGGAAGCGCCGCTTCGCGGTCGTCGGAGTCGTCGCCGCCCTCGGCGCCGCGTTTTATTTTTGGCAACGCTCCAGCCCGGGCGCACCGCAGATCGAGCCGCAACCGCGTCTCGCCGACTGGTCGGCCTGGCTGCGCGCGTTCGTCAACGCCGGCCCGGGACCTTACGTCCTCTGGCCGTTTCGCCAGTTGCTCGGCCCGTGGTTTGCCAGCGACGGCGTGGCATTCGCGCGAGCGCTGCCGCTGCCCGTGGCGATCATGGCCGCGCATTATTTCTGGGTGATCTCCGCCCATGTTTCATTCGAGGAAGCGTCCATCGTTCTTTCGCAAAAGCGCGCGGCTTTCGTCGCTGCGCGGCGCGGCGGGGATCTGCGCGTCACTCAATCTCCACGCGCGGCAAAGATGCCGCTATTCCGCCTGCACCCGAGGGGCTTCGCGCCTGTGGCGTTCGCATGGAAACACGCGATCTCGGAAGGGGGCCTGCGCTCGGCGCGATTCTGGACGGGCGTTGGCGCGGCGCTTCTAATTTGCGTGCCGGCGTTTCGGGAAAATGCGGCCGTGCCGATCGTCGCGGCGTGCATTGGCGGAGCGCTGTTCGTTTTCGTGTTTTTCACCAATGCCCAACTCGGCGCCCAGATCGTCCGTCGCGAACTGAGCGCCGTGGATTTGCTGAAGACGTTCCCATTGCGCGGCTGGCAACTCGTTCTCGGCCAGTTGCTCGGCCCGGTCATCGGCGGCTCGATTCGCCAATGGTTCGCGATCGCACTCGTCGCGCTCAGCGCCTCGGTCGTCCCTGAGATTTCCCGAGCCGTGCCGCGGATCGGAATGTTTGCCGCGAGCATCGCCCTCGTCATCCCCGCCCTGAACCTCGCGCTGATGGTCGTGCCCACGGGCGCGACGCTGCTCTTTCCTGCATGGTTCAAATCCGGCGAACACACGACGCCCGGCCTCGAGACGATGGGCCTGCGGTTGATCATGGTCGTCGGACAGTTGCTCGTGGTCGGCGTGGCGCTGGTGCCCGCGGTGGCCATCGGCGCCGCCGCGTGGTTCGGGGCTTCGATGCTCGGGGCGGCCTATTTCTCGCCGATCGCAGCCGGCGCCGCAGCCGCGCTCACGCTCGGAGCCGAAGCCGGCGCGGGAGTCGCGTGGCTCGGGTGGCTCTTCGATCGTTTCGATGCTTCGAGTGAAGCCTGACGCGGGCAGGCTTTTTTATTGAGCCCGAATCCCGATGGGCGCAGACACATCCCCGTGCAACCCGCTCCGCCTGACACCCTGCCGCCCATCGCCCGCCTTTGCGCCATCGTCGCCGCTCTCCGTGCGCCCGGCGGATGCCCTTGGGACCGCGAGCAAACCCATGCCAGCCTCCGCGGCGGCCTTTTGGAAGAGGCGTATGAAGTCGTCGAGGCGATCGACAATGTGGACGACGACAATCTGCGAGAAGAACTCGGCGACCTGCTGCTCCAGAGCGTCCTCCACGCGCAGATCGCGCAGGACGAGGGGCGTTTCACCTTCGACGACGTCGCCCGGGGCATCGGTGAAAAACTCGTCCGGCGGCATCCGCATGTCTTCGGCGAAGATCACTGCGCCGACGCCGCCGCGGTGCTCGTGCGCTGGGATGAAATCAAACGCACCGAAAAGGGCAGAGCCGCCGCATCCATCCTCGACGGGATTCCTCGCTCCTACGCCGCGCTGATGCGCGCCCAGAAGGTGCAAAAAAAGGCCGCCAAGGTCGGATTCGATTGGGACGCCGCGGCGCCCGTCATCGCGAAGGTGCGCGAGGAAATCGCCGAGATCGAAAACGCCATCGCCGCGCAGGATTCGGACGCCATCGAGGACGAAGTCGGCGACCTGCTTTTCTCGGTCGTGAACCTCGCTCGCAAACTCCACCTCGACGCCGAGACCGCGCTCCAACGCGCGACCAACAAGTTCGTCCAGCGTTTCCAGGCCCTGGAAAACCTCGCGAGCGAACGCGGCCTCGCGCTCGGTGCGCTCACGCTCGCCGAACTCGATCAGCTTTGGGACGAAATCAAAGCGCGCGCCTAGGTTGCGCTTGTCCCGTCCCGCACGGCACGTAGCCTCATCCTCCGTCGCACATGGCTCAAAACGGATACCTCGCACTCATCCTTCACGCGCACCTGCCGTACGTGCGCCATCCCGAGTACGATGAATTTCTCGAGGAGGACTGGCTGTTCGAGGCGATCGTGGAGACCTATCTGCCGCTGCTCGAGATGCTCCAGGGGCTCGAGACGGACGGAGTCGATTTTCAGCTCACGATGTCGCTCACGCCGACGCTTTGCCACATGCTGCGCGATCCGCTGCTGCAGGCTCGGGCGACGCGTTACCTGGACCGCAGCGTGGCGCTCGCGCGCAATGAGATCGACCGCACCCGCGGCCAGGGCCACATCGAGGACATCGCGCGTTTCTATCACGATCGCCTCATCCGGCTGCATCACGCATGGACGGACCGCTGGCATCGCGACCTCGTCTCGGCTTTCGGCGCCATGCAGGAGCGCGGCGTGTTGGAAATCATCACCTGCGCGGCCACTCACGGCTTTCTCCCGCTGATGGAAGGCTTCCCCGAAGCGGTGCGCGCGCAGATCCTGATCGCGCGGGATCATTACCGGGAAATGTTCGGACGCGATCCGCGCGGCATCTGGCTGCCCGAATGCGCCTACGTCAACAGCCTCGACGCGATCCTGCGCGAGGCGAACCTCCGGTGGTTCGTCATCGACGCGCACGGGATGATGTTCGGCACACCCCGGCCCCGATACGCGATCTTCACCCCGTGCTTCACGCCCGCGGGCCCAGCCGCGTTCGGGCGCGACCGCGATTCCAGTCGGCAAGTCTGGAGCGCCGAGGAGGGTTATCCAGGCGACCCGGCCTATCGCGATTTTTACCGCGACATCGGCTTCGACCTCTCACGCGAATATTTGCGCGGAGTCCTCCCACTCGACGGCCCGCGCAAGTTCACCGGCTTCAAATACCATCGCATCACCGGACGCACGCAGGACAAGGGTCTCTACAATCGCGGCTGGGCCATGGCGGCCGCGGACTCGCACGCCGGCCACTTCATGCAGAGCCGGCGCGAGCAGTTCCAGAATCTGCGCGCGAACATGAACGTCGATCCCATTGTCGTCAGCCCGTTCGACGCGGAGCTTTTCGGCCATTGGTGGTTCGAGGGCCCGGACTTCCTGAACCTCTTCATCCGCAAGGCGGTGTTCGATCAACAAGAGTTCACGCTCACGACGCCCTCGCGCTACCTCGCCGATCACGACACACAGCAGCTCCTCGTCCCATCGGCATCGAGCTGGGGGCACAAGGGCTACTGGGAAGTGTGGCTCGACGACTCGAATTCCTGGATCTATCCGCACCTCCATGTCGCCGCCCGGCGCATGACGGAAACCGCACGCGCGCATCGCGACACGGCGTCGCCGGAGCTCGACCGCGCGATCCGCCAGATGGCCCGGGAGCTTCTTCTCGCGCAGTCGAGCGACTGGGCCTTCCTCATGAAGACGGGGACCGCGCGCGAGTATGCGAGCAAACGCACGAAGGACCACATCCTCCGTTTCACGCGACTCTACGATCAAGTCCGCGCGCTGGACGTCGATCCCGCTTTGCTCGAAAACTGCGAGTGGCGTGACAATCTTTTTCCCAATCTCAACTGGCGCCATTATGCGTAACCTTCTCCCCGCCCTGCTCCTCGGCGCGCTGCTCGGCTCGGCCGCCCTCGCGCAGGATGACGAACCGCCACCTCCCCCGAAAAAGCCCGGCGTCCGCATCACCTTTCTCCCGCCTCCGCTCGACGGCACACTCAGCCTCGGCATCTACGACAAGGCCGGGAAGCTCGTCCGCACATTGCACCGCGAAGCGACCACGAAAGACTTCGTGATCGGACTCAACGGGCTCATCACCTTTTGGGATGGAAAAGACGACGCGGGTGCGCCGGCGCCCGTCGGCAACTACTTCGCGAAAGGCTACTCCGTCGGGGCGGTCGAGTTTGAAGGCGAGGCGTTTCACTTCAATGACTGGGCGGGCGACGACGACCTGCCGCGCCTTCAGCGCATCACCGATCTGCGCGCGGACGCCGATGGACTGTGGCTCATTGCGGCGGTGCCGGGCGGCACGTTCGTCACCTTCGCCGCCGAAGCAGACGGACACACGCGCGACGTGCATCCGATGGGCAAGGTGGAACGGTTCGCGCATCCGATGAACGCCGCAGGCAGCGACGCGAAATGGGCGCCGATCCGCGAGGCCGCGGAAAAGCTTGCCGGACATCCCGTGACCGCGCTCGCCGGGGTCGACCCCATCCTCGCATTGAGCGAAGGCCGGCTTTTGCTCCGCGAAAAGGACGAGTGGCGCCTGCTCGAACTGCCGACGCTCCAGCACGCCGCCCACGCCTGCTTCGGTCGACCTGGCACGTTCTGGGTCATCGACCAGACGGACGCGGGCTCGGAGGTGAAGCAGTATTCCTTCGCCGGTGAATTCCAGCGCCGCCTCCTCATCGCGCCGGAAGATCCCGTGCCGACGCGGATCGCCGCTCTCGCGAAGACCGACACCATCGCGCTTCTCGAGGAGGCACCGGGACTTCAGCGCGTGCGTGTCCTCACTCTCGCCGCCGCGGTAGCCGACGATGCGGCGAGCAGCTCCACTTGGAAGGTCACGCTCTCGAACACCATTCGCTTCAACGACGATCTCGACGCCGTGCGCGCGGACCTGAAGACCAGCGCCGGGATTTCTTTTGTCGCGGAGGAAAAGATCAACGTCCGCCTTCTCCCGAATCAACTCGTGCGAAACAGCATCACGAACATCGACGTCGGCGTCGGGGTCGACGCCAAAGGCAGCTTTCTCCGCACCGCCGATGGTCTGCCCCTCAAGCGCATCACCGAGACGCCCAACCTCCGTTGGGTCGCCCTCATGCGGGAGCCCGCCACGAAGGCCATCGTTATCTTCCAAAGCGACGGCGCCGCCGTGGAGGAGTTCAAGGCTCGCAAGCTCGCCAATATGATGGCCTTCGATGCCGGCGATTATGAGTGGAACGGCAAGCCGTGAACCTCTAAACACGCCGCCATGCAGCCAGACATCGTCTATTTTGATCTTGAGACCCAACGCACTGCCAATGACGCCGGCGGGTGGGATAAAAAGGCCCTCATGGGAATGTCGCTCGGCGTCACCTACAGCACGCGGCTCGGCGAATATCGCATCTTCTCCGAACAACGCGTCCAGGACCTCATCGACCAACTTCGCCGCGCCGATCTCGTCGTCGGCTTCAACGTCATCAGTTTCGATTACGAGGTCCTCATGGCCTATACGCCCTACGATCTTCCCCACCTCTGCCACACGCTCGACCTGATGGTGGACATCGAAAAGTCGCTCGGCCATCGACTCGGCCTGGACGCCGTCGCGAGTGCTTCCATCGGCGTCGGAAAGACCGGCGACGGCCTCGACGCGATCCGCTGGTGGCGTGAAGGTCGCCTGCTCGACATCGCCGAATACTGCTGCTTCGACGTCAAGTGTACCAAACTCGTCCACGAGTTCGGCATCGCGAACAAAAAGCTCCATTACACCGACCGCTTTAACCAAAAGAAAAGCGTCCCCGTGGACTGGAGCTGATCCTCATCGTGCCGCGCCCAGCTCCATGGACCATCGCAGACCTCCTCGATTTCGAGTACCTCCTCGCTGTCGAGTCGCAGGCCGATGACGCTGCTTCGCGCGCCCGCGATCGCGCCTTGTTTGCGGAGAAAATTTCGCCGCTCCTGCAACCGGACGAATCGCACGACCGCCGCGCCATCTTCCGCCATTGGATCGACGCCCGCCGCGCCGCCGCGCCAAATGCGCTCCCCGGTCCACACTTCGCCGCGGCCTGGCAGAGTTTGACGATCCTCGCGGCCGTCGGCGGCCTGGCCGTCGGCATTAGTCTCACCGCCGGGCTGCTTCATTACAAAGGCGACGAGCCTGTCAATGTCGCGTGGTTTTTCGCGTGGACGGTCGGCCTGCAAATCGCCCTCCTCACCGGCGCCCTCATCTTGTGGCTCCTGCGAAAAACGGGCCGCTTTTCGGGCGACTTCCGGCCGCTCCGCTGGATTCTCTCCGGCCTCCTTTGGTCCTTGAATGCCGGCCTGAGAAAGATGCCCGGCCCTCAGCGCGAGCAGGTCCGCGCCGGCCTTGCCACCATCAGCCAGCGGCGCGAAATCTTCGGCTCCCTCGCCATGTGGCCCCTACTCGTGGTCACCCAGTGGTTCGGCGTTTTATTTAACATCGGCATCCTCGCCACACTGCTGCTCCACGTGGCTTTGAGCGATGTCGCCTTCGGCTGGCAATCCACCTTCCGCACCAGTCCCGAGGACGCCTTTCGCATCGCGAACGTCATCGCGAAACCGTGGAGCACGCTCCCGCACGCCCATCCCGCCCTCCCGGATGTGCTCGCCAGCCGCTTCTCCTACAGCGAAGGCATCGCGCCTCTTTCGCGCGAGGCCATGGCGTCGTGGTGGCCCTTCCTTTTTTATTCCGTCGTCGTTTATGGCCTCCTTGTCCGCACCTCGCTTTTGACGTGGGCCACTCTCGCTCTGCGCCGCGGGCTCGGCGGTTTGGCGTTCGATCATCAAGGCTGCAATGCCCTCTTCCGCCGTTTGGTCGGCCCCGTCGTGCAGGCCCAGGCCGACGCTCCGTCTTTGCAGATCCCCGACGAGCCCGCCCCGCGCAGCGAACACACAAACTACGGCCGCTGTTTTCTCCTCTTTGCGAATGATCTCGTATTCGGGGAGGGCGTCCTCGCCGCCCGCTGCCAGTCCGAATTCGGCTGGACACTCTTCCGCGCCGATGCTGTCCAGATCGATCATCCCAGCGCGAACACCGCCGCCATCGAAGCCCTCGCCGATGCCGCGCGAGACCTCTCCGGCTTCATCATCCTCGTCCCCGCAAAACGTGCGCCCATCAAAGCCATCTCCATCTTCCTCTCCAAATGTTCCACCGCCGCCGGCACCCGCCGCGAAGCCGTCCTCCTCTTGGTCGGGCGGCCCGAGGGCGACACTTTTGCCGAGGTGAAAAAGGACGAGCTCACGCATTGGCGGAACTTTGCCGCGGTCAATCATCTCGCTTTCACCATCGACTGCTGGAGGCCCGCATGAGCGATTCCACGCCCACCTTCGCCATCGTCGGCGCGGTCAATCATGGAAAGTCTTCCGTCGTTTCCACCCTCGCGGAGAACGATCACGTAAAGGTCAGCTCCATGCCGGGCGAGACGGTCGAGTGCCAGCGTTTCTGGCTCCTCGATCTGTTTGTCTTTTACGACACCCCGGGTTTTCAGAATGCCCTCGAAGCCCTGCCAGAGCTGGCTCCCGCCGCGCAGGCCGCCGATCCCCTCGACCTTTTTCGCGACTTCATTTCCCGTCACCAGGGCCAGCCGGATTTCGAGGCGGAGTGTGTTCTCTTCGCCCCCATCGTGGAAGGTGCGGGCGTCGTTTACGTCGTCGATGGCTCCGAACCCGTGCTCGATATCCACGTCGCGGAAATGGAGATCCTCCGCCTCACGGGTGCTCCCCGCCTCGCGATGATCAACCGCACCGGCAAGGACGATTTTATCGCCGACTGGAAACGCCGGCTCGGTCTCCACTTCAATGCCGTGCGGGAATTTAATGCCCACGACGCCGTCTTCGCCGACCGCATCGAACTCCTCGAAACGCTGGCGGGCATCGAGCAGGGCTGGAAGGAGAAGCTCATGTCCGCGGTGGCCATCTACCGCGAGGAATGGGAATCCCGCATTTCCGAATGCGCGGAAATCATTGTGGAGCTCATCATGGATTCGCTGTCCTACCGCGAGATCGCCCCGAACCTCGATCTCAAATCCCGCCGCGACGAAGCGGCCGCCGCCTTGCGCGAACGCTTTATCCGCGCCCTCTCCCGACGCGAACTCGCGGCCCATCAGGAAATGATCCGCCTCTTCGGACACAGCCGCGTGACCGCCTCGGAAACTTCGGAGCCCCTTTTCGATGCCGGCCTTTTCTCCGATGAAACCTGGCGCGCCTTCGGGCTCGATGAAAACCAACTCATCGCCGCCGGGGCCATCGGCGGGGCCGCCGCGGGCGCGAGCGTGGATGCCTTCACCGCCGGCCACACGCTCATGGCGGGCGCCGCGATTGGCGGGGCCATCGGCGCGCTCGGTGCCTTCGCATTCGGAAAACAGCGACCCGAGATCAAGGTCTCCGTCCCGGGCCTCCTGAAAAAATTCCAAGTCGGCGGGAGCAATCTGGTGATCGGCCCGTATACCGCGGTCAACTTCCCGTGGATCATCCTCGACCGCGCGATTGGCACGTTCGCCTATCTGGTCAATCGCGCGCACGCCCGCCGTGATGAGGTCAGCCTTTCCACCACCGGGATGAAAGCCGTGATGGATGCCGCCGGCCTGCTCACCGCCCAGTGGGACGACGACATTCGGCGGCGTTGCGAACGAAACTTCCGCGCAGTCCGCAAGAACAAGGCGGGCCGCCCGGTGCGCGATGCGATGCGCGAGCTTCTCAAAGAGCGTCTCCTCGAAATCAGCCGGAAGCGCCTACCGACTTTGCCGACCTAGCTCTTCGCCCGCCTTTCGCCCATCACGAAAAATTGCGGACGCCCGCCGGTGATCCCGAAAGCCCCCACGAAATCCGCGCCCGCCCGCCCCATGTCGCGGAAGGCCCCACGGAAATCGGTACCCGCCCGCCTCATGTCCCGGAAGACCCCGCGGTAATCGCTGCCCGCCCGCCTGATGTCCCGGAGGGACAACGGATATTAGCCGGTGGTGAAGCGAGCACCGCGAGCGGCAACCACCGGTTCCCGGTCCCGCTCCGAATGCGCCCCGGAGGGGCGCGGGAATCCTTCGGGCGCCACCTTTTCCCCCGCCCCTGCCGGGGCGGATTCCTCGGGCGCACCATCTTCCGGTGGTTTTCGCTTCGCTCCACCACCGGCTAATATCCCGGGCACCTCCGGCGCCCACCGGATTCCCCCACACCACCCCTCGGGCCGCCATCACCCCAATCCGCATTCCGGCCCGCACCCGCACCCGCCTCCCGAGGCGACCACGGAAATCGGTACCCGCCCGCCTCATGTCCCGGAAGACCCCACGGAAATCGGTACCCGCCCGCCTCGTGTCCCGGAAGGCCCCACGGAAATCGCCGCCCGCCCGCCTCATGTCCCGGAAGGCCCCACGGAAATCGGTACCCGCCCGCCTCATGTCCCGGAGGGCCCCACGGAAATCGGTACCCGCCCGCCTCATGTCCCGGAAGGCCCCACGGAAATCGCCGCCCGCCCGCCTCGTGTCCCGGAGGGACAACGGATATTAGCCGGTGGTGAAGCGAGCACCGCGAGCGGCAACCACCGGTTCCCCGTCCCGATCCGATCGCGCCCCGGAGGGGCGCGGGAATCCTTCGGTCTAGCTCTTCGCCGCGATCATGCCCGTCTGCCTTGCGTAGTTGAAGATGCCACCCGCATCGATCACCGGGCGCACTTCCCCGAGCGGCTTCAGCGAATACGTCGTGCCGTTCACCGTTAAAGTGTCCGCGTCGAAATCCAACGTGCCGATGTCTCCGGTTTTCACCTTCTCGCAAAGACGCTCCTTGGCGTCGTAGGGGTAAAGTTCGCCCGTCGCCACACAGTTCCGGAAGAAGATCCGCGCAAAACTTTCCGCCACCACCGCCGCCACTCCGGCGGCTCCCATCGCGATGGGCGCGTGTTCACGCGAACTTCCGCACCCGAAGTTTCTTCCGGCGATCACGATTTGATACGGCGTCTGCTCCGCACCTTCCGGCATGAACTTCTGAGGATACAGATGGTCCGGCAGCCCGATCAGGGCGTAGCTCCCGAGCTTCTTGTACTCCGACTCGATTGTCGGGACGAGCGTCAGGTATTGCGCGGGGATGATCTGGTCTGTGTCGATGTTGTCCTGGCAGACAAAGACGGGGCTGGTGATGATGTGGGACATGGCGGTGGTTGGGTTAATGCGGTTTCGGAGGACTCACTCGGAACTTCGGCTTCGGTAAATCGGGGTTCTCGGGAAGCGGGGGCGGCGGCAGGTCGCTCATATCGAAGAGCGGATCTCCCGGCACCGGCTCCACACGGCTGTTTTTCTTCGGCCCGGAAAACATCCGGTCCGGCGAGCCGCCTCGACGCCCGCCCGGTGTTTGTTTGCTCCGCACTTCGGGCGGTGCAGGCCGGATCTCATCACTCGCGATCCACCCCGAGACACCGTCCTCGGTCATCACGCGACTGAAGCCGAACTGTCGGGAGAGCATGATGACCCTCTGGCCTTGCGGGAGCACGAAGTCCGCTCCAAAACTCTGCGCCGGCCCATATTTGTAGAACTCCGCTCGCTGCACCGAGACCACAAAATGACTTCCGGCCGGGGCCAAATCCGTCGAGCAGCCCCCCAGCATTCCGGCGACCGCCATCGCGGTCAGCCAGACGCCCATCATGTGTTTCGTGCCCGACACAGTTCCCCGTCGAGATCAGCTCACGTATTCCCGCGGGTCCGTGATTTTCCCCGTGAGGGCGCTCGCGGCCACCGTGTACGGGCTCGCGAGGAACACTTGCGACTCCTTGTTTCCCATGCGTCCCGGAAAGTTCCGGTTCGTGGCCGAGATACATTTCATGGGCGTGTTCAGGCGGCCAAAGGTGTCCACCGGCCCTCCCAGGCACGCGGCGCAGGACGCATTTTCGGTCATCCGCACTCCGGCGGCCTCGAGGATACTCCACACGCTGGACGGTCCCCAAAGGATCTCCTTGAGTTCCTGCACCACTTTGGTCGTCGCGGGGACTCCGAAGGTGTCGATCTTCACATGTTTGCCCTGCACCACTTTGGCGAAGGCGAGGAAATCGCTCGTTTTGCCGCCCGTGCATGAGCCGATGTAGGCCCGGTCCAGCGAGACGTCCGACATCTCTTTCGCGAGCTTCCTCTGGCCCGGATCGGGGTGGCACGCCACCGTCGGTTCGAGCTGCGAGAGGTCGAAGGTCTTGTCGTACATAAATGTCTGCTCCTTCTCCAGCTCCGCCGGCTCGAACGCGCTTTTCGTCCCGTTCTCCGCGGTCCTCTCATTCACATAATCAATCGTCTGCTGGTCACACGGGAAGATCCCGTTCTTCGCCCCGGCTTCGATGGCCATGTTCGCGATCGTCATCCGGTCATCCATGTTTAATGAGGACACCCCCGGGCCTTCCCATTGCATCGCCCGATAAGTCGCCCCGTCGAATCCGATGTCCCCGATCACATGCAGGATCACATCCTTCGCCATCACGCCGGGCATCATCTGGCCCTCCAAAAAGAACCTCATCGACTCCGGCACCTTCAGCAGCAGCTTGCCAGTCCCGAGGATGAACCCCGCGTCCGTATTGCCGATCCCGGTTGCAAACTCGTTAAACGCGCCCGCCATACACGTATGCGAATCTGTCCCGAACAGCACCTCACCCGGCCGGGTGTGCCCCTTCCAAGGCAGGGTCGTGTGACACACCCCCGTGTAGTTCTTCCCATATTGCCGCTTGAGCTGCCCGAGCGCCGGATCGAAGTGCCAATGTCCATTCTCGTCATCAATGACGTCATAGAAGTAGGGCAGCTTTTGTTCCCGGGCAAAATCCCTCAAAATATCCACGTTCCGATTCGACATGGAGTCCGCCGTGAAAATGTAATGGTCGGGGATAATCACCAGCTTGCGCGGGTCCCACACCTTCGCGTCAGCCCCGAATTCCCGCTTGAACACCCCGATCGTTCCCGGCCCGCACACATCATGCGTCATCAGCACATCGGTGTTTACCCACACATTGTCCCCAGCCTGGACGTGTGTTTTGCCGCTGGCGCGGGCGAGGATCTTCTCAGTCAGAGTCATAAGGGCAGCGAGTATCCATCCCCTATTCCCCGGGCGCAAATGGAATGTCGCCCGTGACATCTCCCATCTTTCCGGCACCGTCCCCGATGCGCCTTTTCGCCCTCCCCGCCTTTGTCGGCCTGCTCGCCCTGCTCCCGCTAGCCCGCGCCGAAGATCCCGTCCGCGTCGCCTGTCTCGGCGACAGCATCACCGCAGGGGCCAAGGTGGCCTCCGCGACCGAATCCTACCCGGCCCAGCTTCAGGGCATGCTCGGCGAGGCATATTTGGTGAAAAACTTCGGAGTCGGGGGGGCCACCCTCTGGCACGGCGGGCGCCCCAACGCCTTCCAGCAACTCCCCGGCGTCACCGCCTTCCTCCCCCGCATGGTCATCGTCGCCTTCGGCATCAATGACACCCGCTCCCGCGATGCCGACTACTGGTCCCACTTCGCCGACTTCGAGCCCGACCTTCGCCGCCTCATCTCCACCCTGCTCGATCTCCCGAGCAAACCTTCCGTCCTCCTCTGCCTGCCGACTGCCAACTTCGCCGACCTTCCCGGCATGGCCGTCGAGCGGCGTGAAAATGTCGCCGAACGGCTCCCGAGGCTCATCGAGGTGAACACCAAGCTCCGCGCCATCTGCGCGACCCTCGACCCTGCGCGTGTCCGCCTCGTCGATCTTCACGCGGCGACCAAAACGCACCCCGAACTCTACAACATCGATGGCGTCCACCTCAACCCAGCCGGTTATCGGCACCTCGCCGAAACCCTGACGCGGTTTGTGACCTCCGCCGGGACACGATAACCTCCGCGCCGGGTCATCCGCCCCTGATACAACCCTTTCAGGGTTGTCCCTCCGGGCGTTGGTTCCCAGGGTAGCTCGTTCCTCGCAACCCTGGGCTGGATGATGGAACGCCCTCGGCGTTCCCAGACCCCCCACCACCCCATCCCTCCACCCGAACGCCCACCCCCATTCCCCCGACACCCCGCCCATCCGCCCCGACGCCCACCCCCATTCCCCCGACACCCCAACCACCCGCCCCGACGCCCACCCGTTTTCCCCCGACCCCCAACCACCCACCCGGACGCCCACCCCCATTCCCCCGAC
>JAYTDO010000183.1:0-2638 GCA_043735935.1 Chthoniobacteraceae bacterium
CGCGCATCGCCGCGCGCCCGAGCCGGCGGCCCATCCACCTCGCCGTGCATCGCCTCGATCTCGCCGTCTATTACAAGCGCCTCGAACCCGAGGCCTTTCTTTTGCTCACCGCACTCCGCGATGGCGCTACTCTCGCCGACGCCTGCGAGACCGCCTTTGCCGGATCGAAAGACCTGCCCGCCGCGAACGCCGAAAAAATCCAGCGCTGGTTCGCGCAGTGGATGGAATTCGGCTGGCTCTGCCGAGCGCATTGACCGGCCTAGCCCCCCTTGGAGAATAGCGCATCCGGCGAAAGTAATCGCCGACTCTCCCGTTTAGTTACCGGCCCGACTACTTTCCCCCAGCCCGCCACCGCCGGAGTGGCGAGCAATCCGCCAGAGCCCGCCGAAAGTTTCGACCCCTCGGAGCCCGGCACGAAAAAGCGCGTGCATCGCGGCGGCTCCTATCTTTGCCCCGAGCAGTACTTCACCCGCGGCAAGGGCGAGGAAGACACCGGCACGAACCACCTCGGCTTCCGCTGCGTGCGCGCGTCACGCTGAGCGCCGAGGGAAGCGCCGTTAGAGCCGGTAAAATTCGTAATCGCCCGGAAAGCCTTTCAACGCATGCCTCCCCGGGATCGGCTCCAGCGCCAGCAGCGGGGCCAGTTCCGCGTGCGCCGCGGCGGTGAAGCAGAACGCCGCGCCCGCACCGCCCGCCACCTTCTCCACGCGGAAGATGAAGTTCACCTCCGGCCCCATCAGGCATTCCTCACCCAGGATCGCCGCACCGCCCACGGCGATTTCCCCGCAATGCGCGATCACGCGGAAGACCGGCGCCGCCTTCTCCCGCAGCGCACCCAGCGCGGTCACCGCCGCTGCGACCTGCACCGCGCTTTCCGCATGCGCCGGCCAGGACGCCAGCCAGCCGTCGCCGAGATATTTGTTCACCGTGCCGCCCTGCGCCTCCACGATTTCGCGGCCCGCGCGCACCCACTGGCCCACGAGCGTCGCCAGCTCATCCGCGGCGAGCCGCTGGCTCATGGGCGTGTAGCCCTCGATGTCGGCCAGCACCAGCCAGCGCCGCTCCGTGCGCACCTCGGCGAGAGTCGCCAGCGCGCTGGTGTCCGACGCTGAGGCGTCGGCGGCGTTCCCGCTTTGGCGGAAAGTGAAAACCCTTTCCGCGATGGCGATGCGATCCCCGTCGCGCAGCCGCACGGGCTGCACCGCCCGCCGTCCGTTGAGCTGCGTCCCATTGCTGCTCCCGAGGTCGATGAGCCACCACTCTCCGCCGTCCTGCGCATGGATGGTGGCGTGATGCCGCGACGCCTTCAGATCGTCAATGAGCACCGTGCTCGACCGCGACCGCCCGAGCCCGCAGTTGCCCGCCAGCGCGATGCGTCCGCCGTCCGGGCTTTCCAGCCATGCGCCGCTGCTTGTCGTGAGTGGAATCTCCATCGCCTCGTCCGTGGCTGCCGCTCAGGAAAGCACTGCTGCCGTCGGCCAGTCAGCCACGGAGAGTGGCGAGAAACATTGGCGGATGGCGGGCTTTGCGGACAGTTCGGTCATGCGCGGAGGCTATCGCCCGGCGGAGGGAAGGCAAGCCGCGTTCACTTCGCTCCGGCGGGGTGCAGCGCGTCGTAGCGGGTCCAGAATTCGGCGGTGGTGAGCTTGGGGCGGAGGGCGTCGCTGTCCCAATCGCCATCCCAGCCGAGATATTTCAGCGTCTTGTGGTTGCGGAGGACTTCGATGTTAGTAGCGCGCTGCGTGAGCATTGCCGCTTCGAGAATGGGCATATCCAGCAGCGGACTCACGTCGGCGACGGCGGTGTCGTCGAAGCTGAGTGCCTTGAGCCGCATCCCGCGCAGGGGCGCGAGGTCGGTAACTTTGGTTCTAAAGAGGCTCAGGCTGTCAATGGGGAGCGAGCGCAGCGGGCGGACATCCACAATGGGCTGCTCATTGAGTTGGAGATAAACGCCCCACGGGTCTTGAATTTTGGTCTCATGGTTGGTGACGAGACTAAGCACACGTACCGCAGCCTCGACTTGCGCGAGGTTTTTCGCGACGTTTTTACGCAGCGGGTCGTCGTATTCGGCCCAAAAGGTTTCTACGGTCGGCATCTCCTTGGCCGCCCATTCAAGAGTAATCGCACCGGCGGTGTAATCGCTCGTGGAGAGGTAGCGCAGGCCGGGGAGGCCACGGGCTGAAGACACGAGAGCCTCTGGGAGACTTAGGGCTTTGAGGTCGGGCAAGGTTTTGAGGAAAGCTAGATCCTTGAGTTGCTCACATCCTGCGAGTAAGAGGACTTCCAGAGGCTGGCCACGCAGGACGCCGCCATCGGCTAATTTGGTGAACGAGGCATTCAGACCCTTGAGCCTCAAGTGCGCGAGCGTGTCGAAGTCTTCCACGATGGTTGAGCGAATGTTGAGGTATTCGATCGGGAGATCGCGCACGGAAACGAGAGATTGGACGCTGCGCGCAGCATCCATGCTCAGCACCCTGAGCGGCATGCCGACGAGCGGACTGAGCTCCATGACATGCGTGGAACCGATATAGAGAGCTTCCAACGGCATTCCGCGAAGCGGTTCGAGGCTGGTGACACTCGTCAGGCCGATATCCAGAGAATGCAGTTTCATTCCCCGCAAGGCTTCGAGGGAGCGGAC
>JAYTDO010000184.1:0-11229 GCA_043735935.1 Chthoniobacteraceae bacterium
CGACCGAGTTGCTCAGTGCCGGCGACGCGAAACGCGGCGAGGACATCTTTTGGAAACATCCCGTGGCCGCTTGCATGAACTGCCACATGCTCGGAGGCAAAGGCAGCACGGTCGGGCCCGCGCTCGACGGCATCGCCGCGCGCAAGGACGCCGCTTACATCAAGCAAAGTCTCCTCGAGCCAAACGCGAAGCTTGCGGAAGGATTCGAGAAACTCGGCGCGTCGCCGATGCCGCCGCTCGGGCTGATCCTGAAGCCGCAGGAGATCGCGGACATCGAAGCGTTCCTCCAAACACTCAAGCAGCCGGCGAAATAGCGACCGCCCATTTTCGCGCGGTGCGAGATTCCCACGACCGGCGGGCTAATCTCCGCGGCGTCGCGGGCTTATATGAACATGTCCCCGCTCCTCCGAAGTCTCGTCGCCGTCCTCGTTCTTTCCACCGCCCGCGCGGAGATAGAGTTTAAGCCGGAGGACACCGTCCTTTTCTACGGCAACTCGATGGTCGAGCGGTTGCTCGAACACGGCGAAATGGAGGCGCTCGTGCAGCTCGCGAACGCGGGCAAAAACCTGCATTTTCGCAGCCTCGCGTGGACGGGCGACGAGGTGGGGGACCGGCGACGCGCGGAGGGCTACCCGGAGCACATGAAGACGTTGCTCACGGCGTGGCCGGCGAAGGTGGTGGTGCTCGGTTACGGGATGAATGAGTCCTTCGGTGGCGCGGCCGGGCTGGATGAATTTCGCGCACAACTCGCGGCACATCTTGACCAGCTCGCGCGGTTGCATCCGGGCGCGCGCTTCGTGCTTCTTTCGCCGATCGCGGTGGAAGGTGGTTCGCAGGCGCGCAATGCCGACGTGGCCGCGTATTCGCGAGCGCTCGCGGATGCGGCGAAGGCGCGGGATGCGTTGTTCGTGGATCTTTTCACCACGAGCGGCATCGCATACCGCGCCGAGACCCGCCTGACGACCAACGGCATCCACCTCAATGACGACGGCAACCACGCCATCGCGCGGGTCATCGCGCGCGCATTGGTCGGCGATGCCGCGTTGGAAAAGATCGATGCGGCCCGGGTAAAGGAAGTGGCTGCGGCGGCCGGGCAGAAGTCCCGGTTTGTCGCCGAGGTCGTTCGTCCAAAGAACGGCGTGTTGTATTACGGCGTGCGGAAGAACGCGGATGAGAACGCGGAGGAGATGCCACTTTTCCATGCGCGGATCGAAAAAGCGGACGCCCTTTTGCATGAGCTGATCGCGAAGCCGGAGGCAAGGTTTGCGGACTTTTCGCCGATCACGCTGCCGCCGTTGCCGCCGAATACCCGCTCGGGATCACAGGCGGATTTGGGTGTGGTGAAACCCGCGGCGGAGGCACAGGCGGAGTTCAAGACGGCGGACGGCTTCACGGTGAATCTCTTCGCATCGGATGAGCAGTTTCCCGAACTGCGTTCGCCGGTTCAGATCGCCTTCGATGCGCGCGGACGGCTCTGGGTGGTGACGATGCCGTCCTTTCCGCACACGCTGCCGGGGCAGCCGCGCGAGGATAAGATCGTGGTGTTGGAAGACACCGATCACGACGGGAAAGCCGACAAATCCACCGTCTTCGCCGATGGTCTCGACGCGCTGGACGGTATCGCCTTTTCACACGAAGGCGTGATCGTATCGGAGCAGCCACGGCTGTGGGTGATGCGCGATACGGACGGCGATGGGCGCGCGGATTCGAAGCGGGAGCTGTTGCGCGGCATCGATGTGACGGACTCGCACCACGGTGGCATGATCGCGGCTGATCCGACCGGCGGCGTGTGGTTCTGCGATGGGGTTTTTCACCGCTCGCAGATCGAGACGCCCTACGGCGTCCATCGCGGCGTGGACGCGACGACTTACCGGCTCGATCCGCGCACCGGACGCGTGGAGACGGAGTGGCAGAGCATCACGCCGAACCCGTGGAAGATCACTTTCGATCGCACGGGCAACGCGTTTGAAATGTATGGCGACGGACTTGTGCTGGATGGGCTCCCGCTCACGTGGACGCCGCTCGGCATCTATCATCCGTTCGCTTACGCGAAGGTCGTGGGCTACGGAAAGGGCTCCGCGACCGCGAGCATTTCGAGCCCGAATTTCCCGGATGAATATCAACAGGGCATCGCTTCGGCGGCACTGCTCGGGAGCCACGCGGTGTCGCTCACCAAGTGCGATTTTTCCGAAGGCATGGTCCGGGGCTCGGCGCGCCTTGATGTGCTTTCGTCGCCGAATCCCGCGTTCCGCCCGGTCGATCTCGCGTTCGGTTTTGATGGGGCGCTTTACGTCTCGGACTTCAGCAGCATGATCATCGGCCACGCGCAGAATCCGATGCGTGATCCTCGTTGGAATCATGTCCGTGGCCGCATCTGGCGTGTCGTGAACAAGGCAAAGCCGGTCGCCCAGGAGTGGCCGCGCATCGAAGGCGCGAGCGCCGCGGACCTGTGCGCGTTGCTCACGCATCCGCAGGACATCGTGCGGCACCACGCGCGCATCGCGCTGCGGGGCCTCGGTGCGAATGGGTTGGCGGCGGTCGACCAGTGGATCGCGAAACCGCACGATGAACAGGCTGCACTGGAGGCGCTTTTCGTCGCCGAAGGTCTCGGAGAAACGCGACCGGCACTCTTGGCCGACCTGCTCAAATCGCCCCTGCCTCTTTACCGCGCCGCAGCGGTGCATCTCACTCGCACGCAGGCCGATCGCCTTCCGAATGCCGTGGATCTGCTCCGTGAAATGGCGGCCGATCCTCATCCGCGCGTCTTGATGGAAGTCGTGGACGCCGTCGCGCATTTGCGTGGTGAGAATCCGCTCGCCGAACACGCGCTTCACGGAATTCCGGATACGAATGCCACCGTCAAACAAATGCTCGCCGATCTGCGTTACGGCACTCAGCCGGCGCAAGGCCGCCGAGTCCCCGTCCTTGAAGTCGCGCCTGAGACGAAGCTGATGCAATGGGATACGACGTCCGGGGGAATGCGGCGGACGTTCGTCCGGGCGGATGCTGCGCAGCCCGCGATCGTCGCGGTGCGGCACAGTTACTTCGACATCAGCGTGAACGGGACGCAGCTCTTTTCCACCGACAATCCGTGGAGCAGCCAGCATCAGGTCCAGTGCGACCTGCGACCCGGCTTGAATGTGATCGATGTGGCCTTCCGCAATGTGAAAGGGGAGCCGCCCGCCGTCCATCTCTACGATCCCCTCGGTCAGCGGCTCGCCAGCGTGCGGACTGCCGACGACGAGACTGCGTTGAACGCGTTTGCCGCCGAGTGGGAGAAGGCCAACGTGGCGCTCGGGGATGCGCTCCATGTGCAGGCGGTGCCGAATCAGATGCAGTTTGCCCCGCGCGAACTGCGGGTGAAGGCGGGAGCCAAAGTGCGCCTCATTTTCGACAACCCGGACTTGATGTTGCACAACCTCGTGTTGCTCGCGCCGGGTGCCGAGGAGGAGGTGGGCGCGCTCGCCGATCAACTCGCCACGCAATCCGACGCGATCGCGAAAGCCTATGTGCCCTCCTCGCCGAAAGTGCTGTATGCGACGCCGTTGGTGAATCCGAGCGGTCGAGCGGAACTGGTCTTCACCGCGCCGGCGACTGCAGGAGGTTACCCGTTTATTTGCACCTTTCCGGGTCACTGGCGGGTCATGCGCGGAGTGCTGATCGTGGAGTAGGTCGCTCGCTTTCCAAAGAACCAGCGGGTGGGGATTTTGCGGAAAGATTCGCCGTGGTAGCCACGGGCGGTGCCATCAAATCAATCGCCGCGGATCGAGTGAAGGTGGGAGTCCCGTGATCGCGCTTGAGTTCGATGGGTCGCGTGCAAGTCTGCGGGCGGTCGCCGCGCCTTTTCCCATCAAAACTCCATTCATGAAAATCCCCGCCTCGATCCCGGCTGAATTTCGCGCCGCCGCGCTGGCGATTCTGCTCGGTCTGCTCGGCCCGCTTGCGGGCGCCGCTGACGCACTTTCGCCCGAACCGAAACACAAGGCGGAGGATTTCGTGGGCGAGTGGAATGGGAAGTGGGATGGCGTGTGGCCGGTGATGTTCACGGTGAGCATCGATAAGGCGACCAACGAGCTGCACATCATATACGCCTGGCAGGAGAAGGTCGGGGGCGAGTGGTCTCGGGACGAATACTTCTCGTCGGTCGTCAATAATGTGCTGCGGGTGGGACAGACGATGACGATTTCGCTCTCAGCGACCGATCCGAAGCGCGCGGTTGCGAAGGGGCGCTTCCGACCGACTCCGCGTGAGGCGGAGTTGGAGCGAAAATAGGGTCGTTGCTTCGGATTGGACCTCGAGCGGTGATCAAGGCAGGAGCATGAGCGCCGCGCCGACGATCACGGTCGGAACCAGTGCTGCTAAGAAGAGGCTGAGGGGGGAGATGCCATCTTCGCCGAAACAATCCTGAAGAATCGCCTGGCCGGCGGGATTGGGCGCATTCGCGATGACGGTGAGGCCACCTCCGGTGACTGCGCCGGCGACCACGGCGAACTTAAGCTCATCGGAGAATCCGGGGACAAGGGAAGCGAGGTAGGTAATGGCGGCGTTGTCGTTTACGGCGGTGAGCAGCGTGGCGCAGATGGCGAGCGGCCATTTGGTGAGGCTGATAAGGACAGGGGCGATCCACCACTGCTGGCAACCTCCATGGACGACGAGCGCTGCGAGGAAGAAACCGACGAGCATCGGGCTGCGGAGATTGATCGTGGACTGGTGGCGCTCGGTGGCCTCGACGAAGGCGAGGAAGAAGAGGAAACCGCTGATGACCAGTGCGGGATAGTGCGCGGTGAAGACGGTCCAGCCGATGAAGAGAAGGTGGGTGGCTACGATGCCGAAAGGAATGGGACGATGCTGTGGCGCCGTGGTTTGGGCGGGGGCGCGAAGCGCCACGAGTTCGCGGCGAAAGGCGAGGAAGTAGACAATGTTGGCGGCGACGATGCCGACCACTGCTTTCCAACCGAAATGCGTGGCCATGTGGACAAAGCCCCAGTCCCAGGTGTGCGCGATCATGACCACCGGCGGTGCGGCAAAATGAGTCAGAGTGCCGCCGACGGAGATATTCACGAAGAGAAGACCGAGGGTGGCGTAGCGGAGCCGCATCGATGGTTGCAGTTCATAGAAACGACGGCTGAGGAGCAGCGCGCAGATGGTCATCGCGGCAGGTTCGGTGATGAAGGAGCCGAGGAGCGGCCCGGCGGTGAGGATGGCGAACCACCAAGCGGCAACGGTACCTCCGCCGATTTTCGCCAAGCGCGCGAGGAAGGCTTCCGCGACGCGAAGCACCGGTCGCGATGCGGCGATGGCCATGACGACGACGACAAAGACCGGTTCGGCGAAGCTGGTTTCTGCGACGTAGTGGAGCATGGTGTTCCAGTCCTTCAGGAACACAATCGCCATCGCGAGCGGGATGGCCCAGATGCCGAAGACGACTTCGACTTCACCGAGGAAGTGGTAAAACTCCGCGCGAAACTGCAACCTATCACGTTCGAGTTCATCGTCGTGGGTGGCTTCGGTCGGTGCGTCACCGAGCGCTTCGAATTGATGCTGGTAACGATGCGAGATCGCCATGAAACGGGACGCGAGGAAGGTGTGAGCGATCGCGCCGAGGAAGAGAAATGTGGCGATGGCGTTGAACGGTTCGGCTTTGACGCGATGGCGTAGTTTCGCGAAGAGACCGGGCAATGCATCGTCCTGATAGCTGGCGATGGCGCGTGGAAAGGTGGGGCTTTGAGACGCGGTCGGTTCGGCGGCGAAGGCGCCGGGAAGCGCTACGAGGCAGAGTAGGGCGATGAGCAAAAACTTCACACGGGACACCTAGGTCGTGCGGGGCGAAATCGCGAGCCGATTGCGCGGGAACGTCGTTTGGCAATGGCCGCGAGGCGTGCATGTTCGCCCATGCTTCGAGGTGCTTCGCTTTTACTCCTGCTCCTGACCGGCTGCTCAGGGCCGTCCTACCGGTATCGTTTTGTGCCGGGAAAGACGGCGATGTTGCGCGATGGCATCGCGGTCGCGCCGCCCGGCGCTCCATCGGAAGTGGAGGCTGCGATCGCCGCAGGGAACCGGATCGCGGGGTTGCCGTATTCGTATGGGGGCGGACACAGCCGAGCGATGGAAGGAGCGTACGATTGCTCGGGCGCCGCGTCGTACGTGTTGATGGCGGCGGGGAAGTTGAGTGGGCCGAGGCCGTCGGCGGGCTTTCGGAGCTACGGCGAACGAGGCGAGGGGGAATGGATCAGCGTTTACGCGCGCCGAGGGCACGTGTTCCTCGTGGTCGCGGGCGTGCGCTTTGACACGGGATGGACGCGCGGGCCGGAGGGCCCGCAATGGACGACGCAGGATCGGCCTGCGAATGGAGCGGTGATCCGCCATCCGTCCGGGCTATAGGCGTGGGTCACGGCGTGCCGAGGCGGAGTCGGATAAAGCGCGTGGCGAGCGAGGTGGTCGGTACGGCGTCGCGCACTTTCCAGCTCACTGAGCCATTTGGATTATTCGTGGGCCCCGAAACGGTGACGATGTTCGCGCCGCCGGTGGACCAGGTCACCAGGTCGCCGGAAACTTCCGGTGTGGCGGTGCCTTCGCTGGCTCCGGCTTGCAGGCTGTATTGGAGGGTGACGTAGTTTTGTCCGGCCACATTCTCGATGGTGACGATGGGTTCTAGTGCGGCGCGGTCAGGCATTTTGGCCAGTCCGCCGAGCACGTATTCGGCACCGTTGGTCAGTCCATCGCTATCGCTGTCGGCCGCGGGTCCGGAGACTGCGGCATTGGCGGCCTCGGTTGAGTTGAAGCTGAGCTGTTTCCACGTGTTATACGTCAGCGTGCGCGGGACTCCGCCGGGCATGCCGCCGGGCTGCGTGGAGAAAGTCCAATTGCTGGCGAGAACCGGATTCGGAGCGCTGGCCGGATTGATGAGGAGGAGTGAAGGTCCGTTTCCATCGGGGGCCTTGGGCCACGGGGTCGAGGTTCCGTAGGTGAAGCTCGCGATGGTTGCCGGGGATGCGCCGACGGTCGCGAGGGTGAGCGTTTCGCCGTTGTTGTCGAGGCTTCCGCCGTATTCGCCGGCGATGAGCGCGTCGTAGCTCGAACCGTAGCGGAGCTGGAAGCCGAGTTTTTTGCGGACGACGAGGACGGATGTGCCGGGATTGATGGCTAGGACGGAGCCGAGGCTGAAGTCGAACGTGATGCCGACGGTCCAGCGCACGTCGCGCAGGTCGATGGGCGAAGTGCCGACATTGGTCAGGCGGACGAACTCAAAATCATCGCTGTCGATGAAACCGGCGGAAATCTCGGCTGCACTCGGGGCGGGCGGATTGTACATCAACTCGGCGACGACGAGGTTCGACGGAGTGGGCGGAACGGCAGCGGGGGCGAAGTAGGCTTCGGTGAGCCCGCTCCATTCGCCACCGGCGCTCAAGACGCGCGATTTGACGGTGACGAGATTGTTTAAAGTGACAGGTCCCGAATATACGGTCGCGCCCGCGGCGAGGCTGCCTCCCGCGAGACGTGGATCGTTTCCATTGAGCGTGTAGTAGATCGTGCTCCCGGCGGGTGCGGTCTTGCTGATGACGAGTTGGTAGCCGTTGCTCACGACGCCTCCGAATTGGCTGTAGGTCGGCGGTTCGGTCGTTGGCCACAGGCCGGCAGAGCGGAAGTTTCCGGTGGTCGAGCTGAAGAGATAAGCCCTGCGGCCGGTCGTCGGGTTGATGTGGTTGTTATACCAACTGAGGTCGATCGTCTGGTTGGCGACGTAGGTGAGCAGCGGTTGGACGAGCGCGCTGAATTGATCGACGAGCAACTGGAAGTGGTCGGTGCTGCCGCGATCGTCGAGGACGCCGCCATTCCACAGGTGTTTATTGATGCGGTCGGCCACGAGCAGCTTGAATTCGGGGCTTTTATACAGCCGCTTGAAGATGTCTCCACACTCGGTACTGCTGTTGAGCAGATTGTTGTTGATCGTGTCGTAAGTGACGGCTTTTCCGAAGCGACCGAAGGCGGCTTCGACATCCCAAACCACCATGCGGTAGCGTCCATTGGGAGTGCGTTCCCGCTGCGCGGCCCAGTTGTTGCCCGGCCAGTCGTCCATGTTGATGTAGATCCAGAAGAGGAAAACATCCGCCACATTGACGGGATCGAGGTAGTTCTGCACCGCCTGGTAGTTCGAGAGCGTCGGGCTCGTGTTGAGCGTGTTGAGCGCCGTCTGCATCGAATTCCAGAAGTTTGCATCGCCGTCGACCTGCTCGCCGATGTAGCGCACGTCGAAGTCATTCGAGGTCCGGTAGTGGAGCTGGAAGGTTTCGTTTCTCAGGCGCTCGGTCATGTTGTAGAACCCTTTGAACGAGCCGTTGAAGTAGGCCGTGTTGATCGTGCCTGTGGGCTCGACCCAACCCATGTCGTGGTAGAGTCGGCGGCCGACTTCATCGATGAGGAAGGGATTGAGAATGTCGTTCTTCCCAGCCCGCACGCGGAGCCGCGAGTAGTCGTTCACTTCGTTGCCCGGGATCAAATACGGATCCTTCACGGTGCTGTTTCCGTAGTCGCCGCGCCAGTAGAGGTTGAACGACGGCTTTTGCGTGTGGTCACTCGTCCAAGGCGATGTATTCGTCGTCGTGAGGAGCAGCCGGGGACGGGAGTATGGGCTGGACGAAATCCGGATGCCTACGTCTTCACGCCACCCGGACTTGCCGTCCGGGTAATAGAGTTCGGCGCGGATGGCCCGTTCAAACGCGTCGCCGCGGCCGATGGGGATGTTGTAGGAAGAGGGGCCGTTCGCCGCCCAAAGGCCGCCGGGATAGGTGCCGCCATTGATGGCCATGATGCCGTACGGAAGGAAGAAATTGCGCGACGCATCGCCGCTGAAAAGCAGTGCCGGCACACCTTTGAGATTGGCGTGCGTATTCAAAAGATAGCTGTTGGTCTTGTCGTTGGAGGTGACGAGCCCCGACTTGAAAGCGCGTGCGCGAATGACGATGGCGGACTTCTGGTCGGAGGGTGGAGTGAGGGTGATCGGCCCCGAGTAAAGGGTGCCGGTCGTATCCGTCGGGTCGCTACCGTCGGTCGTGTAGCGGATCGTCGCGCCGGAGGTGGTCGTGCTGATGACGAGCGTTTGCGTCCCTGTATAGAATCCGCCCGAGAATGACGTGGTCCCGTTGGCCTTGTAAAAGTCGGGAGTCTTCACGCGCGACGAGAGGAAGATGCCGATGTTTTCCGCGCCGGGCGTCGCGGTCTCCAGAAAGCCCGACGTGGACGCTCCGCTCGGATTGCGACCCCATGAATGGAAGGTGTCCTGGCTCGGGATTCCCGTCACAGTGCTTTGCAACTGCCCGATGCTGTTCGCTAGAGCGACATAACCGCCCGATGCGCTGGACAGCGAAAAATTCGAGTGCAGATAGGTTGCCGTGCCGTTGGCGGCATTGCGACCGTCGCACATGACGAGGAGGAAGCCGTTGGCGGGGATGATCGATCCGTTGGTGGGAAAGGTCCACTTCGCGGGAATGCTCGCATCGTCGGTCAGGGTCCATCCGGCGAGATTCACCGGAAAGGCGTCGAGGTTTTTCAGCTCGACCCAGTCGCGGAAACTCTGGGGGTCATCATATTCGCCCTCCTGGCCGACCGGCGGCGTGAAGGGCGTGAGCAGGTTCGGGTCAAATAGGCCGCCGCTTGGTTCGGCCAGGCCCACGAAATAATTCCACGCTCCGCCAGGCGACCCGGTGCTGATGATCGACTGCGTCGCGTTCGGGTCCTGTCCGTTGTAGGAGACCTCAAAGTTATCGATCGCGAACGTGGCGCCGCCTGCTGGTGCCGGCGTGGTTTTCACGAACGTGGGGATGAAGTTCACCGAAGCCAGATTGTTCGCGTAGTCGAGGAACCGCTGTTGGTTGGCGACGGTGCCTTGGTTCAGTGTCACCTGATAGGCTCGCCACGGGCTGACCTGTACGTCGTCGATCGAAAGTTGGTCGCCCACGGTTGCATTCGAAGGCCCTACGAACGTGAGCTGGAATGCGGTCGTCCCTGCGGCATTGAGAGCGGCCCGCAGCGCCTCAACGTTCGACGCTGTGGCGAACTCGCGGGTGCTGACCTGCCAAGTGCCATTGCCGGTCAGCGTCCCGAGATTTGCCCGGTTCGCCGTCGAGCCTCCGAGCGGTTCCGCGTAGACGGTAAAGGTGACCCCAGTGGGGACCTTCGCGGCGAACTGCAACGTGACGTCCGAAAGCTGCGCCACGGTAATGGCCCCCGTCGTCCAATTGCGCACGCTCAAGCCGGGCAGACTGAAACTCCACGGCGCGCCGGTCGCGGCGGCCGTCGTTACCTCGCACCGGAGAAATCCCGTCGAGCTGCCATTGCCGGCGGACGCGGTGTTATCTTCCGTGAGGCGGAATTGAAAACTCGTCAGGCCGGGATCCGTCGCGAGTGTGATGTTGTTTACGAGCGTGCCGGTGGTCGAATTACTCGCACTTCCGCCAGCGGTGACCGTGCGCGTGATCGCGCCGCCCGTCGCGCCGCCGAAGGTATTTGGAATGTTTTCGTCGAGCGTCGTGCCGGTCGGTTCGTAATAAAGATTGATGGAGTCGAGTTGGACGGCTTCTCCGTTGTTGAAGGGCGTCCCGGCGTAATAACCGGTCAGCTTGGTGACCTTTGAAAACGAGTTGTTCAGCTTGGTTATCAGCGCCGCCGACTGGGAGGCGTCGCTGAGTTGCACGGCGAAGGATTCCCAATTTCCCGTGCCGACCAGCGTGCCCAGATTGATCCGTTCGGCTGCTGTGCCGCTGGAGGGGGCTTCAAGATAAAACGACTGCGCACGGCCAGCGGGCATCTTCCAGCGGAAACTCAGGCGCGAGCGTTGAAAGTCGGCCACGGTGATCGAACCGGCGGTCCATTGGGAGATCGTGAGTCCCTTCACGCCGAAGCCCAGTGAATCGATCGTCGTGGGGAAGGTGTCGTAGGTCCACGCGAGGAAACCCGTGCTTCCGCCGGGGCCGGCACCTGCGGTCCCATTTTCCCGCAGCACCGCCTGGCCGCTCCGGCAACCCGCCCCGACGTAGTATTCGTAGTTCCCGATGTTGATCGACCCGCCGATCAAGGTGGTCTGGGCGCCCGTCGCATCGATCGATGCTCCGTAAAAACCGCCGCTGGCGGCCGCGAATTCATAGGCCGCGGCACCGCCGAAGGGAAGGCCCACCACGGTGAAACCGTCGAGGCTGCTCGTGGAAAGATCGAGCGCCGGATCAGCGCGGAAAC
>JAYTDO010000185.1:0-2478 GCA_043735935.1 Chthoniobacteraceae bacterium
AAGACGCGGCAGGGCGTCCGCGTTGCGCGTCTTGTGAACGAAATACTCGCCGTCCACGTCCATGCCCCGGCACACGAGCGCCTGGCACTCGGCGAAGCAAAAGCGGTTGGTGACTTCGCAGCGGGCAGCCCAGCGCGCGAAGTATTCCTCGGCGGCCTTGTTCCATTCCGGGCTGGGCGAAAGCGCCTGGGGCTTGATGCCGTCGCCGGTCGCGTAGATCGCCATGCTGCCGACCAGCTCGCGCACGAAGCCGGAATTCTTGTGCAGGTAACGTGAGCGCCGGACCAGTTCGCGCCGCGTGCCCGGCAGAAGATCGAGTTTCGCATCGCGCGGGGCCGCACCTGGCACACGCCCGCGCAGGGGCGAAGGATTCGCGGCCTCGTAGGGGCTGAACCACGCCTTCGGCAGAATCCGGGTGATGATGGAGCGCAGCGGATTCATTTTGGCAGATGACCGATGACGACGCTCGTGCCGACACGAACGGCGCGTCCGTAGATTTCAGGCGCGAGTTTGCGCAACGCCGTCTGGCACGCCGCGATGATCGCGTGGATCTCGTCGATGCGCCGCTTGGTGATGCTGCTGCCGGATTCCGACCACGCCGCGAGCGTGCGCTTCAATTCCGCCTTTTGCGCGGCAAGGATGTCCTCCACCTCCGCGCGGGTGAAGCCAATGGAATAGTCGGGCGGTGCCATGCACCCGCTCGCCTGTCAAAGCGCCGAATCGGCCCGCGCCTTACTGGCGGGACTTGGCCTGGTTTGTTCGTCCCACCGCGTAAGCCTCGAACACACGCCTGATTTCGTCGCGCACGCGGCGGAAAACGGCGAGTTGTTCATCCTCGGTGCCAGTGGCGTGCGCGGGATCGTCGAAACCCCAATGGTATCGGTTCACCTGTCCGGGAAACATCGGGCACGCCTGATCCGCGTTGCCACAGACGGTAATGACGGTTTCCACCGGCTCACTGAGAAATTCGCTCAGGTGTTTTGAACGGTGCGCGCTGATGTCGATGCCGATTTCCTGCATCGCCTTGATTGCGAGCGGATGCACGTAGCCGGCGGGTTTGGAACCCGCGCTGGCCACGCGGAAGACATCACCAGCGGATGCGCGAAGGATGCCTTCGGCAAGGTGGCTGCGGCATGAATTGCCGGTGCAGAGGATAAGAACGAGCGGCTTGTCCATTGCGAGAGGATCAGCAGCAGCCCCCTCCGCCACAGCAACCGGCGGGCTCGGCGAGACACACCTCTTTGGCGAGGCAGTCCGTGTGTTTCGAGCCAAGTTGGAAGGCGAGGACGCCGTCTTCCACGGTCGCGACCATCACCGGATATTGAGAGATTGAGCAGTCCTCGTATTCAATCTCGATGTCGAGGTCGTCGCCGCCGAAAAGCGGCGCTGCGATGTCGAGCACACCGGCCAGCTTGCCCGGTGAAAGACGGTGATCGACGTCCTCCGCGACCCACGCCTGGAGCGTGGCATTCGAGATTTTGCGCACCGTTCCACCGCAATCAATGAAGGTCTTGTCGATGCGCCCGGCTTCGGTGATGTGGGCATGAACGGGCACGCGATCCCCGTCCGGCAGGACGAAACGGAGTTCATGGTCGGGATGATTTGTGAGGTGCGTTTTGAATTCGGATGTTTTCATGGATTGGTTTGTTGTTCGTTGGAAGTCGCGTCGCAGCACGAAGGGCCGCGGATGAGCACGCACGTTGGCGTGGCAAGAAGAGCGCCGATGACCGGCGCGGTGAGATACAGCCAGAGATGTTCGAGGTGCCCGCTGACCACGGCAGGCGAGAGCGAACGCGCCGGATTCATTGAAGCGCCGCAGATTGGGCCGGCGAACATCGCTTCGAGTGCGATCACAGCGCCGATGGCGATTCCCGCAGTGATGCCCTTCTCCTTCGATCCGGTCGAGACGCTGAGAATCACCAGCATGAGAAGGAAGGTCAGCACAACTTCGAGGACGAAACTCTGCATCGGCGTGCCGGAGGGAAGCGTGGCACCAAGGGTTTCATCCGCTGGAAAGAGGAACCGCAGCAATCCACTCCCGGCGAACGCGCCGAGAACCTGCGCGATGATAAAGCCGGGCACCTCGCGCCACGGAAAGCGCTGCGCCGCGGCAAACGCAGTGGTGACTGCGGGATTGAAGTGCGCGCCGCTCACGTCTCCGAACGTGTAGATCATCGCGAGAACGATGAGGCCAAACGTCAGCGCGATCCCCGGATGCGTGATCGCCCCGCTGCTTGCGTGGTTGATGACGATGGCGCCGGTGCCGGCAAACACGAGGGCGAACGTCCCGATGAATTCTGAGAGCAGTTTTCTCACGTTCGCGCAGCCTTCCCCCTTCGACCTCCCACCGTCTTCGTCGGAGTTGCGCAGCAGTCCGCGAGCGCCCCGAGGGGCCGCGGGCGCGTGCTATAGTGCCGGACCTTCGGACACAGGGAGCCGCGCTTGAACCTCGATTGGCACCGCCTCAAGGCGGTCGTG
>JAYTDO010000186.1:0-7104 GCA_043735935.1 Chthoniobacteraceae bacterium
CCGCAGCGCCGGAAACCAGCACGCCGTGCCGGGAAAATCGTGCCGCAGTTTCAGCCCCGGCCCCTCGGTGCCGCCGCCGCCGATGAGGTAGCCTTTATTGGCAAAGGTCAGGTCGGACGGATCCTCGGGGAGCAGGTCGAAAAGCGTGAGGCCCGTGCGGATGCTGAGCGGAATCAATTCATCAAAAATCCGGTTCGGCTGCGGGCGCTCGTAGCCGGTGAGCGCGAGGATGCCATCGTCCGCCGCCCAGAAAGTGACCTCCGCATCGGCCACGGGCGCACCCTTCACGTCGAGCACGCGGACTTCCGTTTCCACATTTTGGCCGGGCTGCACATCGGGCCGTGCGGGCGTGACCGCGACCTGGAGGCGCGTCATCGGATTCACCACATGCAGCCGGCAGACGCCGTAGCGGAAGTCCGCAGTTTTGAATTTCCGCGTGCTCTGCTCCGCGCCGCGAATGATGACGACCGAGACGAAAACATTTGGCGCGTCGCTGGCTTCGAGCGGGATTTCCACGGTTGGCGCGTTGCCTTCCAGCTTCACGCGCAGCGAGCGTAGGACGCTGTCACCGCGCTCCACGCTGACCCACGCCTCGCCGGAGATCGGCGTTTTCAAAAGGATGCGCGCGGTCTCGCCGGGCTGGTATTCCACCTTGTCGGCGGTGAGGTCGATCTGCGCGGGGTTGCGATAATCCCACGCGATCGGCTCCTTGCCGGAAACCGTGAAGCCGTAGCTCGCGCGCACCGTGTGGCCCGCGCCGTCCTGCGCCGTGAAGCGCACGCGATACTCGCCCGCCGCACCCGGCTTGAAGCGCGCCGTCACGCCTTCGGGCGCGCTCCATTCGTTGCCGTTGCGCACCGGCACGAGCGTCGCGCCATCCGCCGTTGCGATCACTTTCTCGCGCGTCTCGGTGTGAAAGGACACGGCCTTGCCCGCGGCCTGCACGCGCACGGTATCGTACTCCACGCGCCCCAGCTCGGCTTTCACCACGACGGGCGCGGGCATCGGAGTGCCGTCGGGCCGCACCGCCACGGCGCGCGCGGCGAACTCCTCCGCATGCCCGATGACGCGCTGTTCGTCATCGGCGATGCCGAGATAGAACTCCGCGGCCTCGCGCGAAAACCCGCGGTTTTTCGTGACCGTCTGCTGATTCTGATCCGTGACCTCGACCGTCAGCAGCCCGCGAAAACGCTGGCCCTCGCCGCGCGGCAACTGCGGCTCGATGGCGAGCGACTTCGCCAGCTTGCCCTCGCCGCGCAGCGTCAGGCTCTTGCGCTCGCTCGCCTCGCCGTCGCTGAAAATGAAACCGCCGAAGCCGGCGGTCCCGAAGTATTCCGGCGAGTACTGCAGCGTCCACTGCACGCGCGCGTCGCTCACGGGCGAGCCGAAAAAATAATCCGCGGAAACCTCCGCCGCGATTTTCTGTTCGGGCGTGAAGCGCTCCGGCATGGCGAGGCGCGTCTCGAAGGCGTTCGGCTGATACTCCTGCGCCTGAAAGCTGCCGAACAAAACCCAGCGCGCCTCCTCGCCTCGGCCGGTCGGGAAACCAAAGCGCAAACCAAACTCCCCGACCTTCCCCGCGGGCAGCACGAACGACGCGTCGAACGCCCCGCGCGCATCCACCTTCACCTTCGTCTCCTCGTTCCCGCCTTCGCGCGGATAGCTCAGCGTGAGCACGCCTCCTTCCTCCCAATAAGGCTCAACGCCGCCGTCTTTGACCGAGCGTAGCAGACCCTTTACGCGCACTGTTTCGCCGGGGCGATAGAGGGGCCGGTCGGTGAAAAGCAAACCGCGCAGCGGCGGTAGCGCGGTGCCCTCGTTCCAACCCGAGTAGAAAATCGGCAGGTTGAAACGCGCCATCGGCAGTTCCTTGGCTTCCTCGCCCATCGGCAGCGCCAGCACGTCGTCGTCCGCGCGGACGACGAGCCAGCCGATATTTGCCAGCAGCGGGAGAGCGAATGTGCCCTCGGCATTGGTCTTTCCGGGGGCAATCGCAACGGTGAAATCTTTTTTAAGCAAGGCGACTCTGGCTCCCATGATCGGCTGGCCCGTGGCCAGCGAGAAGACGGTCGTCCGCAGCTTGTTGCCGTCCTTTTTCCAAAGCACACCGAGGTCGGTGAGTTGGATGAGAGCCTGCGCCGCGGGCCGCGTTTTGCCGCCGCCGGCAGCGGCGAGCGGCTGGCCTTCCACGGTCAGGAAAATGAGGCCGGACTTTTTCCCGCCGAGCAGTTCGCTCCAATCCACGACCGTTTCCTGCCGCGCATCGAGCGCCGCGCCGGGAAACTCGACGGTGTGCTCGGCCAGCAGCTTCCCTTTGATCAGGCCCGCAGGGATCGGCTGATACGGCTCATACGGCGCACCGTCCTCTTCGCGATCCTCTTTCGTGTATTTCTTAAACGCCTCGATCGCCTGCCCCGCCGCCTCCGGCGCGACGAGCCGCGCGGTGATGCGGACGCTTTGCAGATTCACCGCGCGCACGGGAAACCTGCGGTCGCCGCCGCGCAATTGGTCCGCGGTGATCTTCGGCAGATAGACGCGCGGTTTCACCGGCCCGTAGCGAAACGTGCGCGTGTGATCGCCCGTGAACGGCTGCCCCGAGATGGCGAGCAGCGAGGGATCGATCTCGAGTTTGTATTCCACGCCGCGCTCAAAATCGCCGCGGATGGCGAACTCTTCCCAGCTTTCCTCAAAGCGCAGATTCGGCGGCGCGGGCGTGATGCGGAAAAACTTCCCCGCCGTCTCCGCCTTCACATCCGGCGCGAGTTCCTCGGAAAATTTCAGCACCACGCTGCGCCCGGAATTGAGATAGCTCGCGGCCTCCAGCTTCTTGAGCGTGAACGGCGTCACCCGCCCGAGCACCGTCGCGCGCCCCTCCGCGATCCTGAGCCCGCCCACGACCGACTCGATCCCCGGCTGCATCTCCAGCCGCCAGAGCGGCCCGGGCGCGAGCAGCGCGACCGGGCTGACGATCAGCCGGTTCGTTCGCGGACGCCCGTCGTTCTCGTCCGCTTTTTTCTCCGTGCCCACCGCCGCGTGTGCGAGCTGCCAGCGCTCGTTCCAATCCTCGGCATCCGCCGGAAGCGAAAAATATTCGCCCGGCTTCGGATAGCGCACGTCCGCCGCGACCTTGCGACCATCGTCGGCGACAAACTCGAAGAGCTTCTCCGCGCCCGCCAGCTTCACGTTGAGATTGAAAGCGACCTTCAGCTCCGGCAGCGGTGCCGTGCCCTCGTCCTTGCCGCCCGGTGTCATCCCCGCCGAGATCTGAAACGGCGTCGTCTTCACCACCTTCGCAAAATCCGCCGCGACCACCGCGCCACCCGCATCCGCCAACCCGGCGCGGAGCGTCACCTTGTAGCCCGTCCCCAGCACCGGCGCAGCCGACGGTGCATACACCCCGCTCCGTGTGCTCAGCCACATGAACCGCCCCGGCAGCTCCGGCGCAAAGACGAGCGGCGAATCCTTCACCGCCACGCCCACCTGCTCCGCCGCCACCATCGTCCGCGCAAACCGCACTTCGACCGTGCTCGACGGCTGCAGCGCGTCGCCTTCCACAAACAACTCCACCTCCGCCGGCTTCGCGGCGACCACGGCGGTGACGAGGGAAAAAAGGACACCCAGAGAGCAGAGGAGTTTCATAGGAAAAGGCCGGTGAAGGCGGAGAACGGTGGACGCGCAGTTTAGTCCACGCGCACCCCGTTCCGTCGAGCGAGGATCATTCGCCAAGTCGTGCGGAACGGCCGTCTGCGACGGCAGAGCCGGACTCCGCGCGCAGAGGAAAGCGCAAGCCCGTGCCACGCTTCATCGGAGCACACCGGAGGCGTGCCGGAAATTAGCCGGGGGTCGAGCGAGCCAAAGTGAGCGACCACCCCCGGAACCCCGCCCCACAAGCCGGCAGGGGCGTGGGAAATCCGGCGCGCATTGCCAACCGGGAGCATCTCTCAACCGAGTGCATCCTGTTGTGAAAATGGCTGCATCAGCCGCCGACAACGAGTGCGAGTGATTCACCAATTGCTCTTCCGAGCAAAGGTGGAACCGCATTGCCGATCTGTTTCACGATTTGCGAGCGATTGCCGGCAAATTGGAAATCATCATCAAAAGATTGCAGCCGCGCCCCTTCGCGAGGAGTCAGCGCACGGTCGCAATTTGGATGAATGCAGCGGTTGGAAGCTGGGTGGACGAAATTCACGGTGATGGTGACGCTGGTCATGTGGCCATCGAGGCGGCTGTAGCAGGACGAAAAGCCACTCGTGATGAGATGCTTGGGGATGAAGTCGATGTTCTTGCCGGAGTGCTTGATGATTTCGAGCATCTTGGGCGTATGGGTAGTCGAGAAGTGAAGTTCAAGATTGCGCGTGCCGTTGCGTCGCTCGCGCTGGTAGCGGTGGAACGGATCGCGGTCGTATTCCGTGGCCATTTCACCGGAGCGGATTGGCGGAAGATCTCCGATTGCATCGAGCACCGTGACGGCGGGAGAAAGCCGCCGGGCTGAGAATAAGTCTTCCTCGCCGAGAACCATTTTCGCCCGGTTTTTGTGACCGATGGTCGTGCCGTCGTTGTGGTGGGTAGGCTCGGGAAACACGATCTTACCACCTCTTTCCACGCCAATTAGGATAAGCCTTTCGCGCCTTTGCGGGACGCCAAAGTTTGCGGCGTTTAGAATGCGCCAATCGCAATCATAGCCCAACGCGCTGAAGCATTCCGCAATTTGGGCAATGACTTCACCACCTTTGTGCGTCGCCAGTCCGACGACGTTTTCCAGAACGAGGGCGCGCGGGCGAAAGTAGTTTACGAAATTGGCGAACTGTTCAAAGAGGCTGTTGCGCGGGTCGTCCTCGGTCGCGGAACGAAATGGGCGAATTGAAGAGAACCCCTGGCAGGGAGGACCACCGATAATCAGCCCCAGTTGGCCTCGGCGGATTTTGAGCTTCGTGCCGAGGTCTTCGCAACGAATGTTTCTGATGTCTTCGCATAGGCCAAGGGCTTGAGGGTGGTTGCGGCGGAAGGTCTCGACAGACTTTGGAAGGAGATCGATTCCGAAGATCGGCTGGTATTCGGCGTTGCGCGTTTTCTCGAAACCTTTCGAGAACCCGCCTGTGCCGCAAAAAAGGTCGAAAATTTTCATCCGGTGGAGACTATTGTCTCGTCGGCTTGGCGCGGTCAAACAGGTTTCTTCCCGTCGTGCCCGACGCCGATCTGTCCGAAAAAATCACCGCTGCCATCATTGAGTTGCTTGCTGGCGAGAGGAAGCGGCAGACACTGACCTACGAGGATTTGGCGGCCCGCGTGGGGGTGGATCGTTCGACCATCGCGCTATGGGAACGCGGCGAGCGGTCGCCGGGGTTCTCGGTCATTCTCAAAGTGTGTCAGGCGCTAGGCGTGGAACTCGCCGCCCTCTTGGTGCATGCCGAAGCCAAAGCCTCCGGGTTGCCTTCCCGCGCCATGCCGAAGCGTGCGCCTCGCGGGCTGCAGGATGCGCATTTTTTGAACGAGGCTGCCCTGCTCCGAACCACCGGCTTGAAGTCCGCCATGCTGCGTGCGGGAATCGAACACTGTCATCAGACCCTCGACACCATTGATTTTCAGTTGGAGTTGCATGGCGCAAAGCCGATTGGTCGTCTTGTGGAACTGGCAAACCTCTCCTCGATGATTGGCAATATCGTTGGCGAGGGGATAGCCGCGAACTCTGGGGGACTTTACGAGCGAAATACGCCGCATGCTTACCCCGATCTCATACCTCAAACATCACCGGCTGTTCCATTGGAAGTGAAGATCGCGCTGGAGACTAACAGACCCAAGGGCCATCTCCCGAAGCCCGGAACATATCTCACCTTTCGCTATGTCCTCGGTGATAAGTCGGGTGCGTTTGTCAGAGGCAAGGAGAAGCGCGGAGATACCGCCTATATTTGGGAAGCAAAGGCTGGGATGCTGAGGACAGAAGACTTCGATTTGAGCAATACCCAAGGTGATTCTGGAAAGACGGCTGTCATCAAAACCGCTTCCTTTGACGCGATGGTTCTCGCTTATTTCAATCCTGCACTCATGCCATACGGCAAGGCACGGGCGGGCTACGCGTTGACATAGCCTCAGGCGAAGTACCTTGAGAGAGCACATCGACGGGCACGGTTCCGATTCATCCGCACGGCTGCTCATCCGATGAGATGGGCTTTCAGCCCTGATGCCGCGCGGTTGCGGGAACCTGGGTCGATGCCCCAGGCTGGGATGGGGAGGGCCGTTGGCCCGCCGGGACTTTTGGGACGCCGGCTAAAATTTGGGTTTCCGATTTCGGCGCGAGGGCTTAGAACGTCCGCCCTTTCGCGCGCCTGCGCTCCGGCCCCGGCGCGGTTTTTTCATCCACACTCCAATAATCCAAATCATGTCCGCCAAGCTCTTCATCCCCGGCCCCGTCGAGGTCTCCGCCAAAACCTTCGCCGCCATGACGCAGCCGATGATCGGGCACCGCAGCGGCGATTTCAAAAAGCTCTACGCGTCGATCCATCCGCGGCTGCAGGAACTCTTCGGCACGACGCAGCCGGTGTTTCTCTCCACGTCGAGCGCGTGGGGCGTGATGGAGGGCTCGATCCGAAATCTCGTGGGCGCGGGCAAGGTGCTGAACTGCATGTGCGGCGCGTTTTCCGACAAGTGGCTGGACGTTTCCAAGAAGTGCGGGAAGGACGCGGTGGGCTTGCAGGTGGAGTGGGGCCAGCCGGTGCGCGGGGAGCAGATTCGCGAGCAGTTGAAGGCGGGCGGTTTCGATGCGGTGACGGTGATTCACAATGAGACTTCGACCGGCGTGATGAGCGACATCGCGGAGATCGCCGCGGCGGTGCGCGAGTTTCCCGAGGTGTGCCTGATCGTGGACAGCGTCTCGTCGTTCAGCGTGGTGCCGCTGCCGATGGATGAGCTGGGCATCGACGTGCTGCTCACCGGATCGCAGAAGGCGCTGGCGATGCCGCCGGGGCTGGCGCTTTTCTCCGCGAGCAAAAAGGCGATGGAGCGCGCGGCAACGGTGAAAGGCCGCGGCTACTATTTCGATTTCGTGGAGTTCGCGAAAAACCAGGCGGAGGACATGACGCCGAGCACGCCGAGCATTTCGCACATCTA
>JAYTDO010000187.1:0-9421 GCA_043735935.1 Chthoniobacteraceae bacterium
CCGAGATTGGTGACTCCCCATGTGGGCGACGCAGCCTCCAGACGTTGTGCGACGGCCGCCGCGCGCTCGTCGGGATTGGTCGTCCGCCATTGCTCGAAAGTGAGCAATGTGTGCGGCGCGCGGTCGAATGTGAGCAAGGCGCATTCGTCAGCGGGAGATGCGGCGCGCACCACGGCTTCCGCTTTGTCGCGGGCCGCCTTCCAGAGCACCTCGCGCCTCATGCTCGCGCTCGTATCCATGAGAATGACGATGCGTTTCCCGGTGCCCGCGAGCGGTTGGGCCGACGCGGATTCGCGCTGGAGAAATGGCCGGGCAAATCCGAGCGCCAGTAGTGCGATGACTGCGCAACGCAACAGCAGCAGCCAGAGGTTTTCGATTCGGCTGCGTTTTGTCACCCGCGGCGGCGTGGGCTGGAGAAACATCAGCGTACTGAAGGGTGTGACCTCGCGCGTCGTGCGGCGGATGAGGTGAAAAATCACCGGCAGCGCCACGGCGAGCGAGCCGAGCAGGAACAGCGGAGCGAGAAAACTCACGCGGCGGTCCTCCGACGAACGATCACTTTACCGCGCTCGCTCCGGGTCTTCACGAAATCGAAGAGGGCCAATTCCAACGGTTGGTCCGTCACCAGCCGGCGATGGCTGATGCCGAGGCGCTGGCAGATCGCGAGCACCGAGGAAATGTGCGCCTCCAGCCGCCGCGTGTAATCCGCCCGCGCCAGCGACGGCTCCAGAAACACGTCGCGCCCGGTCTCCAAGTCGAGGAAGCGAGCCGCGGACGGGAAGTCGAATTCCAGCTCGGCCCGATCGAGCACTTGAAACAGCAGCACCTCATGCCCTCTCGCGGTTAGCATCGCGAGGCTCGTTTCGAGCGCGTCGAGGGGCGCAAACAAATCGGATACGAGCACGACCATGCCGCGTTTGCGGAGCAGTTCGGCGACACGTCGAAGCGGGCCGACGAGGTCCGTCGCCGCGCCACCTGCCTCCTTGTCCAGCGCGAGCATGAGGTGGCGCAGATGTCCGGGCCGATTCCGCGCGGGCAGATATTCGCGCACGTTTTCATCGAAAGTAAGCAGGCCCACCGCGTCGCCCTGATGGGATAGGAAGTGCGCGAGCGTCGCTGCGAACGTGTTCGCGTATTCGCTCTTGGCGTAGCCGCGCGAGCCGAAGGTCATCGAGCGGCTGTGATCCACGAGCAGATGGCAGCGCAGATTCGTTTCATCCTCGAATTTTTTGATGAAATACCGATCCGTCCGCGCGACAAGCCGCCAGTCCAGGTAGCGCGGATCGTCGCCCGGCGCGTAGGGCCGGTATTCGGTGAACTCGACTGAAAACCCGTGATACGGCGAGCGGTGAAGCCCGTGCCAGAATCCCTCGACCACCGTGCGGGCGCGCAACTCCAAGTTGCGGATCGCCATCAGCGCCGCGGGATCGAGGAAGGTCGCTACACTCATTGGCTAGGAGGATTTGCCTCGCGAAGAGGAGGCCTCGGATTCGATTTTGGCGCGGGCGTCCACGGATGCGACGGAAATTGGCAGGCGATCTCGGCTTCCTCCTGCGCCTTGGCGGCACTGCCGTTCGCGCTCGTGTCGTGCATGCCGGATTTCGGGAGAAAAAATCGAAAAGTCCCGCCCGCGAGCACTGCAGCGATATTTAGTGCGACTCGCAGTTCGCTCTTCGCGGGTTCGCTCATCGCACGCGCGTCCTTCCTACTTCAGTCCCGCCAACACCCGTTCGATGATCTTCCCGACGCTGACCCCTTCGGCTTCCGCGCGGTAGTTCACCAGCACGCGGTGCCGCAGCACGGGCGCGGCGAGCGCGAAGATGTCCTCCTTCGTGACATGTGTGCGGCCTTGCAAAAGCGCACGCGCCTTGGCTCCGAGCGCCAGGAATTGCGCCGCGCGCGTTCCCGCTCCCCAACTCACCCAGTCGTTCACAAAATCGGGTGTCCCGGCCTGCATCGGTCGCGTTGCCGCGGCGATCCGGACGGCGAGGCGCACGAGATCCTCCGCCATCGGCACCTGCCGCACGAGCGCGTGAAACGCCTGCACGTCTTCGCCGGTGAAAAGCGCTTCGATCTTTTCCCCGCCGCCGGTCGTCGTCCGCTGCACCACGGCGATCTCGTCCGCTTCGGGCAGGTAATCGATCACCACGTTAAACATGAAGCGGTCGAGCTGCGCTTCGGGCAACGGATACGTCCCTTCCATCTCGATTGGGTTCTGGGTCGCGAGCACAAAGAACGGCTCCGGCAGCCCGTAACGCCTTCCGCTCGCCGTCACCTGATGTTCCTGCATCGCTTCGAGCAGCGCGGCCTGTGTCTTCGGTGGCGTGCGATTGATTTCGTCCGCGAGCAGCATGTTCGCGAAGACCGGCCCGGGGACGAAACTCAGCGCGCGTCCGGCGTCCGTGTCCTGCAGGATCTCCACGCCGGTGATGTCCGTCGGCATGAGGTCCGGCGTGAATTGGATACGCCTGAATTCGAGATGGAAAATCTGCGCGATCGATTTCACGAGGAGCGTCTTCGCGAGGCCCGGCGCACCAGTGATGAGGCAGTGCCCGCCGGCCATCAACGCGATCAGGATTTGCTCGATGACGTCGTGCTGCCCGACGATTTCCTTGCCCAGTTCCTTGAGGATGCGCGGCTTCGCAGCCTGGAGTTTTTCAAACGTGTCGCGGTCCGCATCGGGCAGGGGAGGTGGGGCAATACTCATGGTAGAAGAATGCGATAGAAGAAAGGGCATTAGGTTCAAATAGCGAGCCAGACTTGGCCGCGCCGCCGCGGATTGGATCCGGCTCGGGCGGACCGCCGTTCAGTGCGTCATTGAGTAAAAAATGATGTTGATGCCGAGCGGGTAGCTCTTCTTTTCGGAGAACTCGCGAAAGAAATATTCGTTCTCTCCCTCCCGCTCCCATCCGTCCCCATTGTCCGTATTGTGGCAGGCGACCACCATCAGCCGGTTCTTGTCGTCGAAGATGCCGCGAATGTGCACATCGCGGGCGTCTTCGCGCTCCCAGGTGATGCCGTGATACTGGCTCGCTGTCCCGAGCGCGACGTTTGGGACTTGAAGATTGAGGCCGTTCGGAATCTCGAACACGCAATGAAAGAGCGGATGGTCGCGCGGGATGTCCTTGAAATCGCGTTCCGGAAAGACGCGCTTGATCTCGTCGGCCAGATTGTTCCACTCGTCCTCACCCCAGAAGTCGTCGACCATGAGGAAGCCGCCGCTGAGGAGGTAGCGGCGCAGGATTTTCACCTCCTCGTCCGAGAAAGCGAGGTCCCCGGGCTCGACGATGTAAATGAAGGGATAACGAAACAACTCGGGATCGGTGATCTCCAGCACGCGCCCGGCGGGGTCCACCTTCATGGAAGTCATCTGCTGAAGCCGGTATGAAAGGTTCAGATCGGCATCGGGAAAGTCCGTGCTCCAGCGCTTTCCGCCAAACGGATGGAAGGTGCGGCGCCCGCTCGTGTAGCGGATGCGCACGAAGGTGAAGACATCCTTTTCGAATCCCTTCGCGTTTTCCCACATCGGCGTCTCGTTGCTGTTTTGCGGCGTGTCCCGCGCGGTGAGCGGCTGCGGGTTTCCGCCGCGCGACTGGCGCGGGAAAAGCGGCGACCGCTGCGCGAGCAGCCAGCCGCTCCCGAGTATCAGGAGCGAGGCGGCGAGGATCACGATGCGACGTGGATGCATGATGGTGGATTATTTGGCGGGCGTCTTTTCGCTCAGTTCGAGGAGAAGCTGAAGCGCGTCGCGGAACCGGGGCGATTCTTCCAGCGCGAGCAGGACTTCCCGTTTCGCCCCGGCATCGCCGACATCGCGAAGCAGCCGGGCGAGCCGGTAGTGAATGTCGGACGGATTTTCGGGATCGAGCCGGAGCACGGTCCGATAGGCCGCGATGGCTGCCGGTCGCTGGCCGAGCGCCTCGGCCGCTTCGGCCTCGGCGATGTGCGGGATCGGTGTGAGCGGGTTGACCGCCGCAAGCCGGGCCGCGTTCGCCTGCATCGCCGGCCAATCCTTCCGTTCGCGGGCGAGCACGATCAGCCGTGAATAGGCATCGCTGGCGTCGGCGCTCAGTTCGGCGAGTTTGTTCAGCACTGCGAGTTCGGCATCCGTCTCATCGAGCTTCCGATGCACCTCAGCGAGCATGGCATACGCGCTGTCGGAGTCGTGCTGATTCGGGTAAAGCTCGATCAGCTTTTCCAGCGGCACCTTCGCGCCGGCGTAATCGTTTGCCCGGATCAATTGCCGGGCTCGTTCAGTCAACGCCGTCAGATTCGTTGGGTTCTTTTGCAAAAACTGATCAATGGCGGCAGCATTGGCAACGTCTCCCGGTTTGGGTTTCGCCCAGTCCAGCTTGGGTGCGACGTTGTTGGCGATCTCCTTCGCGCGCGCCGCGAACTCCGCGTCCACCGTGGCGATCGGCGCCGCGTGCGCTGCGATTGCCGCGTTGATTTCCACGCCTTTCGCCAGGTCCGCGAGGATTTTCCGCAGGGCGTCGGCGCCGAATCTTTCGACAAAATACTCAACCACCAGCGACGACTCGTAATACGCGAAGCCAAGATGCGCGGGAGTCTTCGGATTGAGGAAAGCGCCACTGAGCTGGCTAACGGGCGTCAGGTCTTCGCCGAGGATCATCGCTCGGTAACGGGGCTTCATCTGCTCGCCCCACGCGCCCCGCTGCTGACGCTCCTCGTAAACGCTGATGCCTTCGCTGAGCCACCGGGGCATCTTGTTTTTCGTCAGCGTGAGCGTGACGACGTGACAGAACTCGTGCCACAACACGGCCTCCCAGTTCGCGGTGCCATCGGGCCGCGACGCCGGGCTGTTTGCGGTGATGAGGCGCCCGAAACAAACACCGAGATAACCGCCGCCGCCCGGCAGGCCGAACGTCCTGATCGCGAAGTCGCGCTGGTCGGGAAAGATCTCCACGATCGTGCGCTGCTTGAGTTCGAGGCCGTATTTTTTGGTGAGAAGAGCGTGAGCCCTTTCGAGGAGGGCGAGTGCGTCCCTGCCGTAGATCGCGGCTTCCTGCGGGTCCATTCGCAGCGTGAAGCGGTCACTCGTCAGCGTCTCGAACTTCGCCAACCGATCCTTGAGCGTCGTCAGGTTGAACGCCACGACATCGTAGGGATCCTTTTGCTGGACCTGCTCCACGAGCTTCCATCCCTCCTCGTCCTGGCCGAGCCGTAAAAGATCCTGCGCGAGTTGCATTTTCGCCGGGAGAAAATCCGGGTCGAATTTCAGCGCCTGCCGCTGGCGTTCCGCGCCCTCGGCGAAGCGATATTTTTGCGAGAGCTTCCGGCCGATGAGCGAATCGACAGCCGGGTTGTCGGCCCAGCCCTTCAACGCCAGCGAGCGCTCGCTCTTTTCGGTGGTCGCGTCGGCGCGAAGGTGAGCCAAGACGGCCAGCAGCGCGTGCGCCTCAGGTTTTGACGGGTTCACCTTGAGCGCCTCGGCGATGCCGGTGGCCGCGGCGTCGTAGCGCTCGCCGTCGATCGCATGCTCGGCGAGGAGCAGGTGCGCGCCGACATGCCGCGGATTGAGTTCGAGGGTTTTCGTCAGCGCGTCCTTGGTCTGCTCGCCGTCGCTCGGGGCAAACGCGCGGGCGAGTCCGAATTGCATGTCCGCGTCGCCCGGGAATTTCTTCACGGCTTGAGCGAACACCTTTCCCGCGAGCGCAAAATCATTCTTGTCGAGAGCCAGATCGCCGGTGGCGAGGTAGCTCCCGCGAAAGTCCGGCGCGGTCTTTTTCACCGGATCGTAAAATGTCTCCAACACCTTCTTCGGGTCCGCTCCGGCCACCAAGGCGGCCCGCCCCAGCGCGATCATGTCCGGCGGCTGGCGGTAGGCCCAGTCGCGGCGCGCGGCGAGGCCGTCGATCTCGGCAAAAAGTGCCTTCGCCGCCTCTGTCTCGCCGCTCTGGCGCAACACGTCGAGCCCGGCGAGCCGGAGTCGCAGAGCGTAGGGCAGGCGCACCAACGCCTGTTGAAAAACGGCGCGAGCCGCGGCCACGTTTCCCTTCGCCAGGGCCGCTTCGATCTCGATCAGCGGCCAGTCTTCGACGTTTTGCTGAAGGCCACCTCCGGCGGCGGCCTGCGCCTGCGCCTTTTCATATTCGCCCGCCCCCAGCAACGCCCGCACCTCCTCCAACTCCGCCGCGCGAGCGGTGTGCGCTACGCAAAGAACGGCGATGAGCATGGGGGTAAGTTGGCGCACGCCGTCCATTTAGGCCGCGCCCCCTGTCGTCGCAAACCCCATTTCAAGTTCGCTTCGCACGTCCGGCGGCTGTACGCGGGAGGCACGATGAAATACACCTACGAGGAGATCGCCGGCATGATCGACCACTCGCTTTTGCACCCGACGATGACGGACGCCGAACTCCGTGCCGGTTGCGAAATCGCGGCGCGGTATGGCGTCGCGTCGGTTTGCATCAAGCCTTACGCCGTCGCGATGGCCGCCGAACTTCTCCGCGGCTCCGGGGTCGCCGTGGGGGCGGTGATCGGCTTTCCGCACGGCGGAAACGCGACCGAAATCAAACGCCACGAGACCGAGATCGCCTGCCGCGATGGTGCCACGGAGATCGACATGGTGATCAACGTCGGGAAGGCGCTCGGGGGCGATTGGGACTTTGTCGAGGCGGACATCCGCGCCGTCTGCAACGAGGCGCACCGCCACGGGGCGATCGTGAAGGTGATCTTTGAAAACGACTACCTTTCGGGCGACGAAATCAAGATTCAGCTCTGCCGAATCTGCGAGCGCGTGGGCGCGGATTTCGTCAAGACTTCCAGCGGCTACGGTTTCGTCAAGGGCGCGGACGGGCGATACGGATACGAAGGCGCCACCGACCACGATCTCGGCCTCATGCGTGCCAGCGTCTCCGCGAAGGTTCAGGTCAAGGCGGCGGGCGGCATTCGCGATCTCGATTCGTTGATTCGGGTTCGCGATCTCGGTGTCACCCGGTGCGGCGCGACGGCCACGGCGACCATGCTCGATGAATATCGGCGGCGCGCCGCTGGCGATCAGTCTTCCGCGCCTGCGGTGTCGGACTCCGGGGGTTACTGAGGCTCGCGGTTGGCCGGCGCCTTCGCCGCTTCCTCCGTAGCCTTTTGCTCATCGCCGCGCTGTTTCCAAAACCACACCCGGTAGTGGGCCAGGTGGCCGCTTGCCACCTGCGCCTTCAGGCTTTCGTAAACCGGACCCAGTTGGTAGTCCGCCAGCGTGTTCGCGCCGGGCTTGATCCACTGCAGGGCTTCCCTCGGCAGCCCATCCAGCCGCTGGTCCAGTTCCACCAGCACGCGCCGATGTAGCGCGAGTCCATCCTGTTCGATCACCTCGTGCCACAGGGCGAACTCGCCGGGGTCTGAAACCCGCCCGGTGCGCGCGCCTTCGTCCACTTCGAGATGGCGGCGCTCATGGTAGCAGTTCGTCAGTTCGAAAATGATCACGCTCGCGCGATTCGCCCCCACGAGCGCCTCGTTCAGCGCGATGAAACGCTTTCCGTCTTCCCACAGCACCACGCCCTTCGGGTAGTCCCGCGTGGATTTGAATCCATACCCGCCGTGCCGGTCTGCGTCCGCCGCCATCGTTTGGTAAAGCAAGCTGCTTGCCCGCAGCCATTGGTCCGCCGCCTCGTCCGTCGCGAACTCGGGGAATCTTCCCGCGTATGCCGCGTGTGTGGCCAGCCAGATGGTGAGGATCGCGCCGGTTCGAGTCAGGATTTTCATCGGAGCTTGGAAACGGGTTATCCCCTAATCCAACCCTGCCCCCCGCGTCGACTCTGATGCGCCGCGTGCTTTTCGCTGGCGGGCTGCGGCTCCGCGGAGAGACTGCCGCCCGCACCTTCCTGCCATCACGTGACGCTGCTCAAACTCACTCCCAGCGGCCTCTATTGCGACGCGGGAGATTTTCACATCGATCCGTGGAAAGCCGTCGATTTCGCCGTCACCACGCACGCGCACAGCGACCACGCGCGCGCCGGTTCGCGGCATTACCTCACGGCCGAACCGGGCCGCCACGTGCTCCAGCATCGGCTCGGGCGCGCGGCACGGATCGAGGCCATCGCTTATGGAAAGACGATCGTTCGCAACGGCGTCTCGATTTCATTGTTTCCCGCCGGACACATCCTCGGCTCCGCCCAGATCCGCGTGGAATATCGCGGCGAAGTGTGGGTCGTCAGCGGCGACTACAAGCTCGAGGACGATCCCACGTGCGCCGGCTTCGAGCCGGTGCGCTGCCATACCTTCGTGACGGAATCCACCTTCGGACTTCCCATCTACCGCTGGCGCCCTGCGGGCGAAATCTTCGCCGACATCAACCGCTGGTGGCGCGCCAATCAGGACGCTGGCCGCACGAGCGTGCTCTTTGCGTATTCGCTCGGGAAAGCGCAGCGCCTGCTCGCCGGTGTGGATGCCTCGCTCGGGCCGATATTTGTCCATGGCGCCATCGCGAAGATGCTGCCGCATTACGAGGCGGCCGGGATTGTGTTGCCGAAAGTCCATCAGGTCGGAGCCGAGGGCGTCCGTGCAGCCGCCGGGCGCGGCCTCGTCGTCGGTCCCGCGTCGGGTGGCGATGCGCCGCTCCTCAATCGTTTTGGCGCGCTTTCCACAGCCGCGGTCTCCGGCTGGATGCACGTCCGCGGCGGACGGCGGTGGCAGCAGGCCGACCGGGGCTTCGCTCTTTCGGATCATGCGGATTGGCCGGGCCTCATTTCCGCGATCCGCGCGACGGGCGCCGCGCGTGTATGGGTCACGCACGGCTCGACGGGCCCGATGGTTCGCTGGCTCCGGGAAAATGGATGGGAGGCGGACGCGCTCGCGACCCGTTTTTCGGGCGAAACACCGGACGCCGCATGAAGCATTTTACCGCGCTGCTGACGGCGCTCGATGAAAGCTCGACCGACCACGAAGCGATCGCGGCGATCAGACATTTCTTTCGTGAAGCCGACGCCCGGGACGCGGCATGGGCGCTCCATTTTCTCAGCGGCCGCAAGATGAGTCGCTGCGTTTCCGCCGCGTCCTTGCGAGCGTGGGCGGCGGAGGCGTCGTCGTTGCCAGAATGGCTGGTGGACGAGTGTGCCGAAACCGTCGGTGACGTCGCGGAGGCGCTGGCGTTGATCCTCCCGGATGGGACCGAAGCGCTCCGTCTTTATGAGCTCATCGAGCAGCGGCTGTTGCGAGCGCGCGGCGCTTCCGAGTCCGTGCAAAAACTCCTCGTGCTCGCCACATGGCTGGCATTGGGAACTCGCGAGCGGGTCATCTGGAACCAACTCCTCCTCGGCACGTTTCGATCCCCGGTCGCCGCGCGGGTCGTGGTTGGGGCGATCGCGGCGATCGCGGGAATCGAGCCGCCTCTGATGGCATACCGCATCGCGGGTGACTGGCTGCCGACGGCTGAGAACTTCGGGCGTCTCATCGACGAAACCCC
>JAYTDO010000188.1:0-8069 GCA_043735935.1 Chthoniobacteraceae bacterium
CGGTGACGGCTTCGAACTTGGTGTTGCACACGCGGAAGATGTCGAGCACGAGGTTGTCTCCGCGGGTGAAGATGTCGGCGCCGAGGATATTCAGATGCACGCAGGAGAGGGCGCCGGCGATGCGCGAGAGAAGTTCGCGGCGGTCCCATCCGCAAAACCAGACTTCGCTATGGCCGCGTTCGGGGTGCGCGATCCACCGGATGGCCGGCGTGAGCGAATCCCCGTCCGGGGTGACTTGTTGCTTGAGGAATTCGCGGAAGAGTTGGACGTGCTCGACGATCTGTCGCGCGTGGTAGGTCTGGAAATAACGCTCTGGCATGAACTCGAAATGCGCGTCGATTTCGCCGCGGTATTCGGCCGCGAGCTTTTTGCAGACGGTCGCGTGCAGGCTGGTGCGTTCGATGGTGCGTTGGCGGTAGAAGGCCTCGCCGTCGGCAAGGTAGAGGGCGGTGCTGCGGTAGAGTTGCCAGACGAGACTTTCCTTCCAATCGCTCCAGTGCTCGTCGCCCGTGCCCTGCCCGTCGACGAGCGTGAGGAGCATCAGCGCATCGAGGTTCGCCTGGTTTTTGATGAGCCCCGCAAACTCCGCGATGGTCGCCGGGTCGTCGAGATTCCGCCGCTGGGCCGTGAGCGACATGAGGATGTGCTGATCGACGAGCAGCACCAGCGAGCGGCGTTGCTCGGGAGTGAGTTGGAGGCGGCGAGAGACCTTTTGGGCGAAAAGAGCGCTCGCCTCGGCGTGGCTGCGCGCGTTCGAGGCTTTGCCGGTATCGTGGAGCAGGAGGGCGAGGTAGAGGACAGCGGGGTCTTCGAGCTTTTGGAAAAGCGTTTGATATTCGGCCAGTTTTTCGTCGGTCGTATCGACGAGGCGGTCGAGCTTCTCGATGCACACGAGCGTGTGTTCGTCGGCCGTGTAGCGGTGAAAAAACTCGTGCTGCACGAGGCAGGTGAGTTGCCCGAACTCGGGGATGTAGCGACCGAGAAAATCGACCTCGTGCATTGCCCGGAGAGTGGCGCCGACTTCGCCTTTGCGTCCGCAGATTGCCAAAAATGTCTCCCTCGTGCCCTTGGCATACTGAAAGGTACGATCGACCAGGTGGATGCGGCGCCGGACGAGGTGCTGCAGTTCCGGGCTCATGCGGAGATGGCGTTGCTGCATGTGCTGGAAAAGCCGCATCATCCGCGCGGAATCCTGGTTGAAAAGATCGCGGGCTTCGTAATGGATGCGCCCGTTCGTGCTGTAAAAACCATCGAAGTGATCGATTTGGGCGCGGGCAGGCGTCTTGCGGAGAAAGCCGAGAATGCCCCGTTTTGCAGTGGTTTCGATGGGCTTGACTTGGGGCCCGAGGCTGAGGCGTTCGGATAGGAGTTCTGTGATGTGATAGATGGAGCGCGCGTGCTGGTAATAATCCCGCATGAAGGCCTCGGTGCGCCGGAGGATGTTTTTCTGCGTGTAGCCCAGCTTGTTCGCGAGCGGGAGCTGCTGGCTCATGACGATGACGTCGCTGCTGCGTTTGTTGAGGTAGTGGACCTCGGTGCGGACCCTGAGCAGGAAATCGTAAGCGCGATCGAGGACGCGGCGCTCGTTTTCGTTGAGGAGTTTCTTTTCGACGAGGCCCGCGGTGTCCTGCACCCGCTCCTTGAAGAAGCTGATCCAGAGCAGGTTTTGGTAGTCCCGTAGGGAGCCGCATCCATTCTTCACGTTCGGCTCCTGCATGTAGACGCTGCTTCCGAATTTCTCGTGGCGCTCGGACTGGTTTAAGACGCGATCGCGGATGTATTCGTCCACGTGGCCGACGACGCACTGCTTGACGAATTGGGCGCGGAACTCGTCGAAGAATTTGTTGTTGCCCGCGACGTAACGGGCCTCGAGCAGCGCGGTCTTTGAAAGCATGTCCGCATTTGCCTGCTGGATGGCGTCCGCCACGGTGCGCGTCGAGTGGCCGACCTTGAAGCCGATATCCCAAAGCATGTAGAGGATCTGCTCGATCACGGCGCCGACGCGCTTGTCGATCTTTCCCCGGGTCTCCTCGTAGAGGAACATGATGTCGATATCCGAGAAGGGATTTAACTCACCGCGGCCGTAACCGCCGATGGCGACGAGGCAAAGGCGCGCAGGGCGGGTTTGAAGGGTCGGATCGCTCTCGGTGGCCGCATCGACGAGGTGCCGGAGCACGATATCGATGAGGCTCGCCCGCTGGCCGCAAATCTCGCGTCCGCCTCCGCCGCTGTGATGTTTGAGGCGGATGCGGTGGTTCTCGATCTTCAGGAACTTTTTATAGAGCGCGATGAGTTCCGCGGAGTTGAGCTTCCCCTGCGAGCGCAACTGTTGCTCGGCGTGGGCGAGGACTTTATCGCGATGGCGCAGGGCGGTGACGGACACGGGTGATCGGATGACTCGAGGCGTTGAGGAGTTGGGCGGGTCGAGAATCGTCGTATTTTACGATTCGTCCAGCTCCGGATAATTCAGAATCGGAGAGGATGATTGCACACGGGAACGGCGCGCGGTTATATGCCCCATCCAATGAGTGAGCTGAAAGTCCAAATCCAAGCCGCCGCGACGGGCGGGATGCTGCTGGAAAGCAGTGCCCGGAACATTCTTTCCGTTCTTACGCGCAGCGAATCGCCGGTGGTCGCGCAGAGCCTTGCAGAGCTGGTTGAACGCGGAGAGTGGGCGGAGCTGAACGATCGCTTTTACAAGACGATCGCCTTCGGGACCGGTGGTCTCCGCGGTCGGACGATCGGTCGGGTGGTGACCGCGTCCGAACGCGGTCAGGTGCAGGCCCTCGATCGCCCTCAGCATCCGTGCATCGGCACGAATGCGATGAATTTTTACAACGTCAGCCGGGCGACCCAGGGTTTGGTCGCATACCTCAAGGAGTGGTTTTCCAAGAATAACATGGCAGGCCGCCCGAAGATCGTGGTGGCTCACGACACGCGTCATTTTTCGCGGGACTTCACGGCACTCGTCGCTCAGGTCGCGATCGATAATGGCTGCGATGTGTGCGTCTTCGAAGGGCCGCGGTCGACGCCGCAACTGTCGTTCACCGTGCGCTGGACGAATGCGAACGCGGGGATCGTGATCACCGCCAGCCACAACCCACCGCACGACAACGGCTACAAAGTTTACTTTGGCGACGGCGCGCAGGTGGTCGAGCCGCACGCGAGCGGCATCATCGAAAAGGTCAATGCGGTCGAGTCGGATGTGTATTCGCCGGTTTCGCCGGATTTTGCTGGGAAAATCACGGTGCTCGGGAAGGAGGCGGATGAAGCCTACATGGCGCGGTTGGAAACGTTGATCCTCGACCGCACGCTCGTCGCGAAGGCGGGCGATTTGAAAGTGGCTTTCACGTCGATTCACGGCACGGGCGGGATCGTGACTCTGCCGATGCTGGATCGGCTGGGCTTCAAGTATGTCACGGTTCCGGAGCAGGAAATACCGGACGGACGTTTCCCGACCGTGAAATCGCCGAACCCTGAAAATGCCGAGGCGCTCGCGATGGCGATGGCGCTCGCGCTGCGTGAAAGCGCGGACATCGTCATCGCGACGGATCCGGACTGCGATCGGATGGGCGTGGCCGTTCGGACGGCTTCGGGCGAACTCGAATTGCTCACCGGAAATCAGATCGGCTCGCTGATGGCCTACTACCGCGTGCGCAAACTCATCGAGCAGGGGGTCATCACGCCGCAGAACGCGAGCCGCTGCGTTATCGTGAAGACCTTCGTCACGACCGACCTGCAAAAGGCGATCGCCGAAAGACATGGATTGCGGTGCGTCGAAACGCTCACCGGTTTCAAATACATCGGGGAAAAACTCGGCAAGTACGAGAACGCCCTCCCCGCTGAGGTCCGCGAGAAATACCGCACCTTCTCGGAGACCGAGACGCGTGAGGCCCGCCTTCAGGACTCGAGTTTTTACGTCTGCGGTGGCGAAGAAAGCTACGGCTACAGCGCGGCGGACTTTGTGCGCGACAAGGACGGCAACGGCGCGGTGGTCGTCTTCGCCGAAGTGGCCGCCTACGCGAAGTCTCGCAGCCTCACCCTCGGCGGTCTGCTGGATGAGGTTTACGCCGAATATGGCTTCTACCTGGAACAGAACGGCACCCTCACTTTTGAAGGGGCCGAGGGTGCGCTACAGATCCAGGAACTCGTCACATCTTACGCCACCCTGCCGCCTGCGAAGGTTTGTGGCGTCGCGGTCGCGGGCACGAGAAATTTTGCCAGCGAGACCTTTCACGACATCGAGGGCGACGAGATTCCAAAGGAAAAGATGTTGATGATCGACCTCGCGGACGGCCGCCGGATCGCCGTGCGGCCGAGCGGCACCGAGCCGAAGATCAAATTCTACCTCTTTGCGCGACGCACGCCGATCGAAGGTGAGCGCTTCACCGGCGTGGAACTGGCGCTCATCAAAACATCCGTGAAAGCCTCCCTCGACGAGCTTTGGGCATGGGCGAAACAAGACGTCGAGACGCGGCTGAAACGCTGATCCTTCAGAACGCATGGGCAATCGAGAACTCAATCTGGATGGCGGGGAAATTTCGGTCATCAAGGCTCTCGGTACGGGCGGGGGAGAAGTGCGGGGCGATGATCTGATCTCGCGCGTATCCGATCTCGACGCGGCAGAGATCATCGACACCCTGAAGGGATTGATAATGCTCGGTTACGTGTCGGCGGACGATAAAGCCTTCCACTCTTTGAAGGACATGGAGAAGGTCCACTTCCATGTGAACTCCGGCTACGCGAAAGACCTCAAGGAAGCCATCGATCCGCAGCCCGAACAGCGGAAAAGCAAGCGAGTGAGGCGTGAGTAGCCGGCGCCTCGCGCTGCTGGTCCGCGCATGGCCCTGGCTGGCATCGGTGGCGAGCGGCCTGATGCTCGCCCTTTGCTTTGCACCATGGGATTTCACGCCGCTCGTGTGGGTCGCGCTCGTCCCGCTCATTTGCGCCGTGTGGCTTTCGCCGTCCTCCCTTCGACGGCCTGGAATGCGCGAGGCCGGGCTCGGTTATGTGGCCGGGCTTGTCTTTTTCAGCGCCGTTTTCTACTGGCTCGGCGCGCTGGGAGCGCTTTTTCGTGCGCCGCTCCTTTACGGGTTGCCGCTGCTGCTCGCCGTTTACATGGCGCTCTATTTCGCGTTTTGGGCTTGGTTTCTGGGGCGGGTTCTCGCCGTCACTTCGGACGAAAGGCGGTTTCCGAACTCGTGGCGAAATCTCGCCACCGGCGCGCTCGGTGCGGGCGCGTGGATGGTGCAGGAATGGGTGCGCGGCTGGCTGCTGAGCGGCTTTGGATGGAACGGGCTGGGCGTGCCTCTCCACGCCGATCTGCCGATGATCCAAATCGCGTCGATCACCGGGGTATTGGGCCTCGCAGGCATCGTCGCATTCGTCAATCTCATGCTCGTCATCGTCGTCCGCCGCATCGTTGGCGAACTGGGGGCGCAGTTTTTGAAGCGGATTCGGTGGGAGTTCAGCCTCAGCGTTGCCGCCGTCGTCTTCGTCTTCGCCTACGGGGTCCGCACGCTGCTCGCGCCGGTCCCGGAGGCGGTCGCGTTGCGCGTGACGGCGATCCAGCCAAACATCCCCCAGACCGTGAAGTTTTCGGCGGATGGGGAGGACGAAATCTTCCGGCAGCTGGGGAATCTCACCGCCCTCGCGGCGGGGAGCACGCAGCCGCAGTTGCTCATCTGGCCGGAATCCGCGACGCCTCGCGGCATCTATTCGGACGATGTGAATTTCGACTTCGTGATGCGTCACGCGGCGCTCGGGGATTTCGGGTTGCTCCTGGGCACGGTCGAAGATGATCCGGAGCGCGGCGCGACTTTCAATGTGGCAAAGCTTTTTACCGAGCGCGGGAAGCACGAGCAGACGCATCGCAAGATGCACCTCGTTCCGTTCGGCGAATATCTCCCGATGCGGCGGCTTCTCGGCGCGGTGCTCGGAGGTTTGGTCCCCGGGGACTTCGATGCGGGCCATGTCGCCACGGTGTTTGATTTGCCGAGGCCGGGCATTCGGCTTTCGGCGCTCATTTGTTTTGAAGACACGCTCGGGGATCTCACTCGCGACTTTGTTCGGAACGGCGCGCAGTTGCTGGTCAACGTGACGAATGACGGCTGGTTTTTACGCACTGCGGGCGCGCAGCAGCATCTCGATAATGCGGTCTTCCGCGCGGTGGAGAACCGGCGTCCGCTCATCCGGTGCACGAACACCGGGATGACGTGTTCGATCGATCGACACGGCCATGTGGACCACTGGTTGCGCCCGTTCCAGCAAGGATTCGCGGCCCGAAACGTCAATGTGCCAAAGGCGCCCGAACTTACCTTTTATACGCGGCATGGCGACTGGATCGCCCATGTCTCTACGGGGGTCATCCTTATCGCCATGGTGCGGCGGCGGCGTAAATGAAGGAGCGAGCGCTGGTCGTGTCGGTGCATGATGTGTCCCCGTGGACGCGGAATTCGTGCGATCGCATTCTTCGGGAGCTCGGGGAAATCGGCGTGGGCGCTACGTCGCTGCTCGTCATCCCGGATCACCATCACCGCGGTCATTGGCGGGATGATGCGGAGGCAAGTGCGTGGCTCGTGGGAAAGGCGGGGGCGGGACATGAGGTGGTCACGCACGGCTATTTTCACCAGCGCGAGAGGCGCCCAGGAGAGTCGGCAGCGACAAAGATGACGACCCGATGGTATACGGCGGACGAGGGGGAGTTTTACGACATCGATCGGGCCGAGGCACGGAGCCTGGTGGAAAAGGCGAATGCGGAGCTGCGCGAGCTCGGGCTCGATCCGGCGGGATTCATCGCGCCGGCTTGGCTGCTCGGCACCGGTGCGGAAGCGGCCTTGAGGGAACTCGGTGTGGAATACACGACGCGACTTGGCGGAGTGTTCGATTTGCGGACGGGCGAGGCGCATCGCTCGCAGTCCCTCGTCTGGAGCGTGCGTAGCGTATGGCGGCGACAGGTGAGTCTCGCTTGGAACGCGCTTCTCTTCCGGCGCATGGCGCCGCGGGATTTGTTGCGGATTTCGATTCACCCCGTGGACGTCGAACACCGCTCGATATGGCGACAGGTGCGCGCATTTGTCGCGAGGGCGCTTGCGGATCGCGAGGCGGTTACCTATCAAGCGTGGCTCATTCGGCAGCGCGCGGTTTCCTGATTCGTGAAAGTCGATCTGCATCTCCATTCCAAATACAGTGACCGGGCACCCGAATGGCTCTTTCGGCGGGCAGGGTTGCCCGACAGTTTTTCCGAGCCGCGGGCGCTCTACGATCAGCTCCGCGAGCGCGGAATGAATTTCTTTACGATCACGGATCACAACCGGATCGATGGCTGCGTTGAGATGGCCGGATTGCCCGGGACGTTCATTTCAGAGCAGGTGAGCACCCGCTTTCCGGATGATCGTTGTGAGGTGCATCTCCTGGTGTGGGGTTTGAGTGAAGGGCAGCACGCCGAGATGCAGAGGATTCGAGAGAACGTTTTCGATTTGCAGCGATACCTGGCGGGGGAGGGACTGGCGCACGCGGTGGCGCATCCGCTCTACCGGCTCGATGACCGGCTCGGCGTCGCGCACCTCGAGAAGCTCGCCCTTCTGTTCCGACATTTCGAGGGGACCAATGGACTGCGTGCGGGAGCCTTGAGCGCGGTGACGCGATTCGCCTTCGGCTCCCTCACGCCTGCCAGGATCGACGAGTTCGCGAACCGGCATGGGATCGAGCCGACGCACCCGGAGGCTTGGCGCAAAGTTTTCACGGCGGGTTCCGACGATCATGGAGGCATGTTTGCGGCGTCGGCATTTACGGAGACTCCGGCCGCGTCCAGCGTCGAAGAATTGCTGGGCCACTTGCGGGAAGGGCGCTGCGAGGTGCGTGGGGGCGGGGGCAGTCCGCTCGCGCTTTCGCACAGCTTGTATAACAACGTCCGGCGTTTCCTCGGTCAAAAGATCGCCGGGGCAAATAGTGCGAGCCTGATCGGAAAGGCATTTTCGCGTTTCATGGAAGGAGAGGATCCGACGGAGTTTTCGTGGACCGACAAGCTGGGTTTCATCGCACAGGGGATCGCGAGCGGGAAGATTTTC
>JAYTDO010000189.1:0-7737 GCA_043735935.1 Chthoniobacteraceae bacterium
TGCTCGGCTACGCCGTCTGCTGGTTTGCCGCGCCGCTTTGCGGGCTGCGCGAGCCCCGCGCCCGGCGCACGTTCGCCTTCACCACCGGGCTCTACAACTACGGCTACATCGCGATCCCACTCGTCCAGCAACTCTTCGACAAACCGACCGCCGCGGTGCTTTTCATTCACAACATGGGCGTCGAAACCGCGCTCTGGACGGTCGGCCTGCTGCTCATCTCCGGGCCGGCGCCGAAGGACGGGACGCGCGAGGCGATCCATCCGTTGAAACGCATCTTCAACGTCCCCTTCCTCGCCATCTGCGTCGCCATCGCCCTGCATTTTCTCCATGGGAAAACGTGGCTGCCCGCGTGGATCCTCGCGGCGGTGCATGGGCTGGGCGCGGCGGCCATCCCGATGGGGCTCCTGCTCACCGGCGCCACCTTTTACGACCAGGCACGGCACGTCTCGATGAAAGGCGCCGTGGCCGACTCGCTCGCCGCGTGCCTGCTCCGCCTCGGCGCGCTGCCCGTGCTCATGCTCGCAGCCGCGCGCTGGCTGCCGATGCCGGTGGAATTGCGCCACGTCATGCTGATCCAAGCCGCCATGCCCTGCGCGGTGATTCCCGTCATCCTTTCGAAACACTACGGTGGCGATCCGGCGATGGCCTTGCGGATCATCCTCTGCACGTCGGTCGCCGGACTGATTACGATTCCCTGGTGGATCCAGCTCGCTCTGCGCTGGGTGGGCTGAACGGGTCGCTATTCGCCGTAGGCGCGCACCCGGCTCTTCCATCCAGCGAGCCACTTCGCCTCGTTGCGCGCCGGCGGCGAGTTTTGCACCCGGCGGGAGAGGACCGCCGCAGCACTTTCGCCGAATTCCCGCGCCGCTCCCGGCCCGCTGCCTTTCATGCCCGAGAGCACCTGGAGCAGGCCCCATCCTTCGCCGTGGTAACGCTCGCTTTCCTTGGTGCCTTCGCCCTTGAAATTGACGTAGTCGATCAACGCAAACGTCCCGCTGCCGGTGGCGAGCATCCGCTGGAATTGCGCCCGCACACTCTCACGTTGCGAGGCCGGCGCAGCACTCAGCATTTTCGGAAGACTTTCCTCCATTCGCTGCGCGAGAAAACGGCTCTGCAAACGCAGCGTGCCATAAAGCAACGTCCGCAACTCCTTCAAGCGCGGCCCCTGGAAATCCGCCATGAATTCCTGCCGACTCCGCCACGGACAAGGACCGTCGAGCGCCCAGGCCGGCACACTCGCGCCATTGGCCGCGAGGTATTTCGCGAGCCGGGGGAAACTCTCCTCGAATGGCCCGCTCGCGCCCTTTGGATACCAGATGAAATGCCCGATCCCGAGCGAGGCGAACGCTTCACCTGAATTCCACGAAGTGAGCCCGTCGCGTGTCCCACCACACTCGTTCACCCAAACCCGGCGCCCGATGCTTTCGAGCTCCGAATCCGACGGACCCGCCACGGCGGTCGCGGCGAGGACGCCCAGCAAGGTGGCACAAACAAGAGGTGACAAGTTCATCGGGCTTGCTTCCCTACACGCCCGCCCCCAAAAAACCAAGCAATGCAAAAATCCGACGGAATGAACTACGCCCCCGAAGGCAAACCCGCGCCTGTGGTCAATCCCGGCGAGTTTCCATTTGCGGCGGTGTCGCTCGATCACGGGCATATTTTCGGCCAATGCAAAGGACTCACCGAGGCCGGCGGGGAACTCCGTTACGTCTTCGATCCCGATCCGGCGAAGGTCGAGAAATTCTGCAAAACGTTCCCCGGCGTGAAGCCGCTCGACTCGCTGGACGCCGTGCTTGATCAACCTGAGATCAAGCTGATCGCCGCCGCCGCCGTGCCGAACGAACGCGGGCCGCTGGGGCTCCGCGTCATGGACGCGGGCAAGGATTATTTCACAGACAAAACGCCCTTCACCACGCATGCGCAACTTTCCGCTGCCCGCGCCAAGGTCGTGCAGACCGGACGCAAATATGCCGTGTATTATTCCGAGCGGCTGCACGTCGAATGCGCCGTGCGCGCAGGCCAACTCATCGAGCAAGGCGCGATCGGGCGCGTGGTCAATGTGCTCGGCCTAGGGCCGCATCGCTGCGCGCCGAGCACCCGGCCGGAGTGGTTTTGGAGCAAGGAAAAAACCGGCGGCATCCTCTGCGACATCGGCTCGCATCAGTTCGAACAGTTTCTCCACTACAGCGGCGCGTCCGATGCGACCGTCGTGAATGCCGCCGTCGCGAACTACAACCACAAGGAGTTCCCGGAATTCGAAGACTGGGGCGAGGCGAACCTCGTCGCGGACAACGGCGCGACCAACTACATCCGCATCGACTGGCTAAATCCCGACGGGCTCCGCACCTGGGGCGATGGGCGCACTTTCATCCTCGGCACCGCCGGCTACATCGAGCTTCGCAAATATCTCAACGTCGCCACCGACTCCGAAGGGGACCACCTTTTCCTCGTCGATCAGGCAGGCGAACATCACATCAAATGCCACGGCGAAGTCGGTTACCCGTTCTTTGGCCAGCTCATCCTCGACTGCCTGCACCGCACCGAAAATGCGATGACTCAGGCACACACATTCAAAGCCGCCGAACTCTGTCTGATCGCGCAGGAAATGGCGCGACGGGTCGAATAACGTGAAGCTCCTGCTCATCGACGGGCACTACTACGTTTACCGCTCGTTCTTCGCGATCCGCGGCCTGTCGAACTCGCGCGGCGAACCGACCAACGCGATTTATGGATTCGTAAAAACCGTGCGCCGGATGCTGAAGGATCTCGCCCCCGACCTCGGCGCGATCGTTTGGGACGCCGGCCTCCCCAAACGCCGGACCGATCTCCAGCCCGCCTACAAGGAAACGCGCAGCGAGATGCCCGACGACATGCGCCCACAGCTCGATTTTATCCAGAAGCTCGCGCCCGCGCTCGGCTTCGCGAGCCTGTGGCTGCCGGACACGGAAGCCGACGACCTCATGGCCAGCTACGCGGTCGCGGCGCGCGCGCGCGGCGATGAAGTCGTCCTCGCCACGAACGACAAGGATCTCTTCCAGCTCGTGGACGATCGGGTGAAAGTCTACTCGACCAACGCGACCGATCTCGCCTCGCCGGCGGACGGTTTCACGCTCCTCGGCGCGGAGAAAGTGCGCGCAAAATGGGACGTGACCCCACCGCAAATCGCCGATGTGCTCGCGCTCGTCGGCGACAGCGCGGACAACATCCCGGGCGTCCCGGGCCTCGGCCCAAAAGGCGCCGCGAAGCTGCTGGCCGAGCACGGTTCGCTCGATGCCGTGCTCGCGAATCTCGACGCGGTGAAAAACGAGCGCATCCGCGAAAAACTCAAAGCCGCGCGAGCGCAGATCGAACAAAACCGCGAGATGGTCCGCCTCGACCTCGACCTCCCACTTCCCGCCGCACTCGATTCGCTCGCGATCATCCCCCGCCCCGCCGAACTCGCCGCCGCGCTGGAGCGTTGCGAGTTCAAGGGACTGCTGGCCGAACTCCGAGCCGAAATCCCCCGCCCTGCCACCTCCACGCAAGGTGAACTGTTTTGAAACGCTGGCTCCCATTCATCCTCTTCCTGGCGTTCATCGGGCTGGTGATTTTTGCCGCCGACACACATCACGCGCGCGGTTTTTTTACGTGGATCAATTCACTCCCCTTTGGCGACAAGGCCGGACACTTTGGCCTGATCGGCACCCTCGCGTTTCTGCTCAACCGGGCGCTCGCCTGGCGCAAGGTCGCGCCAGGTGTGCAGCTCGGCGGCGTGCTAGTTGCGGTTATCGTGGTCGCGGAAGAAATCAGCCAGCGCTGGATCCCGTGGCGGACGTTCGACTATTGGGATCTCGCTGCGGATTTCGCGGGCATCGCGGTCGCCGATTGGCTCGCGCGGAGATGCGTGGTTTGACGACGCGAGTTTTTTCCGCGGGGAGGTCACTTTTGATTGTCGCTGGACGGGCTCCGCTGCTAGGTGTGCGGCCACTTTTACCACCGAAAACAGCCCCAGCCCCATGAGCAAAAACATCGAGTCCGTCCTGGTCGAAAAGCGCGTCTTCAAGCCCGCGAAAGAATTCTCGAAAGCGGCCCGCATCCCATCGCTGGCCGCGTATCGGAAGCTGTGGGAGGAGTCCGTGAAAAAGCCCGAAAAATTCTGGGCGCGCGAGGCCGGGGAACTGACTTGGCAAAAGAAGTGGAGCAAGGTCCTCGACTGGAAACTGCCTTACGCGAAGTGGTTCGTCGGCGGAAAGCTGAACGTATCCGAGAACTGCCTCGACCGGCACCTGAAGGGCGACCGCAAGACTAAAGCCGCGATCATCTGGGAAGGCGAACCCGGCGAGAAACGGACGCTCACCTACCAGCAGTTGCACCGGGAGGTCTGCAAGTTTGGGAACGTCCTCAAACGCAATGGAGTGAAGAAGGGCGATCGCGTGATCATTTACATGCCGATGGTGCCCGAGGCTGCTGTGGCGATGCTCGCGTGTGCGCGGATCGGCGCGACGCATTCGGTGGTCTTCGGTGGATTTAGCGCCGAGAGCATCCGCGATCGGGTCAATGACTGCGGCGCAAAACTCATCGTCACTGCCGACGGCGGTTATCGTCGCGGGGCGATCGTGCCTTTGAAGAAGAATGTCGACGACGCCATTAAGGGCGGCGCCACACCGACGATCGAGCGGGTGATCGTGCTGCGGCGCGCGAACAACGACGTCCACATCGAGGAGGGGCGCGACCACTGGTGGCACCGCGAGATGGAATACGTGGACGCCAAGTGCCCCGCCGAGCCTCTCGACAGCGAGCATCCACTCTTCATCCTCTACACGAGCGGCTCGACCGGGAAACCGAAGGGCATCCTGCACACGACGGGCGGCTACCTGCTCGGCGCTTACATGTCGTGCAAGTACGTCTTCGACCTCCGGGACGACGACGTTTACTGGTGCACGGCTGACGTGGGATGGGTCACCGGCCACAGCTACTTCGTCTACGGCCCGCTCGCGATGGGGGTGACGTCGCTCATGTACGAGGGCGCTCCGAACTGGCCGGACAACTCGCGCTTTTGGAAAATCATCGAAGACTACGCGGTCACCGTTTTCTACACCGCGCCGACCGCGATCCGCGCGTTTATCCGCTGGGGCGATGAACATGTGCTCAAACACGATCTCTCGTCGCTGCGCCTGCTCGGCACGGTCGGCGAGCCGATCAATCCCGAGGCGTGGATGTGGTACCACAAAACCATCGGCGGCGGCCGCTGCCCGATCGTCGACACCTGGTGGCAGACGGAGACCGGCAGCATCATGATCTCGCCAATCCCCGGCGCGACGCCCACGAAACCGGGCACGGCGACCCTTCCGTTCTTCGGCATCGACGCGGCGGTCGTGGACGATGACGGACACGAGGTGCCGCCGAATGTGGGCGGCAAACTGGTCATTCGCAAACCGTGGCCCTCGATGCTACGCACGATCTGGGGCGACAAAGCGCGCTACAAACAGACGTACTGGACCGAGGTGAAAGGCGCCTACTTCGCGGGCGACGGCGCGCAACGCGACAAGGATGGATACTTTTGGATCATGGGCCGCATCGACGATGTGCTGAACGTCGCGGGTCACCGACTCGGAACGGCGGAAGTCGAAAGCGCGCTCGTATCGCATCCAGCAGTGGCCGAGGCGGCAGTGGTCGGACGCCCCGATGAACTCAAGGGGCAGGCCGTCGTATGTTTTGTGACCGTGAAAAGCGGTATCAAGCACGGGCTGGAGTTGGCCGCGGAACTCAAACGGCACGTGCGAACCGTCATCGGGCCGGTCGCGACGCCGGACGACGTGCGCTTCACCGACGCGCTCCCAAAGACTCGCTCCGGCAAGATCATGCGCCGCCTGCTGAAACAGATCGCCGCAGGCGAAGTCATCACCGGCGACACCACGACGCTCGAAGACCTCTCGATCCTCGCGAAGCTCGCCGCTTCCGCCGAAGACTAAGTGGACTATTTTTCACCCGGACTCCGCGAGCTTTCCCGCATCGCCGGGCGATGGCGCAATGCGTGGAGACTTCGCGGCGCACGCACTTCCCTCATGAGGGCGGAAGTCCAACTCGGGTTACTCGGTTGGCAGCAGGCGGAATTCGACGAGGAGACGCAGCGCGAGGTGGATCAGATCCAGAAGTTCGAAAGTGCCCAGGCCAGACTCTCGAACGAGAGCGCGGCGCTCGCGAAGGCGCTCACGGCGCTCGCTGAACAGCGCGCGACGGCGCAGGCTGCCTTCACAGAAAAACGCTCGGCGCACGATGCGGCCGTCCGCACTGAACGCGAGGCTGGTGCGCACATCGAAAGCGAGATCGCGGCGGCGCGGGGCCAGGCGCCCGCTCTCGAAGCCCGGGTGCCCGAACTCGAGCGCGAACTGCGCGAGGTCACCCGGATCTATCAGGAACTTCTCAAGGTCGAGGAGCAGACGCCGCTCGTTCGCGACGATCAGGCGCGGGTGCGCGAGCGCACGGTCGCGATCCCGGGAGAGATCGGAGAGTTGCAGACTCGTCGGGCGCGAATCGATGCGGAAGTCGAAGCACTGACCCGTTCGCTCGAACAGACGCGTTCCCGCGAAACGGACGCCAAAGCAGCCCTGGCAAAGCTGAACAGCGAGCACGAAGATTGGGACCGCGTGATGCAAAACGAGATCAAGATCAAAGAGCGGGAGAAGGCGTGGATCGAAAAGGAGAGTGATGCGTTGGAGGGCGCGAAAACGAACCCGTATCAGCGGATCGGCCAGGTGCTGGCGGACAATCACCTTGCTCCGATGAACCAGCCGCAGGCGCTCGAAGCGGTGAGGGCGGCCCGGCTTCGCATTCAGGAACTCGAGTATGATGTGGCGAAATCCCACGCCGACTCGGAGCGGGAAGATCGGACACTGGTTCAGCATTCGCTCATCCTTTGGGGATCCATCGCGCTCGCTCTCGCACTGGTGTTGGGCGCACTGATCGAATGGTGAAAACGAGATGAACGAACCCGAACCTCCCATCCTCAACAGCCGTACAGCATTCGCGCTCGGGGCCACGCTGCTCGTCGGTTTCGGCGCGCTCACCGTCCTGGGCTACGTCGACCGAAAGCGCACAACGACGATCGAGCAGTTCAAAGAAGACACGGCGGTTGGAGACCGGGTTCATTATCTTGTCCCAAAGCCCGTGCCGAATCCGCCGACGACGGTCGCAACGCTCGACGGGCGGGCTCTGGTTCCGGTGAGTTTCGACAAGGTGGAATGTCGCGACACTAAAATGCGCCCCGTCGCGCTGGATGCCCAAACGCGGCTGACGATCTACCGCAGCCGCGAGCCGCTGCCCAATACGTCACCCGGCGAGAGCGCCTATTATGTCAAAACGGCCTCAAACGAGTACCTGCGCCTCCGCCCGGCGACGAGCGCCCAGTAAGTCATTGCAAGGCGCGGCTAGAGCAGCGCCTTTTTCCGGGAGCTAAACCAAAAGGCGGCGGCAAAGAGGATGACGAGCGTCATGCCAAGCGCAGCGCCGAAGGGCCAATCGCGCGCGGACAGGAATTGGTTTTGAATGACCTCACCGATCGTCGGCTCAGTCCCACCACCCATGAGTTGCGAGATGGCAAACATGCCGATGGCGGGAATGAAAACGAGGAGGATGCCTGCGGTGATGCCAGGCTGGGTCAGCGGAATGATGACTTTTTGAAATGCGCGGATGGGGCCAGCACCGAGGTCGAATGCGGCTTCGACAAGCGAGTTGTCGAGTTTTTCCACGGAGCCGTAA
>JAYTDO010000190.1:0-5101 GCA_043735935.1 Chthoniobacteraceae bacterium
ACGGAGGTCGTGGTTTTGCCCACGCCGCCTTTCTGATTGGCGACCGCGATGATTTTCATAGGGGCGCGGACTGTAGCGAGGAGCGGTGTTTTGACGAGAAAGGAAATGCGGGGCGCGTGGGAGTGATTGAAAATGGCACCTGGCAGGGACGGCAGAAACACAGGCCAGTTTTTCCCGCGGAAAAACCTCTCGCGTCCGGGCAAAGCGTGGCATCCGTGGGCGGACGATTTTTTCCCGATGCGATGATCCCGATAACCGAAAGATTTCTCAGCGAATGCGGCGGCTGGCAGGCGCTCCGCGACGCGCGCGGCCTCCACGCCGCCGGGCGCGTGCTCGCCGCCAGCTATGCGCCGCCGCTGCTGGAAGGTCGGGTGCGGGAAGGCGACGGCGAGCTGCGGTCGGGGCTGCGGATCACGTCGGCTTCGCATGTGGAAAATCTCTGCACCTGCCGGGCTTCGCGGCGCGATGGCGTGATCTGCGCGCACGCGCTGGCGGTGGGCTTGGCATGGCTGAAACCGCCCGCCGTAGCCGCGCCCGCCGCGCCGGTGAAAGCGGTAGCGACGGATGTCGGCCCACATTTTTCCACGGACGAAGGCGAGCCGCTGGAACTGCATCTGGTGCTCCCGCCGAACTTCGCCGCCGCGTGGGAGCGGAATGCCATCACGCTCGGAATCGAGGGAGCCACGGGCGGGCGTCGCGTGCTCCTGTCCGCGCTCGCGAGCACAAAAAGCTACCGCGTTTCGACCGAGGATTTACCCGTCCTGGCCAAGCTCCGCGCCCTCGCCGACGGCGCGCTGCCCGGCATCGCCACCATCGACCGCACCGCCTTTCTCGACCTTCTCCCCACGCTCACCAGCCACCCGCGCGTGACCTTCGCCAAGACCACTCCCGCCGCCATCCACCGCGAGCCGTTTGACACGGCCTCCGGCCTCCCGTCCGAGGCCGTCATCCTCGCCGGCGGGACATCGGCCTGGCTGCTGCACGGCCACGCCTTTCATCCGCTCGCCCCGGAAAGCACCACCTCGGCACCCGCGCCATCCGACATCGCGCCGCCGCGCTTCGCGCTCACTCTCGAAGGCTCGCTCAACCACCTCACCGCCCGCCTCGATGCGCTCTATGGCGAAGACCGTTTTTCCGTCGAAGCCACGCCGCCCCGCACTGCCAAAACGCCCCGTCACCACACCGTCGAACGCGCCGCGCTCGACCGCCTCCTCACCGCCGGTTTCACCGGCCCGGATCGCACGGCTCAGCTCGTCCTCAAAGGCGAACCCGCTATCCTCGCCTTCTTCGCCCGCGATCTGCCGCGTCTCGAAAAGGAATGGGCCGTGACCATCGGGGAGCGCTTTGCCCACGTCACCCGCGACATCGAGCGCATCCAGCCGCGCCTCGAAATCCGCACCTCCGGCGAAAACTGGTTCGACCTGCAATACGAACTCGCCACCCCCGGCGGCGACCGCTTTTCCGCCGCCGAAATCCAGCGCCTGCTCCAGTCCGGCCAAAACTCAACACGCCTCAAGAATCGCAAACTCGCCGTTTTCGACCCCGGCATGCTCAATGAATTCCAAGAAACCCTGACCGACTGCAATCCGAGCCAGCGGCAGCCGGGACTTTACCGGATTGACCGCTGCCACGCGCCCTTTCTCGATGGAATGGCAAAAGAGCAGGGGGGCGAAGTCCGCAGCGATCAATCTTGGAAAGAATGGGTCGCGCCACCGGACGAGGAGTGGGACTCTCCATCGACCTCGCTGGGCTCCTTTGAAAGCATTCTGCGGCCCTACCAAAAGGATGGAGTGAAATGGCTTAACTCATTGTTTAATAGAGGAATGAATGGACTTCTTGCGGATGAAATGGGTTTAGGAAAAACCGTGCAAACGCTGGCTTTTCTGTCCGGCATCGCCGGGAAATCGCTCGTCGTCTGCCCATCGTCGCTGGTTTTCAATTGGGAGCGCGAAGCCGCCCGCTTTGCCCCCAAACTCCGCACCCTCGCCATTCAGGGCGCAGAACGAAATCCTCTGTTCGGCGACCCGTTGAAGGCAGCCGACCTAGTCATCACCAGCTACGCACTGCTGCGCCGGGACATCGACCGCTACCGGGACACGGAATTTTCCGCCGTCGTCCTCGATGAAGCCCAACACATCAAAAACCCCAACAGTCAGAATGCCCAGTCGGCCTTTTCCCTGAAAGCCAAGCGCCGCCTCGCTCTCACCGGAACGCCCGTGGAAAATTCCCTGGCCGACATTTGGTCGTTGATGAATTTTCTCATGCCCGGCTATCTCGGTTCGCGGCAGGATTTTCGCGAACGCTTTCAACGCCCCATCGAAGGCGCCCAAGGCAGCGCGATTCATCGGCGACTTATCAAGCGTCTCGAACCCTGTATCCTGCGCCGCCTGAAGAAAAACGTTCTTACTGAATTGCCGGATAAAATCGAGCATGTTTCTTATTGCGAGCTAACCAGCGAACAGCGCGCCGCTTATTCACAACTTGCGAATTCGACCCGTCGGCAGGTCTCCGAATGGTCCGACGCAAAGGATCAGGCCAAAGCGCGAATGCTCATGCTCACCGCACTGCTCCGCCTCCGCCAGACCTGCTGCGACCTCCGGCTCCTCAGCCTCGCCGGGCCTGAACCCAGCGAACCATCCGGCAAGCTGCTCATGCTGGAAGAACTCCTGAACGAAGCGATTGATGGCGGGCATCGCGTGCTGATTTTCAGCCAGTTCACCTCCATGCTCCGCCTCCTGCGCGACACCCTGACCCGCCTGGAAATCCCGCAATGCTACCTCGATGGGCAAACCAAAGACCGCGCCGCCGAGGTCGATCGCTTTGAGTCGGGCGCGGCCTCCGTATTCCTCATCAGCCTGAAGGCGGGAGGCACCGGTCTCAATCTAACCACCGCCGACACCGTGATTCATTTCGACCCTTGGTGGAACCCCGCCGTGGAAAGCCAGGCCACCGACCGCGCGCATCGAATCGGCCAGAAAAAGGTCGTTACCTCCTACAAATTGATCTGCCGCGACACCGTGGAAGAGAAGATTCTGGCGCTCCAGGCACGAAAGCGAACGATGATCGACACGACCCTGGATCACGAGCAGCCATTGATGGAGGGGCTGAGTACCGACGCCATCCGCGAACTCCTCGCGTAGAACGACACATCGGAACCGTCCGTTAAATCCGGGCCATGTGAATAAATCAGGCAATTTGAAAAGCCCGCACGGGAGAAAAGAGGCAGTTCACAAGTTATTCACAGCCATAAATCCACCTCAATACCAGCGGGTTATCATTAACATAATACAATATATGTCATATAAAATCGGAAGGTGTTGGGGTCGGTTGATTATGGAAATTCATTCCCGTCCGGTGCGCCGTCCTCTTTAAAATCCAAATACCACGGGAGTTTTTGGAGCGACCGGTCAGACCGGCGCAGAATGCGCGACTGCTTGCGGTGGAGCTTGCGGCCCGCGGCGGGGCGATGTTTAGGGAGGCGATGTCCGAGAACCAACTTTCCCCGTGAATCTCTGCAATGAATGCGGGCTCTGCTGCAACGGCGTGATGTTTCACACCGTCCAGCTCCAGCCCGCCGATTCGGCGAAAGAACTCGCCGCGCTCGGGCTGAAGCTGAAGCGCAAAAAAGGCGCGCACTACATCCTCCAGCCGTGCCCGGCATGGCGGGATTGCCAGTGCTCCATCTACGCCGCCCGGCCCGAGCGCTGTCGCGTTTTCGAGTGCCGCCAGTTGCAACGCGTCGCCGCCGGCGAGACCAGCGAAGCCGCCGCGCTGGAAAAAATCCGCGACGTCCAGCGCCGCGTCGCGCTGGTGCATGAACTGCTCGCCCGCTCCGGCAGCACCAGCGCGAAAAGGCCGCTCGCGAAACGCTGCGAAAAGATCATGGCCGAGCCGCTCGACGCATCGTCCGACCCCGCCGCGCTCGCACTCCGCGACGACCTCACGCGGGCCATGCAGGAGTTAAACGCCATCCTCGACACCGATTTCCGCCTCATCTCCATCGGCGCATCGGGAGCGGAGGAAGAACCTACCGTCCCTTCGTGACCGAGCGGGAGCGCCAAAGGCGCAATTTCCCTCCTCATGGCATTACCAAACGGAGTTTGGTAACGAGGAGAAATAGCCTCTCTCCCATCCCACAACCAAACCGTGTCCCTATCGTCACTAACGGAAGCGTAATAACGCGCTGATTGCCATTTTTCATGGCCCTGTCATAGGAACGTAACTTGAACAATCTCCCCCTATCCTTTTCTGCACCTTCAGCGTCTTTGTACCGCGCAAGGAGGTCGAAACGGCAATGCCAATCAAACAGATGAAGTTTTTCAGTGCGATGAAGTCGGAAGTCACCCGCTGCTTCCATTACCCCCTGCTCCGTCAGGCTCTTTACTGGTGTCTGCCCGCGCTGGCGATTGGTTTGCTGCTCCGGGGCATGCTGGTCGTGCAAATGCCCGAGGCGTTTTATCACGGCGATAGCTACACGGTTTTTGAAACGTATAACTCTCTGGTCAGTGACAGCTCGTATGAGATCAACCAGAAAAAAACTGCGTTGACACCCTTGCTGTATAGCGCGCTCCTCTTTGCCCATGTGCCGCTCCTGCCAGCCATCGCCATTCTTCAGCATACCGTTGGCTTGGGCTTGATCGTGATCGTCGGCCTGCTCGTGGCCCATTCCTATCACCGCTGGCGTCTATTCATTGTCCCGATCACCATCCTGACCGCCATCGATCCGGTTTTGCTTTGGTTTGAGCATGTGTGTCTGCCCGAGACTCTTTATGTTTTCCTTGTCGCGGCGACCGCCTTGACCGGACTCTTGTTTTATAAATGCCCCACGAGGCGCATGGGCATCGCTCTCCTGGCTTGTCTTTTTCTGACGGCGGCGGCGCGACCCGAAGGAAAATTCTGGTGTCTTTTCGGGACGGTGTTGCTCACGAAAAGCTATTGGCCGGACAAAAGGAAATTTCGTCTTGCAGCTATGGGCATGCTGTCTTTTACCGCCCTCTGCTTCGCGCTTAACCGTACTTATTAACCCGGCGATAATAAACAGTGCATAGAGTGGGTTAATGGGATAGGTAATGCGGATGCAAACACGAGACCTTCGGAGCCT
>JAYTDO010000191.1:0-2302 GCA_043735935.1 Chthoniobacteraceae bacterium
GCGCGCGGGCGAAAAAAAGACCCTCTTTGCCAAACCGAAAGTGCCGGAGAAAACGAACTGGTGGAACCGCCGGGGCATGCGCCAGATCGGCATCGGCCCAGCCGTGAGCGCGGTGATCGCGCAGGTCGCGCCGGGTTCCGCCGCGGAGGCCGCTGGGCTGAAAATCGGCGACGTGATTTCCGCCGTAAATGGCAAGCCTCTCCTCAGCCCCGACGACATCTACGACGCCGCCAAAGCCCAGCCCGGCAAGCCGCTCGATCTGACCGTCGATCGCGCCGGGCAGACCGTCCCCTTGCAGATCATTCCCACCGGCGTCCGCGTCGCCGCCATCCAGCAGCCCGGTTTTTTCGCCCGTCTCTTCGGTGCCAAAGGCGACAGTCCGGCGGCTCGCGCGGGCCTGCAAAAAGACGACCTCATTCTCACCGTCGATGGCCAGCCCGCGACCGTCATGGGCCTCATTGATTACGTGAACACCAAGGCCGGCACCGCCGTCACCCTCCACATCCGCCGCGGCACTCAGACCCTTGATCTCCAGGCCACACCGCAAATCGCCATGATCAAGGAAACCGGCGAAGAACGCGCCCTGATCGGCTTCACTCCCGGCACCGGCGACGGCATGGGTTTCATGCCGATGGGAAAATATCGCGTCATCAAACCCGGTCCGCTGGAGCAAATCCGCGCCGGTGTGATGAGCATCGTCAACACGCTCGACGCCGTCCTTTCCCGGAAATCCGGCATCGGCCTGCAGCACATGGGCGGCCCCGTGATGATGATGAACGCCTACTACAGCATGCTCTCGAATCCCGAGGGACTCCGCATGGCGCTGTGGTTCAGCGTGGTTCTCAATGTGAACCTCGCCATGCTCAACATGCTGCCCATCCCCGTGCTCGACGGCGGCCACATCACCCTCGCGATCATCGAGTCGGTGCGGCGCAAACCGGTGAACGTGCGCGTCCTCGAATTCGTCCAGACGGCCTGCGCGCTCGCCATCATCAGCTTCATGCTTTTCATCGCGTTTTTCGACGTCCAGGACCTGCCCTTTGTCGGCGGCGGCAAAAGCTCGCAGATGAAGTTCAAGCCGCCGGCGGGCGAGGCGCAGAAGTAGCAATTTCTTTCGACGGGATTGACGGGATTCAGCGGATTGCATTCCGTTGAAAACCGACCGGGGAATCTACCTCCTCCAATCCCGTTTCATCCCGTCAATCCCGTCCAAAAAATGAAATACTGCGCGTCTCCTTTCACCTACGAGCGCCGCGCCACCCGCGAGGTGCGAGTCGGCAGCGTCGGCGTGGGCGGCAGCAATCCCATCCGCGTCCAGTCGATGATTACCTGCGACACGATGGACACCGCCGCGAGCATCCAGCAGACGTTCGATCTCGCCGCCGTCGGCTGTGAAATCGTCCGCATCACCGCGCCGACGGTCAAAGACGCGGCCAATCTCCAGCACATCGTCGCCGGCCTGCGCGCGCAGGGCTGCGAGGTGCCGATCGTCGCCGACATTCATTTCAAACCCGAGGCCGCGATGGAGGCGGCGAAGTGGGTTGAGAAAGTCCGCATCAATCCCGGCAACTACGCGGACTCGAAAAAGTTCAAGATCATCGAATACACCGACGTGCAGTACGCCGCCGAGCTGGAGCGCATCCGCGAGCGTTTCACGCCGCTCGTCGTTTTCATGAAAGAGCACGGGCGCGCCATGCGCATCGGCACGAACCACGGCTCGCTCAGCGACCGCATCATGAACCGTTACGGCGACACCCCGCTCGGCATGGTCGAGAGTGCACTGGAGTTTGCTCACATCGCCCGCGACCTCGGTTTCCACGACTTCATGTTCTCGATGAAGTCGAGCAACCCGAAAGTGATGATCGAAGCTTACAGGCTGCTCGCCGCGCGGCTCGCGAGCGAAGGGCCGGATTGGAACTACCCCATCCACCTCGGCGTCACCGAAGCCGGCGACGGCGAGGACGGCCGCATCAAAAGCGCCATCGGAATCGGCTCGCTACTCAACGACGGCATCGGCGACACCATCCGCGTCTCGCTCACCGAGGACAGCGTGCATGAAATCCCCGTGGCGCAGGCGCTCGTCGCGCGCGCCGGTGAAACGCCCAACGCCCAACGCCCAACGCCCAACGCTCAACTCAGCTACAACCCGTTTTCCTACGAACGGCGTGGGACCGCAACGACTGTCCGCGACGGCGTGAAGCTTGGCGGAGAGCAGTTGGTCCGCGTCGTGATCCGGCAGGCGTCATTCGACAAAATCGCGCACAAGGTGAAGGCGATGGGCGATTACCAGCCCGAGATCATT
>JAYTDO010000192.1:0-7358 GCA_043735935.1 Chthoniobacteraceae bacterium
AATGCGCCTCATCGACGACATCATCCCCGAGCCCATGGGCGGCGCGCACCAGAACCACGCCGCCGCCATCGCCAACCTCAAGAGCGCCGTCAGCCGCCACCTCGACGAACTGACCAAACTCCCCACCGACGAACTCCTCGCCCAGCGCTACGAAAAATTCCGCCGCGTCGGCGAATTCGCCGGGGACGCGTGACCCGCAAACCGGCATGTCGTCCCAGCCAGGATTGGTCGGAAGCGACGGCCTCTTCGCTCCAAGTGGCAGTTGCCTGAGTTGCACGCCCCCGCTACTCTCCCCGTTATGATTACCGTCGAATCAGACGACCGTGAAATCCGCGTCACCATCCCGCGCGGGGACTTGGAGATTGCCCAGGTCGAAGCCATCCTGCGTCCGTTCCGCTTCGCCTCGCTCATTGCGGGCAGCCAGATGTCCAAGACCGAAGCCATGCAAATCTCCGAAGAGTCCAAAGCGGATTGGTGGGAGAAAAACGAGCAGCGCTTCGCCCCGCCGGAGCCATAGCGCCATGCGGGTGGTCGTGGATACGAACATCGCTTTCAGCGCGCTCGCTGCAGGCTGCGGCGACCTGGCGGTCCGGCTGCTCTCGCCTGCCGAGACGGTCTTCTACGCGCCGCGCTTTCTCTTTGTTGAACTCTTCAAACACCAAGCCCGCATCCTTGCCGCGACCAGGCTGCCGGAGGAAAAGCTGCTCGAAGCGCTCAATGAAACTCATCGAGTCGCTCCAGCTCATCGAAGCCGCCAGCATCCCGGTCGGCGTCTGGATGCAGGCCCGCCGGCTTTGCGACGGTGTGGACTTGAAAGACACACCTTTCGTCGCCCTGACCTTGCACCTCGAGGCGCGGCTCTGGACTGACGATGAGGAATTAAAGGCCGGTTTGCGCGCCAAAGGCTTCGACCGATTCTTCGAACCGTAGCTGCACGATTTTGCACCGGGCCGGGCAAGCCTTCGTGTGCATGCGGTATTTCGATTCGGGTGAAAACCCGGGGCGATTCGCTCCGCGCGGCGTGTTCCGTGAGACAGGGATCACGCCTGGCTTGAATCCATCACGGTTGAGAGCGCGCTCATACCTTCGGCATGCTTACCACTCTGCCTGTATCGCGGCGATCAAGGCTTGCTGCTCCTGCTCGCGGAAATACCACCAATTAGTGCTCCATACCCGGTGGACCCGCCAACCGCATTTCTCAAGGATTCGTTGCCTCCCACGATCGCGCGTTCGAGCGGTCAGTGAACTGTGATAGGCTTTCCCGTCGCACTCGATAGCGATGATGTTCCGTTCACCGTCCTTAACAACAAGGTCAATTCGAAACCTACCGCTGCCAACCTGACACTCTACTTGAAAGCCTTGGTTTTCGAGAAATTCAAGAACTTGCTCTTCGAACGGCGACTCGCAATAAACCATCTGCGAGACATTATCGGCCCTCTTGGCAAAACGGTCGCTGCTTACTCCGTAGTTCTGTTGTTGGAGTGACGATTCGAGGTCGCTTAGAAACTCTCGAACGCACTTAAATCCGCTCGCTGTTCCGCCGGTTCCGTCAAGGTCAGCGGTTTTCATCGACGTGACTACCGTCATACCGTTCCGCGAGCGAGTGATGGCCACGTTGAGCCGCCGTTCGCCGCCGCTCTTTGTGAGCGGTCCGAGATAGGAGGCGCTGAACTGGCCTTCAGAATTTCTTCCGTATGTTAGCGAGAGAATAATCCGATCCATCTCGTCCCCTTGAACCGACTCAAGATTACGCAGGAAAAACATCCGCTCGTCGTTGATGAAATCTCGGAGCGTCGGAGATTCCGTAGCGCGCCCGATCAAGAGTTCGTCGATCTTATCGACTTGCTGCATGTTCATCGCGACAACACCAAGCGAAAGCGTCGGGTACTCCCGAACATGCACCTCGACGAGTTTCACAACCTCATCAGCTTCGCGCTCGTTCCACCTGGATGCGCCCGCGCCATAAATTCCATCGGCGACATAGTGCAGTCGTCGCCCAATGCCGGTCACACGGGCGGGCGGATAGACTTCAAGCTGACGGTCGTAAAAGTGATTGTTCGAAAACCTAATTAAGTCAGGCGTCTCGCTCCGGTAGTGGGACATCAACATCGCGCACGGGAGCGTCGCCGGCAATTCGGCTGTGCCGGAAAACTCTTCTAACAGGCTCTGCGCTGTGCCGAAGTCTTCCTCATTTCCGTCGGACGTGCTCAATCCGGAAAAAAATTCGGTTGGCGGAAGCTGCTTCCGATCCCCGACGATGATAACCTGCTTGCCAAATGCCATTGATAGCAAGCCGTCCAAGACGCGAATTTGGGACGCCTCATCAAAGATGACGAGATCAAACGGCGGTCCGTGTTCAAACGCTGAGTCATCGATCAGGTTTGCCAAAGTTGTCGGGCTCATCATCCAACATCGTTTGTGTGCGAGGAGGAAAGCCCGGTGCCTGTTCAAGACTTCCCTCGGCTTGCCTTGAATACGTTGAAGTCCAGCGAGGCGGCCGATCTCCGCCGCATTCGCTGCGAATTCGATTCTTGCCTGCTGCATTTTCAGCTTCAGGTCTTTCTGCAGCTTACTCGCAGTGAAGTCGGATAATTGCTCTTCGAGGGATTGAAACAGTGTGAGTTTTTGCGACAGATCGGAACCGTGGGGTTCGGCAAAGGGTTTCGCGTTGAACAGAAGGTTGAAGCAGAACAGCGGAGCGGCCTGCTCAACTGAAATTTCATTCAGTTGCACGCGCCGCCACAGGTCGGCAACTTCGGGGTGCGCGCGAACCCTGTTCTGCCACTCAGCTTTCTGGAGCCAAAGCGTGGAATGGCTCTGCAGTTCCATCAGCAATTCATCGAGTGCGCATTTTAATCCGGCATAGTTCGTAAACCGTCTCCGAAACTCATCGAAGTAGCTTTCTAAGGTCGCGTAAAAACCCGTCATCGCCGCCACATGAGCTTCGCACTTGTGCAATAAACCAGACCAATACCGACTTTCGATGTTTAGGTTTTGCTCGCCGGCCTGCTTTTTGAACCCGTCGCGCCAGCGTATTGCTTCGCTTAGGTATTGCCATGCTGGTTCGGCTGCGTCGTCTGCTTGCAAGGCCACGTATTTGCGAAGCGGTTCAAGCTGATTGCTCAATTGATGCCAACGCGCCTGAGCAACGAAGCTGCTCACGATTGGATGCTGAAGGTCGCCGTCCGTCCACGGCACCGTCGCGCAAAAGCGCTCGATTCGTTCAAGGGCGCCACGATGGTGGGCGAGCGCCTTGGTCAGGTCATCATCACCGGGATGAATCTGCGTCAGACCCGCCAAATACTCGCCTACTTCCTCCAATAATTGCGTCTGCGCCGAGAGCCAGAAACTCTGCCAGATGGGGCTTTCGAGTTCAAACAGGTTATTCTTCTGCCGAATCTGCTCGACCAGCTCTGCAACGGCCACGAACGACGCGAACTCGTATGACGCAAACACTTCTGCATCTGACATGCCTCGTTCGACTGACGAGGTGAACAGACGTTCGCTCTGCTGCGCTAGGAAAGGATGCGCGGCCGCTTTTTCCTCGATCTTTTCCACCATCCTTTGAAGGTCCAACGCATGCAATGTTAGATCATGCCAGCCCTTGAATTTCTTGATCTGAAGGCGAGGAAAAACTTGGCGTAAAGCAAACTTGCTTTTGGCATCGCCAATAGGATGAAGGACGTAGTTCACCACGTTGAATCCCTTCTCGGCGCTTGTGTTGAGTGCTTTAAGGTGTGGTTCTTTCAAACGCGTGAAAGCTGAAAGGTCGGCAGGCTCCGTGGTGCCGTTCACGCGATTTACGCAGGCGGAAAATTGAATCTTCCATGCATGAATCGATGCGAGCGGCGTGGTTTGAAGCGACCACCAGTCTTTGGGGATTAGCACATTGTAGGCTGCTAGTGACTGGATCAGCCGCAATGCGCTTTCACGACGTGAGCGTAGAGGCGAATCGATGAGCCCCAGCCTCTGCCGAAGATTCTGGAACCTGCGCTCCAATTCTTCGATCACTTCGATTTGCGCGGTGTGGAAATCCCGGCGAAGCAGGAGATCGTTCCATGTTCGGCTTTGCTCCTCCTTCAATAACTTTTCCGCCTCAACTTTAACAGTTTCATCACTTGTCGAGGTGAGGTCGATCGGGTGACGCACCGTTTCTAGTGACGACCGTTCGTTCCAAACACTTTGCAGAGCGTCAAACTCAGTTGCGGTGATTTCGGGGTCGTTGAGAACGCGGGCATAGCATACCGGGCGCGCGATGACCGCTCGCGCAAGCGCGATAAGCCCGCCAATATCCGCGTCGGAACCCAGCGTCGCCGCACATCCAAGACTCCCGGCAACCTCCTGCGTATCGTGCAAAGACTCGATTTGCTTGGCGATTTCACAGCAGGTCCCGAAGATTTCATTATTCGCGTTCGGATTCGCCTCGTAGCTCTCATGTTTGAGTGAATTCCAGATATTCGCCGAATTACTCACGATCGGCTTTAGCGGAAGCCACTGCTCGATCACATTCAGTTTTTGGCGCAGACCTTCGGGCGATAGTGTTTGCCAGTTGGCAATTTTGATTTGCGGTGTGGCTGGCAGCTCACGCTTAAGTCGGAGTAACCCGTCGAGAGCCTCAAAGCGTTTTACCTGCGCCGCGGGGTGACAGGTTTGCTGATTCGATCGGACCCGTTCGTTCAGCGCTTTGCGCACGTTTTCAAGTTCCTCAACCGGAAACGGCGTTCGTGTTTGTGTCTGGCCGAACGCTTGTGATGCCTGGCGAATCAAATCCCGAGATGTTAGATCCTCTTGGTGCAAGTTCAGCAGCGCAGGGCCGAGGCCCGCATCTGTTAGCCGCTCTTCCACTTGTTGAATCGCCGGCTTCTTATCGCATACGAGTAGTACATTACGGCCGCGCCATAACGCGCTTGTAATAATATTCGCGATCGTTTGTGATTTGCCGGTTCCGGGCGGTCCCTCCACATGGAGGCAATGTCCTTGCTCGGCAAGCTGGATCACCCGCAATTGGCTATCATCGACCGGCAGAACAATTCCAAGGTCTTCGATGCCTTCGTCGCAAACTCCGGCGAGAACTGTGTCGGCGGTCTGCCGCTCGTCGATACGTGCTTTAATTACTTCGTTGGCCGCGAGCGAGCGCCGGAGGCTGCCTTCCATAAGGCGTTCCCTTATGACCTTTTGTTGGCTGCTAAATAAACCGATATAGCTCGCCTCATCGACTTGGCCGCGATTGCCAAGTTGGGAGCGCAGCCATGAGACCACGCTGAAAATGCTCTCTTGATTGAGTCGTGGCAGCGTGATGTTTGAATCGCGCAGAAACATCGGCAAAACCGAGTTGATGTCCCATAGCTCCTCTTCATCCGGGTCCGCCTTAATCTGGTCGTTGACTTTCACTAACTTGACCCTGCGCAGCAGAATCGGCAGTAGCGCATCCTTGCGTTCCTCGGGCTTGCCCCATGCGCTACCGGCAATCTTCATCGCGATCGAACCGTGTGCGATGAAGGCGGTATGTTCGCCGCGCTCACGGCGATAGTTCTCGAAGTTCTTGTGGAGATTGCGTGGAACCGGATCGCTGGCCGTTCCGAGCACAAGTGCGCGATGTTGCTGGAGCAGGCGGAACTCTTCGGGCGTTAATTTCCGAAATCGCTCGACCCGCATCTTCACGAGCGGATTTGTAAGTGATCGGCTGGCCGACTTCTTCAGCCATCCATCGAGATACTCAGCAAACGTCGGCATAAGAACACGGCCAAGAGGAGAACTGGCTTACAGACGGAAGCCGGTTCGGCGGTCGTAACGGCGTTGGTCAGGGTCGTTCATGGGGGAAGATGCTGGTTGTTCGAGGTTCCGTGATGTCCGACGAGCGTGGCGGTTCGGAGCATGCCGGCCAAGAGGAAAAACGAGAATGGGGTCGCTGAGCGCGCGAAAGGCGATGTTGGCATCGACGACAATGCGCCGTCCGTTCACGACTCCGGCTGGATGAAGCGGCTTTTGTTTTCGGCCCACCACTGCGCCTTGCCGGCCACGGCCATTGCGTCAGCCTCCGCTTCGCTCATCGCGCTGCGGCGGGTCGCCGACTCCAGTCGCAACCAGCTCAGCACTTCATCCAGTTGGCCGGGGTCCACTTCTCCGGTGGGAATGGTCACGCGGATGCTTCCGGGTGTGGTTTCGACGGCGATCATGGGGTCACTTTGCGCGAAGCGACGGTGTGGGCAAGAAACAATGTGGAAAGTGGCTCTCCGTGGGTGCTGAAAGGAGAGGGAGGGGACTGGCGTTCGTAACCGCCAGCTTGCGAACTGCGCACGAATTTCCGCCGCGGGAATTGCCAAGGGAAACGCGCTCTGGCAGGTCATATCCGCGAACTCAACCCCACACCTCCCATGCGCCTTCCCATTTTCACCCTCGCCGCTTTCACCCTCACCCTCGCTGCCCACGCGGAGAATTGGGGGCAATGGCGCGGGCCTGCTTTCAATGGCTCATCGCCAGAGAAAAACCTGCCGGGGACGTGGACGAAGGAGACGGTGAAGTGGACCGCGCCGCTGCCCGGCCCGAGCGGGGCGACGCCGGCGGTGTGGGGCGATGCCATCTTTGTCTCCAGCCCGGATGCGCAGAAAAACCTGCTGCTGCTCTGCCTCGACCGGAAGGACGGCAAGGTGCGCTGGCAGAAGCAGCTCGCCACCGGGGACATCACCAAAGGGCGGGGCAACATGGCGTCGCCGTCGCCGGTGACGGATGGGAAAACGGTTTATGCGCTCTACGGCACGGGCGATCTCGCGGCGCTGGATTTCGACGGCAACATCAAGTGGCAGCGCAATCTGGGCGCGGATTACGGGCGCTTCGCGGTCATGTGGATCTACGGCTCCAGCCCGCTGCTTTTTGAGGGCAAACTTTACGTCCAAGTCCTCCAGCGCAACCCCGCGCCCGGCGATTACCCCGGCATGGCCGGCGGTGACCCGGCGCGCGAGAGCTACCTCCTCGCGCTCGACCCCGCGACCGGCAAGACGCTGTGGAAAACCGCGCGCCCGAGCGACGCGCGCATGGAGTCGCTGGAAAGCTACGCGTCGCCCGTCCCCGCGACCGGCGCGGATGGCAAGGCGCAAATCCTCGTGGTCGGCGGCAACTGCCTCACCGGCCACGACCCCGCGACCGGCGCGGAGCTGTGGCGCGGCTACGGACTGAATCCGAAGGATGGCGAATGGATGCGCATCGTCGCCTCGCCCGTGAGCGCGGCTGGTCTGGCCATCGCCTGCGGGCCGAAAAAAGAACCGATGCTCGCCTTTCGCACCGATGGCAAAGGCGACATCACCACCACCGGCCTCGCGTGGAAAAACGAGGAGCGCAAGACGCCCGATGTCTGCACGCCC
>JAYTDO010000193.1:0-20211 GCA_043735935.1 Chthoniobacteraceae bacterium
GGCGACGGAGGCGAAGAGCGGCTCATCGAACTGGCGACGATGCCCGAGGCGGACATGGTGCTCATCGCGATCGTCGGCACGGGCGGCTTGCGTCCGGCGCTCGCGGCGATCGAGGCGGGGAAAGACATCGCGGTCGCCAGCAAAGAGATCCTCGTGATGGCGGGCGAGGCGGTGATGGACGCGGCGCGCGAACACGGCGTGCAAGTCCTGCCGGTCGATAGCGAGCACAATGCCATTTACCAATGCCTCGAAGGGCGCGCGTCCGAGCATGTGCGGCGGCTCATCCTCACCGCGAGCGGTGGCCCATTTCGCACACTCCCCGCGGATCAACTCGCCCACGTCACGCTCGAAGCGGCCCTCAAACATCCCACGTGGGAGATGGGGCGAAAGATCACCATCGACTCCGCGACGCTCTTCAACAAAGGCCTCGAGATGATCGAGGCCCGATGGCTCTTCGACGTCGAGATGCCGCGGGTCGATGTCATCGTCCATCCTCAATCCATCGTGCATTCGATGGTCGAATTTATCGACGGCTCCGTCCTGGCGCAGCTCTCGGCGACGGACATGTGTTTCCCGATTCAATACGCCGTCACCTGGCCCGACCGCGTCCCGAACACCCTCCGCCCGCTCGACTTCGCCACCCTCGCCCGGCTCGACTTCGAGGAACCGCGGCGCGCCGATTTCCCCGCGCTCGATCTCGCGCGCTGGGCCGGCGAGACTGGCGGCACGCTGCCCGCCGTCCTGAACGCCGCCAACGAAATCGCCGTCGCATCCTTCCTCGAACGCCGCTGCTCCTTTCCGGACATCTGGCGCACCGTCGAGCGCACGATGCGCGATCACACCGTCGTCCCCCACGCCTCGCTCGAAACGCTCCTCGACGCCGACGCCTGGGCCCGCCGGCGGGCCGCCGGGCTCGGCGGTGCTTGAACTTGTGGGATGGCGCGCTCTGCGTAAGGTCTCCGACCGCTTCCACTCCATCCCGTGAATACACTCCAAATCATCGGCATCCTCCTCCAGGTCGTGCTGATCTTTAACCTTCTCATCATCGTCCACGAGCTGGGCCACTTCCTCGCCGCCCGCTGGCGCGGACTTTATGTCGAGGGGTTTGGCATCTGGTTCGGCAAGCCGCTCTGGAAAAAGACGATCAACGGCGTGACCTACAGCCTCGGCAGCATCCCGGCGGGTGGTTTTGTAAAGCTCCCGCAAATGGCGCCGATGGAAGCCCTCGAAGGCGAGAGTGATCTCCCTCGCGAAGCCCTCGCGCCCATTTCTCCCCTCGACAAAATCATCGTCGCCTTTGCCGGCCCGCTCTTCAGCTTCGGCCTCGCCACGGCATTCGCCGTCGTCGTTTACATCGCAGGGCGTCCCGTCAGCCAAGGCGAAGGCACCACGGTCATCGGCTACGTCATGCCGGATTCCCCATCCGCCGCCGCCGGATTTTTGCCAGGCGACAAAATCATCTCCGTCGATGGCCACGCTGTCTCCCGCTTCGGCGGCATGGGCAGCGACAGCATCACCTGGCGTGTCGTCCGCAGCGAAGGCGAAACCCTTCCCGTCTCCGTCGAGCGCATCGTCGATGGCAAACCCCAGCGGCTCGAACTCCTTCCCAAACCGGCCATCCCCGAGACTCGCGGCTGGCAGCGCTCGGGCATGCGGCAGATCTCCATCGAGCCGATGCAGACGCCCGTCGTCGGAGAAGTCAAACCCGGCAGTCCCGCCGCCGAGGCCGACGTCCGCCCGGGCGACCGGATCGTCTCCGTCGGCGGCAAACCGCTCTTCCACTACGCCGCCATCTCCGATTACCTCGCCGAACATCCCAACGGCCCTCTCTCCATCGGCCTCGAGCGCGGCGGCGAGCATCTCGATAAATCCTTCGCGATCCGCGGCGCCACCATCAGCAGCATCATCGCTGGCAGCCCGGCTGAAAAAGCCGGCCTCAAAAAGGACGACCGCGTCATCGGCATCGACGGCCACCCCAACGCCAGCACCATGGCGCTCTCCCTTTACATCCGCAAAAGCGGCGGCCAACCCGTCACCCTCAACATCGAGCGCGGCGGCGAGAAACAGGATGTCGCCGTCACCCCGGCCATCCCCGATGGCGAGAAAAAACCCTTCATCGGCATCCAGTGGGACGAAGACCACGGCGGCATCGAATACGACCCGCGCGGCCTCACCGTTATCGACCACCCGCGTCCCCTCGCGCAGCTCAACAAAGCCGCCCATTCCATCTTCGACACCATGGGCGCCGTCGCCTCGCGCAAAAGCAACATCGGCGTCCAGCACATGGGCGGCCCCGTCATGATGATGCGCGCCTACTACTCCTTCTTCGAAGGCCCCTTTAGCGACGGCTGGCGCCGCGCCTTCTGGTTCAGCGTCCTCATCAACGTCAACCTCGCCATGATGAACATGCTCCCCATCCCCGTCCTCGACGGCGGCCACATCACCATCGCCCTCCTCGAAGCCATCCGCCGCCGCCCGGTCAGCCTGCGCATCCTCGAGCCCGTCCAAACCGCCTGCGCCCTCCTCGTCATCGGCTTCATGCTCTTCGTCACTTTCTTCGACGTGCAAGACCTTCCTTTCTTTGGAAAGGACAAGCTCAAGTTCAAGCCCACACCTTCCGCCGGCGCCAAACAGTAAATGGAATACTGCGGCTCTCCCTTCTCCTACCGCCGCCGCATCTCGCGCGAGGTCCGCGTCGGCTCCGTCGCCGTCGGCGGGGAAAATCCCATCCGCGTCCAGTCCATGATCACCTGCGACACGATGGACACCGCCGCCTCCATCCAGCAGACCCTCGACCTCGTCGCCGTCGGCTGCGAAGTCGTCCGCATCACCGCTCCCACCGTCAAGGACGCCGCCAATCTCCAGCACATCGTCGCCGGTCTCCGCGACCGCGGTTGCTCCGTCCCCATCGTCGCCGACATCCATTTTAAGCCGGACGCCGCCCTCGAAGCTGCAAAGTGGGTCGAGAAAGTCCGCATCAACCCCGGCAATTACGCCGACAGCAAAAAGTTCAAGATCGTCGAATACACCGACGACCAATACGCCGCCGAACTCGACCGCATCCGCGAGCGATTCACCCCCCTCGTCCTTTTCATGCGGGAAAATGGGCGCGCCATGCGCATCGGCACCAATCACGGCTCCCTCAGCGACCGCATCATGAACCGTTACGGCGACTCCCCGCTCGGCATGGTCGAGAGCGCCCTCGAATTCGCCCGCATCGCCCGTTCACTCGACTACCACGATTTCATGTTCTCCATGAAATCGAGCAACCCCAAGGTCATGATCGAGGCATACCGGCTCCTCGCCGCCCGACTCGCCGAGGAAGGTCCCGACTGGAACTATCCGCTCCACCTCGGCGTCACCGAAGCGGGTGACGGCGAAGACGGCCGAATCAAAAGCGCCATCGGCATCGGCAGCCTCCTCAACGACGGAATGGGCGACACCATCCGCGTCTCCCTCACCGAAGACAGCGTCCACGAAATCCCCGTCGGCCAAGCCCTCGTCGCCCAGGTCTCCCGGCTTCGCCGCGATCCCCTCGCCGAAGCCCTCCCCCACACGATCTCCTACGATCCCTTCACCTACTCCCGCCGCGTCACCGAGCCCCTCGAAATCGCCGACATCCTCACCGGCGGCGAAGAAACCATCCGCGTCGTCACCCCCGAAACCTACTGGGCCGCCCTCGCCCACAAACTCGACCGCCTCGGCGATTACCGCCCCGAGATCGTCCTCGAATCCAGCAGCGTCGTCGCCATCGACCCGCGCGACGACACCCTCATCGTCGGCATCAACAGCGGCCCCCTCCCCCAATTTGTCACCGTCGCCGACGGCCTCGACTTCCCCGTCATCCCCGCCTTCCGCCTCCTCGCCGCCCGTCTCGACGAGCGCCACAGCATCCTTTTAAAAGACACGCTCTTTCCCGCCACCGAGAGCGCCGACTTCCTACCCACGCTCCTTCGGGCCGCCACAAACATCGGCGCCCTTCTTTGCGACGGCATCGGCGACGCCATCCTCGTCCAGGGCGAATCCGCCCCCGGCCAATCCCTCCGACTCGCCTACAACATCCTCCAAGCCGCCGGCGCCCGCATCTTCAAGACCGACTACGTCGCCTGCCCCAGTTGCGGCCGCACCCTCTTTAATCTCCAAACCACCACCGCCCGCATCAAGCAAGCCACCTCCCATCTCAAAGGCGTCAAAATCGCCATCATGGGCTGCATCGTGAACGGCCCCGGCGAAATGGCCGACGCCGACTTCGGTTACGTCGGCGGCGCCCCGGGGAAAGTGAACCTCTACGTCGGCAAAACCCCCGTTAAATTTAACATCCCCGAAGACGACGCCGTCCAACGCCTCCAGGATCTCATCCGCGAGCATGGGAAATGGGTCGATCCCGTCGAGCCCGTCCCCGCCGAATAAACGCGGGCGGCTTACGCCCCCTCCGACTCCGGTGGTTCCGGCATCAGCCGCCACGTCACCAGCGCCGCCGGCAGGAAAAGCAGCCCGGCATACAGCAGCGCCAGGCGGTGATCGCAGATCGCCCCCGCCCCCGTCCCCACCGTCGCGAACAGCCCAAACACCACCGTGCCCGCCGCGGCAAACACCCGGCCCACATTATAGCAAAAGCCCGCGCCCGTCGTCCGGATCAGCGTCGGGAAAAGCGGCGGCAGACACATCGTAAACAGCGCAAACGCCCCCTGCGCCCCACCGATGAACGGCAGCCAGAACAGCACCCCTTCCGGCGGTCGCACCACTCCATACGTCATCATCATCAGGAGAAAATACGCCGCAAAAAACACCGCGATCCCCCGCCGATACCCGATCATCTTCGCCGTCCACCCCGCCAGCAGATTCCCCGTGATCGCCCCGATCGTCAGCAGATACAGCGCGCGATTCGCCAGCACATCGATCGCTTCCTTCCCCCAGCCCGCCTCCCTCGCCAGCGTCCGCAGATGCGCCGAATGCCAGAACATCAGCGCCCAATGCGCCGTCAGCCCCATCGCGCACACCGCGATGACGATCAGCGTCGTCCGCCGGATCTCCGGCCCGAAGAGTTCCCTCAGCCCCGGCGGTTTCTCGGATTTTCCCCGCGCCGCCTGCCACTCCTCCGGCTCCGGCACCGACTTCCTGATCCACAGCGTCAGCAGCGCCGGCAACACCCCGACCAGAAAAATCCACCGGTAAGGCTGCCCCGCCAGCATCCAGCCTGAAAAGCACGCCAGCAGCACCCCCACATTCACCGCCGACTGTAAAATCGCCGCCATCCACGGCCGCCAACGCCTCGGCCAAGTCTCCGAGATCAACGACGCGCCCACCGCCCATTCCCCCCCGATCCCCAGCGCCGCCAGGAAACGAAAAATGAGCAAGTGCCACCATTCCTGCGCGAAAAACGAAAGCCCGGTAAAACTCGCGTAAGTCAAAATCGTCAGCACCAGCGCCCGGCTCCGCCCCAGCAAATCCCCCACCCTTCCAAAAAAAGTTCCCCCCAGCGCCCAACCGACCAGAAACGCCGCCTGAATGATCGACGCCTTCACCGACGCATCTGGATGCCCCGGCGCCACGCGCAGCAGCTCGGCCACAAAAGGCACCGCCACCAGCGTATAAAGGTGCATATCCAGCCCATCGAACATCCAGCCGAGCCACGCGGCTGCCCCCGACTTACGTTGTAGGGAAGACAGCTCGGAAAAACCTTTCGCTCGCGGGGGGAGAGGCATGGCAGGGCGCGGATTAAACTCATTCCGCCGCGGCATAAACAAACCAAATCGCCCACCCATCCGCCCCATCGGCAGTCCGGGTTTCAGGCTTGGGGGAAAATCCCGCTCAGTCGGTAGCCCGGGTTTTTGCCTCATTGGAAAATCTCGCTCGGACGGTTTCCGGGCGATCAGGGAGAACATCGGCGGTTTCGGAGCCCGCCTCACGCACCCCTCCGGGGTGCGATCCGATGGGTGGGCCGATGTTCCGGGGGTGTTAGCCCCGGCTCATTTCCCCGACGCCTCCGGCGTCGCCATACGATCGGCAGGCTGGAAACATCTCGCATCGCCGGGTGATCTCATCGAGTCCGGGTGTCCCGGAGGGACATCGGAGATTAGCCGGGTGGTTTCCGGCGTTGGGGGCTGCCTTGTTTTGGACAGTCAAAACCCTCGCACTCGCTGTCGCTTTTTAGCCATACGCAACTTCCACCGCCGCCGATTGACGTTATTTTGCCACGGAATGAGTTTATTCCGTCATGGAATAGGTTAATTCCGTCACGGAATGAGTTTATTCTGCCTTGGAATCGGTTTATGCCGTCATGGAATAAGTTAAGTCCGCGACAGAATCGGTTTATGCCGGAACGGAATAAGTTAAGTCCGCGATGGAATGGGTTTATGTCGGGACGGAATAAACTTACGGCGTCACGGAATGAGTTTATCTTGCGAGGGAATCAACTTACGCCGTTGTGGAATCGGTTTATGTCGGAACAGAATGGACTTATGGCGTCGTCGAATGAGTTTATGGCGGCACGGAATGAACTTAAGACGCGGCGGAATGAGTTTATGCCGTCGCAGAATCGACTTAAGACGCGATGGAATGAGTTGGTTCCTCGATGGAATCGACTTGGGAGACGGCGGAATGCGTCTATTCCGAGATGGAATGAACTTCGGGAGAGACTTCCCAATCTCCCTTTTCGCCCGCCTGACTTTCCCCCGCGCCCGACTCAGCCCGGGACGTCGGCGGGGTGGAAACGGGGCGCATTTCCGCGGCCGCTTTCGGCGGGAGGACAGGCCCGATTTTCACCCGAAATACCCGCGCGCGATGGACGGAAACTCCGGCGCAGCGGGACTGGATTTGGGCGTTGGCAAGGGCGGGCCGGGACGTATGGTCGCGAATGATGAAACGCTTCGCCCTCGTTTTTCACGCCGCCCTCGCACTCGCCGCTTTCAGCTTTGCCCATGCGGCGTCTTTTACCGGGATCGGGAAACTGACGGGCGATGTGGAATCGGACGCGGCGGGCGTCTCGGCCGATGGGGCGTATGTGGTGGGGACGAGCTTGAAGACGAATGGGACGGCGCAGGCTTTTCGTTATGCCGTGGTCGCAGGCACGCGGCTCGGTCTCGGGGCGGGGACGTTCACGGATTCAAGGGCGGCGGGGGTGTCGGGGGATGGCGCGGTGATCGTGGGCAATGTGTCGAGTGGGTCGTCGGGGGCCGCGAACGCGTTTGTGTGGCGGGCGAGCGTGGGGCTGACTTTGCTCGGCACGGGCGGAGGCGGCGGGGATGCGCCGACGGTGGCCGGGGTGAACGATGAGGGCACGATCGCGACGGGGGCTTATTCGTTTTACGACGTGTATCGTGGGATCACCGTGCAACGAGCTGTGAAGTGGACGATCGCGGCGAATAATGCGGCGTCCTTTTCCACACTGCCGCTGTTGTGGGATGATTCGACGCGCGGAATGGGTTTTGCGGTGGAATCGCCGGGTGGCGGGATCGTGGGCGGGCAGGAGTCGCTGTTCGGGCCGCAGGGGTTTGTCAGCTATTCGTTTTATGCGGATGGGCTCGGGGATTTGGATGGCGGGTTCTTTTCAAGCGAAGCGCACGCGGTGTCGCAGGGAGGCGCGGTGATCGTGGGAGTGAGTTCGTCGGCGAATGGGGATGAGGCGTTTGTTTCGACTGGGGCGATGACGGGACTGGGAGATTTCGCGGGCGGCGCTTTTTCCAGCACGGCGAATGATGTGTCGGCCGACGGCTCACAAGCGGTGGGCGCGGGAACGGATGCAACGGGAAGCGTGGCGTTTATCTGGGACGCGCGGACGGGTCTGCGGAGCGTGCGCCAGGTGCTGGTGGATGCGGGGGTGACGATGACGGGGTGGAAATTAACCGAGGCGACGGGGATCAGCGGGGATGGGAATACGATCGTGGGGAACGGGGTGAATCCGGCGGGGAAACGGGAGGGCTGGGTGGCTTTTGTGCAGACGCCGCCGATCGTGACGAACGCGGGGGGGACCTACGGACGCAAGGTGGGGGAGAGTTTTGTGTTCCAAATCATGGCGACGAAAAGCCCGACGAGTTATGCGGCGAGCGGATTGCCGACGGAGCTGAACTTTAATCCGACGACGGGCGCGATCTCAGGCACGTTGACGTCGCGGGGAATTTATAACGTGACGCTCTCGGCCACGAACGGAGCGGGGACGAGCGCGGCGACGACGCCCGTGCATCTGGTGGTGGGCGAACCGATCATCACGAGCGCGTTGTCGGTGAGCGGGACGGCGGAGTTGCCTTTCACCTACCAGATGGCGGCGAATCAGGAGACGGTTCTACTCACGGTGGACCCTGCGACGATGCCGGACGGGCTGGCGTTAACTAATGGCGGCGTGATCTCGGGGACGCCGCGCGCGGAAGGGGTCTACCATGTGACGCTCAAGGTGCAGAATGTGGCGGGAGTGACTGCGGCGGATCTGGTGTTGACGGTGGGAGCGCCGGCGTTGGGTTTTGTGAGCGAGACATCGGTGACGGGCCGCGTGGGCCAGGCTTTTTCCTATCAGGTGGTGGCCACGAAAAATCCGACTGGATATGGAGCGGTGTCGCTTCCGGGTGGATTGGTGATCGATGCGACTACGGGCGTGATCTCCGGGACTCCATCGAGCGCGGGCCTTTCCCAAAGGACGATCACTGCGACGAACGGAGCGGGGACGGGGAATTTTGTGCTGACGTTTGCGATCGCGCCGGCGAACGCGGCGATCGATCCGAACGCGACGGAACAAACGCTCGGGCACGGGTTGATCATCACGTATCTGGATGCGCTTGCGTCGTGGGATAATGGGACGCTGTCCGGGACGATGAAGATTAAAAACCCGTCGGCATCGGCTTCGTTCGCGGGCCGGGTGGATTTGATCAACCAAACGAATGGCGGGCCGAACCCGCTTTCCACGCAAGCATTCGCGTCGATCGCCGCGGGGGCGGAGATCACGGTGCCGTTGTCGGGGGATATCGGTTTGAGCGGATTCGCCGACAAATACGGGGCGGTGTATGCGGCGGTGTTTGAGCGGAACGGGACGAAGGATCTGCTACAGGCGAGCGGGTTGGTGACGGAATTTTATACTTACAACACGGCGCCACCCAGCGGCGGCACGACGCAATCCAACAGCGGCGTGAATGCACCGGGATTCGAGCCGGTGGTGCTGGCATCCGTGGCGGTGCGGGGTCCGGGCCGCGTGGATGAAGGGGCGTCGGCGGATTACACGGTGCAGGCGCTGATGTCGGATGGGAGTTCGTTTGCGCCGACCGGTGCGGTGTGGACGAGTGGAGGCTTTGCGATCACGTCGGCAGGGCATTTCACGACGACGCAGGTGGATGCGGACGCGAAGGTGACCATCGGCGCGAGCGTGACGGTGAGCGGCGTGACGAAATCGGGAACGAAATCGGTGACGGTGATCGACAAAACGCCGCGGGTGACCGTGGTGGCGACGCCGGGAACGACGCGCGAGACGGCGGGAGCTGCGCCGGGACGATTTGTGATCACGCGCACCGGAGATATGAGCGCGCCGCTGACGGTGTTTTTCAAAATAAACGGCAACGCGACGGAAGGCGCCGACTACCCGACTTTGCCAAGGCAGGCCACGATCCCGGCCGGCGCGGCGTCGGTGGAAATCAAGGTGAAGGCGCTCGCGGACGCGACGTTTGAAACGGACGAGACGGTGAAGCTAACGCTGCTCGACGGAGGGGAAACTTATGCGCTGGGGACTTTAACTAACGCGACGGTGACGATCCTCGACAGCGCGAGGTTCAAGGGGACGTATCGCGGTTTGATTTCCTCAAATCCGGCGGCGTTGGAGACGTCGGGATTCGTGAAGGTGGATCTGTCGGCGACGGGATCTTTGACGGCGTTGATTCGGTATAACGGGCGGAATTACATCCTAATCGCGGCGCTGGATAATCAAGGCGCGCTGGCGGCGGCGACCTTCGACGGAGTGGCGCTGACGATCGGACTACAACTCGATACGACCGGGGCGACGGATGGAATGACGGGGGCGATTTTCAACGGGGGAACCAAGGTGGCGGATGTGACGACGGAGCGCGCGGCATTTAGCGCCGCAGCGCCCGTGCCGGCAAATCTCGTGGGCCGATATACGATGGTGCTGCCGGGAAATCCCGCGGTCCTCGGCGCACCGAAGGGAAACGGATATGGGACTTTGTCGGTGGAGACGGATGGCCGGGTGACGTTCGCGGGAGTGTTCGGCGACGGGACGACGATCAGCCAGGGGGCTGCGTTATCCCGGCAGACGCGCTGGCCATTTTATGTGATCCCATCCGGGAAGGAAGTGGCGCTGGGTCTCGTGACGGTGCGGCCGAAATCGGAAGCGAATCACGTCGATGGAACTCTCGACTGGATCAAGGCCGCCGATGCGGAGTCGCCGTATCCGAACGGATTCACGACGACGATCCCGCTCGCGGGTTCGCATTATTCCACGCCAAAGATCGGGAAAGGTCCGCTCGGCTCCGTGACGAATGCGACGGTGACCGCAGGCGCAAACGGGCCGTTTGCAATCACTCTGCCGACGGCCACCACCTCAGCGCTGGCGAAAGGCAAGATGACGGTCACGGGACAGGATGGATTCGCGCTGAAGATCACGCTCGCGACGGGCCTTTTTAAGGGAACCTTCAACGACGCCACCGCCGGCGCGGCGCAGTCCTTCAAAGGCGCGCTGCTTCAAAAACAAACGCTGGGCAAAGGCGTTTTGACGCTCGGCGACGGAACAACGGACGGCGTGGAATTAACTCCCGCGCCGTGAGCGGCGACGCCCGACGCGCTTTTACAAACCGGCGACTTCCCACCCTTTGCGGTAGGCGCGGCGGACGTATTGGTCGGCGTCGGGGGTTTTGGGGAATTTGAGGGCGGCGGCGTCCCATTCGAGTGTGGTCTGGGGGAAGCGGGTGGCGACGCTGCCAAGGAGGACGGCTTCGGTGAGCGGGCCGGCGTAGTCGAAGTTGGCGCTGGCTTTGCCTTCGCCTTTGACGGCGTTGATGAACTGCTGCCAGTGGTCGTCGCCGGTGACTTTCTCGATCTGATACTCCCGCGCCGCGCCGAGCAAGTAAGGCTGTGCGACGTGTGGCAGGACCATGATGCCCCCGGTGCCGATGAAGATGCTGCCCTGATCGGCGAGCTTTTTCTTTTTGCCGTCGGCTTCGGCTTCGTCGATGACGAGGGCCTGGATGTCGGCCGGGGGCCGCTGTTTGCCGTCGTACCAGGTGACGGCGACGGTTTTACCCTCGGTGTAGGCGGTGCCGGGGAAGAGGTAGTGGATGATGGCGTCGGTGGCCCAACTGTGTTCGTTCGGGGCGGCGCCTTCGCTGCGGACGCTGATGGGCGCGGTGAGGGCGAGGGCGCCAAAGACGGGGTCGTAGATGTGGCAGCCCATGTCGCCAAAGGTGCCGGTGCCAAAGTCGAGGCGTTTGCGCCAGTTGCCGGGGTGATACCAGCCGCCGCCGATGAAGGGGCGCTCGGCGGCGATGCCGAGCCAGCGGTCCCAGTCGAGCCCTTCGGGCACGGGGTCGGTCTTGTCGGGTTTGGCGCCGGTGTCGCCCCAGGCTTTGCTGCTCCAGGTGTGGACTTCTTTGACTTTCCCAATGGCGCCGCTCTGGATGAGTTTCACGGCGGTGCGGTATTCGCTGTTGCTGTGGATTTGAATGCCCATCTGGGTGACGAGTTTCTTTTCGCGTGCGGCGAGGGTGAGGCGGCGCGTTTCAAAAAGATCGTGGGTGAGGGGCTTCTGACCGTAGACGTGGAGCCCGCGCTGGAGGGCGGACATGCCGATGGCGGCGTGCATGTGGTCGGGGGTGGAGACGTTGACCGATTGAAGGTCTTTTTCCTTTTCGAGCAGTTCGCGGAAGTCGGTGTAGACGCGGGCTTCGGGGAAACGTTTGCGGAATTCAGCGGTGCGCTTTTCATCCACATCGCAGGCGGCGACGATGTCGACGGAGGGATGTTTGGCGATGGCGGTGACGTCGCTCCAGGCCATGCCGGAGGCGCCGAAGGTGGCGTGTCGGATGCGGCTGGAGGGCGATTGCGCGCGGAGTCCACGCGTAATGAAGGGGGCGACGATGGCGCCGGCGGCGAGTTGCTGGAGGAAGGTGCGGCGGGAACGAAGTGTGGAGGGCATGGGATGGAGGTAGGGGTTCCCTGCCCTACCCGCAAGCCTGCCGGGGTCTTAGCAGCGGCGGAGGAAATTCGGCGCGGGTGCTTGCGTGCCGACGGAGCCGCCGCGACGATCGCGACTCCGGAGATTTGAAGATGAAACCACACCGACCCGCCGCCGAACACCTCGAATGCCGTATCGCTCCCGCCGCTTTGCTGAACGTGGCCGGCAACGGAAAGAGCGCGTCTTTTACCGATGAAGACGGCGACAAGGTGAAAGTAAAAATCGTGGGACCGGGGACTCTCGATGAGCTGAACTTTAGTTTATTGGACACGACGTTGGGTGCGAAGTTTGTGGCGCTGACTTTGGGGACGGAGTTCGATGGGGCGGATGTTTCCATCACGTCCGAAAAAGCGGGCTTGGGCGGTCGCGGCGATGGGCGCGTGAATCTCACTTTCCTCGACGCGACTGGAGTGGATCTCGGCGCGGCGAGCATCGATGGCGACCTGGGGAAAATCGTGCTCGGCGATACGGATACCGCGGATGTTTCGCTCCGATCGCTGAGCGTCTTTTCCATGGGAATGTACGACGTGGATCTGCTGTCGACGATCTCGGGAAGCGTGGGGAAGTTCGTGGTGTCGCGGGATGTGGACGGGGCCTTCGTCGAGGTGATCGGGGACAGCGCGAACGTCGGCAAACTCAAGGTGGGCGGTTCGTTTCTCGGCGGAACCGCCGACAATAGCGGCAGCTTTCAGGCCGAAGGAACGATCAGCGTGGCGAAAATCGGCGGGAGTCTGATCGGGGGTGACGGAGAGGATTCCGGATCCTTAATCGGCGGGACGAATATCGACGTCGTGACGATCGGAGGAGGATTGCGCGGCGGAAGTATGCCGGGGAGCGGGAGCGTGAGTGGCGGGGATTTTCTCGGAAAGATCACGATCGGACGGAGCATCCGCGGGGGCGACGGCGAAGGCTCAGGGAGCCTGACGAGCGGTGGAAGAATCGACAGCGTGAAGATCGGCGGCGACCTGGAAGGCGGCGGCGGGAAACGCTCGGGTTCGATTTATACGGTCGGTGACGACGACACGGGAGCGATCGGTTTTGTGAAGATCAGCGGGGATTTGGCGTCGGGCGCGAACAGCCTGACGGGGATCATCAGCGATGCGACGATCGGCACCGTGAAGGTGAAAGGCGAGGTGCGCGGAAACAGCGGGGCGAGTGTGAAGATCATCGCCGAGGGACTGCTCAACCCGGCGACGTCCTTCGAGGCCCAGGCGATCCGCAGCATCAAGATCACCGGCAGCGCGACTTTCCTCGAAGTGCTCGCGGGGTACCGCGTGGAGGGAGTCGCCTCAAACGCGGACGTGCAAATCGGCACGGTCGCGGTGGGCGGGAACTGGCGCGCGGGCAGCATCTCGGCGGGAGTGGTGGCGAATACGATGGGATTCGGAGATGGCGACGATCAGGTGTTCGGCATGGGCGGGAGCGCTACGATCCAGTCGGAGATCGGGAGCATCAGCATCGGCGGTGAGATCCTCGGAGTCCCCGGAGGCGCCGTGAGCTACGGGTTCGTGGCCGAAAACATCAGCGCCTTCACCGTCAACCAAATCGCCATTTCGCTGATCAACCCACCTGGCGACTTGGCCGACGTTGTCCCGGTCGGAACCACCGGCGACGTGACGATCCGCGAAGTGAAGACGAACTAAGGGAAGGCGCTCCGGCGGAGCGGAAATGCAAGCGCCGCGCGGCACTTAAGCCGCTCGCGGAAAAAATCGGGCCGGCGAGATTCGAACTCGCGACCTCTTGAACCCCATTCAAGCGCACTACCAAGCTGTGCTACGGCCCGACAAATTGAGGCGCCGAAACTAGCCCGCGAACTGGAAAAGCAAAGCGGTTTTTTCCTTTTCCAAAATGACCGGCCCAGCGCACGTTCGCGGCCCATGAATCTCGAAAAAATCGTCGTCGTCGGTGCCAGCGGTTACTCCGGGGAAGAACTCGTGCGGCTCCTCATCCGGCATCCGGGAGTGGACCTCGCCGCCCTGACTTCCCGCCAGCTCGCCGGCCAGCGACTCGCGCAGGTATTTCCCAAATTCGCCGGGATGCGCTTCGCAGAGGTGGCATTCATCGAGAGCGACGTCGCCCAAATCCTCGCCACCGGAGCGCGATACGTTTTTCTCGCGCTGCCGCACGGCATCGCCACCGAGTTCGCCAAGCCGCTCGTCGCCGCCGGGATCCGCGTCATCGATCTCAGCGCCGATTTCCGGATCAAGGACACCGCATTGTATGAGGATTTTTATGGCGAGAAACATCACGCACCCGAACTGGCCGCGCTCAGCGTCTATGGAATGCCGGAGCTTCATCGCGAAAAGATCCGCGGCGCTTCGCTGATCGCCTCCCCGGGTTGCTACCCGACCAGCATTATCCTCCCGCTCGTGCCGCTCCTCCAACGGCGGCTCATCAAGCCACAAAGCATCATCGCGTTTTCCATGAGCGGCGTGAGCGGCGCGGGGAAAACCGCGAAGACCGATTACCTCTACGCAGAATGCAATGAAAGCGTGCGCGCCTACAGCGTCCCGAAGCACCGGCACCTCGCCGAGATCGAGCAGGAGCTTTCATCGGCGGCAGGCGAAAAGGTCACGATCGAATTCACACCGCACCTCATCCCGATCACGCGCGGCATTCACACCACGATCCACTGCGCACCCGCCGACGGGATCGAGCCCTGGCACATCACGAACGCGTTCAACGAAAGCTACGGTTGCGAGCCATTCATCCGGCTGCTCGGCGACGCGGCGCTGCCGGACACGAAAAACGTCGCCTTCACCAACTTCCTCGACATCGCCTGGCGACACGACCCACGCACCGGCCGCCACGTCCTTCTCAGCGCGGAGGACAACCTGACCAAAGGCGCCGCGGGGCAGGCCATCCAATCGCTCAACATCCTCTGCGGCTGGCCCGAGACGACGGGCCTCGTCTGATCCGACGACGGGTTATTTCACGCGCACGTTGCGCCGCATGAACGCGGGCACGTCGAGGTCCTGACCGTCGACGATCGTAGGCTCGCTCTTTTCAAAACGCCCGCGCGTCACCGGCTCGAAACTCATCTGCTCCTGCTTCACTTCGCGCGCCGGCTTCGCAGGCTCTGCGGCGGCACTCGCGGCTTTCGGCGTCGCAGTCGCCTTCGCGGCCACGCGCGGACGCTCGGGTTCGACAATCAGCGGCGACGGCACCAATTCAGGCGCCGGTTCATTCGTCGGCAGCGGCATGAGCTGAGGCTCCGCTTCCACATGCGAAATGACTGGCTGCGGCGGGCGAACCGGCGCCGGTTCAGGAATGTGAAGGACTGGTTCGGGGTGCGCGATAGGACGCGGCGACGCGAGCCGCGCGGGCACTTCCCCGCTCAACGCGCTCAGGAGCATGACTGCCATCCGATTTCCCATACGCGGATCGACCGCGGTTCCAAAGAGCAACCGCGTGCCGTCGCTGATGTGGCGGTTGAGTTCCTCCATGACGATTTGCACTTCGTTCAGTGTCATGTTCGGCCCGCCGACAATATTCACGAGGACGTTATTCGCGTCTTCGAGCATCCGTCCGCGATCCATGAGCGGGCTTCGCAGCGCTCGCTCGAGCGAAGTGTGCGCGCGGTTGTCGCCGTCGGCTTCGCCAAAACCAAAAAGGCACCGGGAATTTTGAGCACGAAGCGCCGTTTGCAATTCGTCGAATCCAACGCGGATGATGCCGGGTCGCTGAACGAGCAGCACAATGGCGCGGACGCTTTGCGAGATCGTGGAATCCGCCGCGCTGAACGCTTCCTGGATGCCCGCCCGCGGCGATACCGCGTCGCCGAGTTTGTCGTTCTCAAAGCAGATGACGATGTCCGCGTAATGCTGAAGTGATCCAAGGGCTTCCTCCGCCTGAGCGAAGCGACGCTTTCCCTCAAACGAAAACGGCATCGTTGCGAAGACGACGACCAGTGCTCCCATTTCCCGGGCGTAGGACGCGATCAATGGGGCCGCACCCGAACCCGTTCCGCCTCCGAGTCCGACGACGATAAACACCAGTGTGGCATCCTCCATTGCAGCCTTGATTTCGTCGGCGCTTTCCTCGGCTGCAGCGTAGCCAAGTTCGGGATCGCCTCCCGCACCGAGACCACGCGTCGTGCCGCGACCGAGTTGAACCTTGGTCGAGGCGACCGAACTGTTGAGCGCCTGGGCATCCGTGTTGAGCGCAACCAGTTCCGCCCCATCGATGCCGTCGAGAACGATGCGATCAAGCGCGTTGGCGCCCGCCCCACCGAGGCCGAAGATTTTCACGCGTGGTTCTCTTTCGTGGGCAGGATGCAGGCGGCTGAGTTCGATCATGGCGGTGTTGTGTGAATGTTTTACCAGAGGCCGAAGAACGGAAGCTTGCGGCGCATCCGGGAAAAGAATCCGCGCGGGCGCTGCGGCTGCATGGCTTGCGCGTATTTGATGAGGCCGATGGCCGTGGAATACTGCGGATTTTCAAACGCGGATGTGACGCCGCTCACGGTCTGCGCGTGGGTGACGTGGACGGGCATCCCGAAGACGTCCTCGGCAAGGTGATTGACGCCCTTGAGCATCGACGAGCCCCCGGTGAGCAGGAGGCCGGCACCGAGGAAGTCGAGGTAATTGGCCGTATCCAGTTCGCGTTTGATCAACTCGAACGTCTCGCGGACGCGACAATGGATGATCGTGTTCAGCATCTCGCGCTCGATTTCTTTTCCGGCAAATCCCGCTTCATCACGAAGAACGATCGTTTCGCCGGGCAGACAGTTACCCATGACGACGCTGCCTTCCTCGAGTTTGATCCGCTCGGCCTTGGCCATCGGAATGCGAAGCCCAAGCGAGAGATCATTCGTGATGTGATCGCCTCCGATCGCAAGACAGCCGCTCTGCTTCACCGCACCATCCACATAGACGACGTAGCCCGTCGTGCCACCACCCATGTCGATCACGATCGCGCCAAGATTTTTTTGATTCAGGTCCAGGACAACCTGTGCAGCCGCAAGCGGAGCGAAGACGACGTCTTCGACATCGATGTCGAGTTCCTTCACGCAGCGCACCGTGTTTTTAATGCGCGTTCCGACACCGTGGATGATGTGAAAATCCGCCTCGAGTTTCCGGCCCATCATGCCGATCGGATTGAGAACACCGTCCTGTCCGTCGACGTAGTAATGCTGAAGGATCGAATGCACGAACATGTTCGGCTGCGGGATGCTCACCTCGCGCGCGGCCGCCTGGACGTCTTCAAAATCTTCCTCGCAAATCTCATCCCGGTCTTCGGGAATCTGGACCGCACCGCGATTGTTAAAGCTGCCGATGTGTCCACCCGCGACCGCGAGATAGACGCTGCGGATCATGACATCGCTTTTATCCTCCGCGTCTGCGAGCGCCTCGCGGACACATTTTCCCGCCGTATCGAAGTCGACGATTTCTCCCTTCCGCACACCGCGCGACGGCGCGGAACCAACTCCAAGGATTTTGACGGTGCCATCATGCCGCGTCTCGCCGACGACGGCACAGACTTTTGATGTGCCGATTTCGAGTCCAACAACGATGTCTTCTCTAGCCATTGATACGGAATGGTTTTTTAACGGATTCTGCGGGAACGCGCCTGCGAGTGGAGGGCGTGGATTCTTTCGCTGGTGTGGTAGCGGGAACGGACGCCGGAGTCGAGACCGCTTCCGCTTTTTTTACGGTCGTCGGCGCTTTTTCCTTCGGGTCCTTCTTGTCTTTGCTTCCGTCGGACTTCGGTCCGGGCGGAGTCAGGCTCTTCGAGTCGGTATCGACGACGGCATCGGCGAATGTGAACGGCGTGTTCCGTTCGACGAGAAGATTAACCGTTTGGATTTCCTTTCCGCTCGGTTCTATGAAATCCACAAAGCGCATCAACCTTTCCAACTGCAAATCCACCCGATCAAGGCCGAAGGTGATTTTTCGATGCGCCTGATCCGTGACGCGCACGCAATAGCCCGAAGAAATATCAAGGACGCGTGGCTGAAATCGGACGTTGTCCACATTCAGACGAATGAGATCGAGCGCCGCCAGCATTTCGAAGGTTCGAACCCTTTGACCCGGCGCAAGATTCTCGATCTCGACACCGGCGATGACCGGAAGGTGCAAATACGAAGGCAACATCGTTTTGCTGCGCATGACGACGCCGCGCGCATCGATCAAAAACGCTCGATCCGACACCGTAGGGTCTTCGCTGGCACGATGGGTGACCCACGCGATCGGCTTCCGTTCCGCGATCGTAATCCCGATGCGATTCGGAAGGACGCGCTGGATTTCCGCCCGCTCTACCTGCGGCAATGCGTCCAGCGCGGCACGCGCTTTCGCCAGGTCCACGGTGAAGATATTCCGGCCCTCGATGACGTTTGCCGTCCCCAGGATTTGTTCACGCGTCAACGCGCCATCCGTTGCAACGCGAACGTCGGTCAGGAAATAGTCAGGATTTTCCCAGAGGAACCGGCGAAGACCTTCCTTTCCGCCAACGTAGGCTCCAACACACAGCCCCACGACGAGGATCGTTTTGCATACAAAAGCTAGGACGGCCCGATTCCGTTGCGACCTGGCGATATCCCGACGCACCGATACTTCGAGCAGATGCTGCTGTTTGCGGTGCCGGGGCTTCGAGAGCCGCTGGTTCTTGGAGTTTCCGGAGGATTTCATTTGGCGGATGGACGGGCGAGGGAAAGTTCGATGATGCGCGCGCAGAGTTCCGGGTAGCCGATCCCCATCGCCGCCGCGGCCTCCGGAAGCAGGCTCGATGGCGTCATACCGGGGATCGTATTCACCTCGAGAACGAACGGCTCGCCGCTTTTCGCGAGCAAGACGTCGACACGCGAATAGACCTGCAAGTCCAACGCGCGATGCGCAGCGAGCGCCGTTTCTTGGACCAACTTCGTCGTCTCGGAATCAAGGGCTGCCGGGCAAAAATGTTCCGCGCCGGCCGCGTTCGGATTGAGGAAAGGGTATTTGTTTTCGAAATTATAAAAGTCCTTCCGGGCGACGATTTCGATGATGGGCAACGCGAGGTCGCCCACAATCCCGACAGTCAACTCACGGCCGGCGACAAACTGCTCCACCATCAATTCCCGCCCGTAAGTCCATGCCTCCGCGAGCGACGTCTCCGCCGCCTCTGCGTCCTTCACGATGAAAACCCCCACGCTCGAACCCTCGCGCGGCGCCTTGATGACGTAAGGAATCTCGAATGTCGGACGCCCACCATTGACCAGGATTTCAAATGGCGCCGTCGGAACTCCCATTTCAGTGAATCGCTTTTTCGTCGCGATCTTGTCGATGGCGAGTTCACTGCCAACCACCCCTTCGCCGGTATATTTCATCCCACGCTGATCCAGGATTCGCTGCACTTGTCCGTCCTCGCCAAATGTCCCGTGGATCGCATTGAAAGCGATCTCGATATCCGACGGCAAAACGAAGTCCGCGCCCGCCACATCGACGCAGGTCACATCAGCTCCCAACTCTCGCAAAGCCTTCGCAACGCCGGCCCCCGATGCCAGTGAGACCTTTCGCTCCGAGCCGGGGCCGCCCATCAGGACCGCGATTTTTTTGTTCGTTAGATCAATCATGAATGCCTTTCTCGTCGCCCACGATCTGCACTTCGGTATCGAGCGCAATACCGCGTTCTCGCATCGCCGCCTCCTTGATCCGATCGATCAATGCGATGACATGCGCCGCCGTCGCTCCGCTGTCATTGACGATGAAATTTCCGTGGATTTCCGAGACCTTCGCTCCGCCGATGCGTGATCCCTTCAGACCGAGTTCGTCGACGAGTTTTCCCGCGGGACATTGTTCCGGATTCTTAAAGATGCATCCCGCGCTCGACTCACGCGGCTGCGATGAGCGCCGCTTCTGCGTCGAAGCTTCAAGGAGTCTCTCGATATCCGCAGGCGTGCTCGGATGCCCGACGAACGTCGCGGACACTGCGTAGTTGGAAACGAGCGTCCCGCAGTGCCGGTAATGCACGTCCATTTCCGGTGGGGTCTTCATGTGAAAGTCGCCATTCCGATCGACGAACCGCACGCTCACGACTTGCCGGAATGTCTCGCCGCCAAGCGCACCCGCATT
>JAYTDO010000194.1:0-15497 GCA_043735935.1 Chthoniobacteraceae bacterium
GAAGCCGTGATGGAAGTCGCCCGGCGTGCGCGCGAGAATGGCTCCACGCGCTTTTGCATGGGCGCGGCGTGGAAGGGCGTGCGCGATGGCGACGCGAAATTCGAGCAGGTGCTCGGCACCATCCGCGAAGTCAGCAAGCTCGGCATGGAGGTCTGCGTCACCTTGGGGCAGCTCACTCTCACCGAAGCGCGCAAGCTCAAGGAAGCGGGTGTGACCGCCTACAATCACAACATCGACACCTCGCCCGAATATTACCCGGAGATCGTGACGACGCACACGTTCCAGGACCGCGTGAACACCATCCAGGCCGTCCAGCAGGCCGGCATGGACGTTTGCTGCGGCGGCATCATCGGCATGGGCGAGACGGAACTCGATCGCCTGAAGATGCTCGAAGTGCTCACCAACTTCGATCCCGCGCCGGAGAGCGTGCCGATCAATTGCCTCATGGCCATGCCCGGCACGCCGCTCGAAGAGCAAGCCGCGGTGGACGTCTTCCAACTCGTCCGCCTGATCGCCGTCACCCGCATCGCCCTGCCAAAGGCCAAGGTCCGCCTCAGCGCCGGACGCACCCGCCTCTCGCGCGAAGGCCAGGCACTGTGCTTCTTCGCCGGCGCCAATTCGATTTTCTACGGGGACAAACTGCTCACGGCCAAAAACCCCGGGACCGACGAAGATCGCGATCTGCTCGCCGAACTCGACCTCATCCCGCAGCAGCCCCACGCCGACCGGATGGCCTGCCTCGCGTAAAAGCGCGCGGGTCTCGCTGGCCGAGCGGAGCTTTTTTCGGCTTGAATCACGCCCCGGAGCACTGGCACATATCGGAATGTGTCTGACTCCTCCACAGATTCCCGAGGCGCTGGGGAAGACTTTGCGAATGGGCCGGCACCCAATTCAGAGGTGCCGGACACGCGGCTGCTCTTTCGACGATACCGAGTCATTCGGGAGCTGGGTCGCGGTGGTATGGGCATCGTGCTGCTCGCGCACGACACGGCGTTAGGCTGCCATGTGGCGGTAAAGCTCGTGCCGGAAGCGGTCGTTAAAGATAGCGAAGCCATTGCCAATCTGAGGAAGGAAGTCTTGCGAGGCATGGCTCTCACCCATTCTGGGATCGTGCGAACGCACAACTTCGAGTGTGACGAAAATGAGGCGGGGATTGTGATGGAATACGTCGAAGGCGACACGCTCGCTCAACTCAAGCAACGCCAACCTGGAGGCTGCTTTGAGCCGGAGCAAATTCTACCGTGGATCGAGCAGCTTTGCGCCGTGCTCGACTACGCACACTGCGAAGCCCGCATCGTTCACCGCGATCTGAAGCCGCAGAACATTATGATCACCACGTCCGGCAGGATCAAAGTCGCCGACTTCGGAATCTCCGCCACGCTCAGCGACTCGATGAGCAACCACTCGATCGAGGGAAAACTCAGCGGCACCCTCAGCTACATGAGCCCGCAGCAAGCGGTAGGGATGCGGCCGACCCACCTCGACGACATCCATGCCTTGGGAGCGACGATCTACGACCTGCTCACTGGCAAACCGCCGTTTTTCCGTGGAAATCAGGCGAGCGTACACGCGCAAGTCATCAACGTGGTGCCCCGGAGTATGGCCGATCTGCGCGCGGATCTGGAAGTGACGGACCGCCCGCCCATCCCCGCGGAATGGGAAGATGCGATCGCCGCGTGCCTCGCCAAGGACCCCGCGGACCGTCCTGCGACCGCCGGCGCACTCCTCTGGCGCCCCGTGGCGGGCGAGCTAGACGAGGCGCCGCGATTCGATCGCTCGGTGACGGATCGTCCGGCTGAAGGCGATCGCGAAGAACTGGAATCGCGCGCGGATGATCCTTGGGCGGATTTGGAAACCGATTCGGATCACCCACCCGGCAGCTTTTGGAACTCGCCGATCCTTTTGGTTGGCGCGCTTCTTTTCCTCGTCGGCTGGGGCATTGTCCACGTTTTGCGCACCCGGCCCCCGCTTCCCCAAATGGGCGCGCAACCATCCGAAGTCTCAGTCCCGGCTCCAGAACCGCCGCAGCCGCAGCCGACCGTTCTCGCGCCGGAGCCGCCTGCCATCCCCGCGCCCAAACCTCCTCCGGAACCATCAACGCCTTGGCCAAAGCGGCTGGCACAATTAAAAGTCTCGGTCATCCCCACCCAAAGCCTCGTTCAACTCGACGATTTGCCGCCAATTCCGTTTCCATTTCGTTTCGAGGGATTGAGTCCAGGACCGCATCACATCGTCGTCTCGTGCCAAGGGTATTCTTCCACGGAACGTGCCGTGACGGTGCAGGCTGGGGCGGTCGAAGTCCTCCCTTTGATTTGGCTAACACGCTTGCCCCCGGTTTCCACTCCGAGGCCACCAACTGTTCCACTGAATGGACTTTCCAGCACGCCGGGCCAGGGTCAGAAACCGCCGATCGCGTTCGCCGCTCAGGGTGGAAATGCGACGATCTCGGTCTCGTCCCGATTGACGCAAATCGTGAGCCAGCACCTCGATGCGGTTCTCGGGCCGTTGGACGATCCTCGTTCCGATACGGACGAAACTCCGCTCGTCGCCGAACCCGCCAACCCAATCGCCACACCGAAAAAGTCGGTTTTCGATCACCGTGCGACTTCTTCTTATTTCCGGCCCGCACCTGCCCTTGCGGCGACTCCCCTCCCGGGTGTCGTGATTCGAAATGAAGCAAAACCGATCTATCTGCCCCGGCAGGAAATCGTCCAACTCAAGGAAGATGTCAGGGATGAAGCCACGAAGGCATCCGCTGAGTCCCAGAGTATCTACGCAGCGGCGGTTTTGCTCTGCGATTCGCTCCTCGCGGCCATCCAGCAGCGGGAAACCGAATTGCACCGACTCAACGATGCAAAGGCCACGCCAACGAAGCGCAAAGACCCGAACGGCGAGTTTTATGTCGATTCGAACCGTCTGTTTTTTATCCGGCAAATTCGGACTCGCTGGACCGAAGAGGCCAAAGCGCACCGACAGGCGATCGAGAAACGCCAGAGCGACTTGCGCGCGGCTGAACGTCAAGTTGCGACCCGGGCAGCCGGAAAAAACAAATGACGCGCCTGCGCTGCTAGTTCGCCTGGCTCAGCCCGAAGGCCTCGTGGGCCAGGTTCGCCGCGTCCACGATCTTCGTTTCGTCGATGATCACGGCGGTCTTGATCTCGCTCGTCGAGATGAGCTGGATGTTGATGCCGCCCGCGCTCAACGCCTCGAATAACTTCGCCGCCACGCCGCTGTGAGAGCGCATGCCGATGCCGACGATGCTGAGCTTTGCGATGCCTTCGACCGTCGAAATCTCCTTCGCCCCGAGTTCCGCCACGACGCTCGCGAGCGCGGCCTGGGTCCGCGGCAGCTCGTCCTTGTTCAGCGTGAAAGAGATGTCGTTCGTGTCGCCCTGCGTTTCGCTTTGCACGATCATGTCGATGATCACGTTTGCTCCGGCGAGTGCGCTGAAGATTTTCGCCGCGGTGCCCGGCCGATCGGGCACTTGCCGGATGGTCACTTTCGCCTGGTTCTTTTCGATGCTCACGCCGCGAACGACGACATTTTCCATGCTCATGGTTTCTTCTCTTACGGTGGTTCCGGGGTTGTTGTTAAAGCTGCTGCGAACCTCGAAAACGACCCCGAATTTCTTCGCGAATTCTACGGATCGGGACTGCATCACCTTCGAGCCCGAGGAAGCCATTTCCAGCATTTCGTCGTAGCTGATCGTTTCGATCTTCGTGGCTGTGGGAACGATCCGCGGGTCGCACGTATAGACGCCGTCGACATCGGTGAAAATCTGGCACACATCGGCCTTGATGGCCGCAGCGATGGCGATCGCCGTCAGGTCGCTGCCTCCGCGACCGAGCGTCGTGATGCGGCGGTCGACCGTCTCGCCTTGAAAGCCCGCGACGATTACCACGCAGCCGTCGTCGAGATGTTTGTGGACTTCCTTGGGCGTGATGTTCGCGATCTTTGCGCGAGTGTGGACGCCATCGGTGATGATGCCCGCTTGCGCTCCGGTGAGCGAGACCGCCTTTTTCCCAAGCCCCTGGATCGCCATCGCCGTGAGCGCGATCGTGGTTTGCTCGCCGGTCGCGAGCAGCACATCCATCTCGCGTTCACTCGGGCTCGGCGACACATCTCGCGCCAGCTTGATGAGCCCGTCCGTGACGCCACTCATCGCCGAGACGACGACGACGACACGATGCCCAGCCTCCTGCGTGGCGATGACGCGCCTGGCGACATTGAGGATGCGCTCGGGATTGCCGACGGAGGTGCCACCATATTTCTGGACGATCAGACTCATTTAGGAAAAAGGGGCGGCATAGTTCCGCGAGCCTCTGCCGATGTCAATGGCCGCGCCGAGACATCAGCGCCGCCGACGTCGCCCAAGTCCCGCCAGCGCGCCGATCGCCAGCAGCGCGCCGCTGCCCGGCTCCGGGAGGACGTGATAGCCGATCGCGTCGAGCGCCGCAAAATCCGCGTCCGAGGGCCCGTAGAAAACGCCGTAGCTGAGCGTCGGATCCATGATGCCGATCAGCGGACCGGGCTCGAAGTGCGTGCCGTTTTGATCGATGAAAAGCGTCCCCGTGAGTTGATCATCCTTCCAATGGCTCGCCTGCGTGCCGTCGCCATTATTGTAGCCGGTCGCCATCTGGTATTCATGCACGAGATTGTCGAAGTGCGCCGCGTGGCCCGGGGTCAGGTCGCGTGCGAACGAGGTAAACTCTGCCAGCGTTGTCGGGTTTCCGCCGACACCGTTGCCGAATCGAAACAGGTCCAGCGGGTTGATCGTAATCTGCGGGTACTGCGCCGCGGTGGTGTAATCGATGTCGTCCACCGCAGAGACGAAACCGAGCGCGTGTCCGATCTCGTGGGCGGCCGCCGTCTGGAAGTCAATCAGCCCGGCGCCGACGCCATCCGAGTTGTCGAAATCGAATGCGAAGTTGCTGCTGAAGGTGATCATCGCGTCCGAAATACTCCCCGACACCGCCTCCAATCCCGTGAAACCGAGCGCCTTCAGGTTCGCCTGAGTCACGCCGATGCTGTTGAAAAGCGTGCGTCCCGCCGGAAGGATGACATTCAGTTGGGCAAAGGTCGGCAGCGACTGCAGCAGGGAGCCACCTTCGAGGTAATCATCCGCCACCATCGCATCGCGGATTTCCGCAAACGTGTCGCCGTACAAATACACGCTGCTCGTCTCGCCGATGACGTTTGGCGCGAGCGGCGCGAGATCGGCGTCGATCACGATCGTGATGGGGTCATCGATCCTTACTTTCCACGAATTCGCGGCTCGTTGGAATGCCGCGATCGCGCTCGGATTTGCGGCGAGATTGGCGCCGATATTCAGTTGAATATCGAATGCCTGCGCCGATATGCCGACGCCGAGCAGACACGCGAGTGCGACAAGTTTAGGGGAGAACATGGCGCGGACCATGACAGATGCGATCCTCTCCGACAATCGTCAGTTTAGGCGGGCTCGCTCCAGGCGCACTTCAGCTTTTTCCCGTCCTGGATGGCGCCAAAGCGCAGCGTGCCGTCGTTGGTCGCACCGGCGAAACATTCGATATTCGTCGGTCCGCTCGATTTCGGGGAAATGCCGCTCACGACAAATGTTCCGAGCGCCACCGGGCCGGGGTTCCCGCCGGATTGCCCTTGCTGGAGGGAAACGCGCGCCTCGGTGTCGCCGGTCGCCTTTGTGCGAAACTGAAAACGATGCTTTGCGGGAAGCGGCTTTCCGCCGCCGATCAAGACGCCGCCATCGCCATCTTCGAGCGTCAGCAGCACGGGCCGTCGGAGCGCGCCCGCGCGATGCACTTCCAGCCGCACTCCGCTCTCAGCGAGCAGGCCGTTCCAGAAATCGATCGCGACCGCCGCGGCTTGCTTGAAGTCCGCCTGCACGCCGTCCGAGGTCGCCGCATCGCGCAGCAGCGCGATCGCCGCGCTGGTACGGTCGAGCTGCCTCAATGCCTGCGCATAGTTCCAGTCCAGCCGCTTGGAATATTTCCCGCGACGCACCGCGGGCTCGATCGTCTCGGCCAGCTTCGCCGCGTCCTTCGTGTCGCCGAGCACCGAGGACAAATGCAGCAGCACTTCCTCCATCTCGGAATTGATCGCGTATGCCTTCTCCGCGAGTTCCTGCGCCCGCGCGATGTCCCCGCGATCGCGCGCGAGACTGCTCGCGATCAGATATGCCATCCACGAGTTCCTCGTTGCGCCAAAATTCTCGATTTTGCCCTCGGCTCCATTCGCAGGATTTGCCGGGTCCACTTCGAAACGAATCCCGATGGCGGGTTGGAAATTCGCATCCAGCTCCAGCACCTTGTCGAGCGCTGCCACCTCGCCCGCCTTGTTCCCCGCGGCGTTGTGCGCCTGCGCCAGATTGAAGAATGCCCAAGGATTCTGCGGTTCCAGCACCGCGACTTTCTCCAGCGTCTCCACGGCTCGCGCCGTTTGTCCGGTCATGCGATATGCCGCGCCGAGTCCCATCAGCGTCCGGGCGTGGTCCGGCCGCAACTCTGCCGCCTTTTCAAGGGCGAGGATGCCCACTTCGGGCGCTGTTCCTTCGCGGAGCTGGTATTCGCCAAAGCCCACGAGTTGATCCGGGTCCGCCGTCAGCGCGTCGACCTGTTGCGCCGCCACTTCACGGTATTTCTCCATCGGCAGATACACGACCGATTTTGGGTCTTTCGGATCCTTGAAAAGCTTCACCGCTGCGCGCAACTGCACCAACCCCTCCAACGCCAGCACGTCGGAGCCGTTGGATTCCAGCGCCTTCTTAAATGCCTCGATCGCCTCGGGGTGACGGCCCGCCTCGCCGAGCATCCCGCCTAGGTGCGACCAGATGAAACCGAGGCCAGGCGCTTTCTCCGCAGCCTTTTGGTAAAGCGCGAGCGACTCTGCGTCGCGTCCATTCTGGCGCTCCAAATAGGCCGTGTGGAAAAGCGCGTAAGGGCTTCCGGGGTGCGCCGCCTCGAACTTCGCCAGCAGCTCCGCTGCCTCCACATACTCGCTCCCTTCGAGCGCTTCGTTCAGCTCCGGGATGTGCTCGGCCGCTTGCGCAAAGGCCAGCCAGGGCGCGGCGGCGGCGGGGTCGGCTTTCTCCAGCGCCTCGACTCCGCGCAGCAGGATTTCGGGGTTAAATCCGCTTTCGCCTTTTTCGTCCACGGGTTCGTCCGCTGGCCAGGGGATGCGGTGTGGGAGACCAAAAAAGTCGAGTTCCCAAGCGGCGGATTCGATCCAGGAGAAAGATTCATTCATAAAATGGGGCGCGGAGTCTCACGGCGCCCGCGCGCGATGTCAACGCGATCGCTCGACCTGTCCTGCCACTGCCCGATCCGTCCTCCCGGGCTTTCCCGGCGCCTAAAGTTTCTTAACCCGGATGGCGCGGAAGGCGACCGGATCGTTGTGACCGGCAAACCCAAAGAACCCGCTCGTGCGATCCTTGCCCGGGTGCGCGTGATTGGCCATGAACGTCGTGGGATCGACCTTGGAAAGGTCGGTATCGAGAATGACCGTTCCGTTGAGTTCCACCTTCAGGGTCGAGCCTTTCACCGTCACTTCCTCGAAGTTCCATTCGCCGATCGGATGCTGATAACCGCGCTCTGCAGCCACCATTCCGTAGGCCGACCCGTGCGCCTGGCGAGCGTCGATTTTTTGCCCCGTCGCCTTTTCGTAATTGTCGTCGAGCACCTGGCATTCGCACATCCCGGCGTAGGCGGTATCGCCCTCGCCCGGATAGCGGATCGCCAGTCCATTATTGCCGCCCGGCGGCAGCTTGAACTCCACGCGCGCGACAAAATCCGCGAACTCTTCCTTCGCATAAATCGTCCCGCCTTTGCCCGCCTTGCAGCGGATCGCGCCGTCGACGATCTCGTAGTTATCCACCGGCCCAGCCCAGCCCGTGAAGTCCTTACCATTCCATACGGTCTTGAAGTTCGAGTCCTCGCCATGCTCCGCGAGGATCTTGTTGCCCTCGTCCGGCGTCAGCTCGCGCAGGAAGATGTTTCTCCAGCGGATCTCCCCACCGTGAGTTTGCAACTCGATCGGACCGCGTGCCGGAACTGCGACCTTGCGGTCGTAATAGTTTTCCATGATCGCGTGATCGACCACCTTCTTGTCATTCAGCCACACGCTCACGCGCGAGCCGACCATCACGATCCGAAACTTGTTCCATTCGCCGAAGGCCTTGTCCGCCTTCACGAGCGGATCCTTTCCCGGCGCGCCTGCTGAATTATTCCACAAGCCGCCCGATCCCTTGTCGGCGCCGAGCTTGAATTTCGCCTCCTCCGTAAAGTCCCAAATCTGCACCTGCGGCACGCCGCGCAGGTAAATCCCCGAGTCCGCCAGCGGAACCGTTTTGTATTCCAAGAGCAGTTCAAAATCGCCGTAGTCTTTCTCCGTCGTCGCGTACGCGCCCTTGCCGTCATTGATGAGTTCCTCATTCTCCGCGCGCCAATGCTCGCGCATCGTCTTCGTCCATTCCGCGATTTTGGCCACGCGTTGATCCTCGGGCATTTCGAGGAGTTTGCGGTGATCGAAAGTATCGCCCCCGCGCCAGCCGGTGAGATCCTTTCCATTAAAGAGCGCAGTGAAACCCGCCGGGGCTTCAACGGCAAAGGCTGAGGTGGCCAGCATCGCGAGGCAGGCGGTGAACGTCGGGAGGAGTTTCATAGGCAGTTTTTCGTAGGGAGTTTACCGCGTCGGGTCAATCAGCGGCTTCGCAGTCAATCAGCGGGAATGATGATCCTTAATAAGGTTATATCAAAAACGATGATTATTTTAAGGCGCTCAAAATCGCCCGAGCGGCGTTGAACGGCAGAGAGTAGTGGCCCTCGTCCTCCACGATCGTCACCCGGGAGCCGGGGATCCGCCGGCCGAGATCCTCGGCGAGGCTCCAGTGAAAATTCGTGTCGTCGCGCCCGTGCCAGATGAAGACGGGCACCTTGATTTCCTCCGGCGAAAATCCCCACTGTTTCGCATAGATCTGAGCGTCGGCAAAGACCCCGTCGGCGCTTCCGAGCCAGGCCTCCCGAAAAGCCTCGTAGCAGAGATCGAACAGGGCGGGATCGGCGAGCGTCCGCGCATCCGCGTCTCCCACCGCCTTCAGCACCAATGGGCGCAAGCCCCGTGGGAGCGGCATCCGCACAAATGGGCGCAGCCCGCGAAAGAGCCAGCGGACCGCGGTCGGGCTCCGGTGATTCATGGCGAGCAACGCGCGGTAGGCCGGCAGGAGCAGGCTGCGGTCGTGCATCGCCGCGATTTCCGGCGCGCCGCAGATCGTCGCCGCCGCGAGGACGCGATCCGGCAGTGCCCATGCGGAAATGAGCGCGTAGGGGCCGCCGCCAGACACGCCAGCGATGCGGAATTTTTCCACTCCCAGGCGATCCGCAGCCTCGGCCAGCAGCAGCGGCCAATCCGCCAGCGTCCGGTGGGCCGGCAGGGAGGACCTGGCGATGCCGGGCCGGTCGAAGGAAATAAGGCGGAATCCGAATTCCCCGCCAGCCGCGCCGAGTCGCTCCGCTTGTTGCCGGGCACCGGGCCAGCCGTGACAAAAGAAAACCGGTTCGCCGTCACGCGCGCCGTATTCCGCGAGCGCGAGCCTTTGGCCTCCGGCGAGATCGAGAAAGCGTGGTTCGGAATCCATATCCCTCAGCACGTTGGTGGCGCCGCACCGCGGCGGCGGGTCCTCGCGAGATTGAGACGGTGAATTCTGCTTGCGGACATTCGGGAATGTTTAACTGAAAGCGCGGGGAATGTGAAAGTGGATTGAGTCGTGGGAATTGCCTCTTGCCGACTCTGCTTCGCGTTTGCTGCTCCGTAGCGCGGCCCTGTGCCTGTCGCCTGCGAACGAGTGGCTCGACCGTTGATCCCGCGCCTTAGAAGAGAGTCATCTGCGGCTTCATTTCCGCGATCGCTTGTTCGGCGGCTTTCTTGCCCTTGGGCTTGCCATGCTTCGGGGGCAGCGGCGCTTCCGCGAGAGCCGGTTTTCCATCGGCGTTCAGTTCGTGCTGTTCGAGGTTGCTCAGGATTTCCTTCGCGCGCGCGATGATCTCGGGAGGCAGGCCCGCGAGCCGCGCGACCTGGATTCCGTAGCTTTTGTCGGCGCCCCCTTTCACGATCTTCCGTAAAAAGATGATCTGATCGTTCCATTCGCGGACGGCGACGTTGTAATTCCGCACGCCGGAGCGGGTCATTTCGAGCTCGGTGAGCTCGTGATAATGCGTGGCGAAAAGGGTCCGCGCCTTCGTCTGATCGTGCAGGTATTCGGCGACGCTCCAGGCGATCGAGAGACCGTCGAACGTGGAAGTTCCGCGCCCGATTTCATCGAGGATGATGAGGCTGCGCCCGGTGGCGTTGTTGGTGATGTTGGCGGTTTCGTTCATCTCCACCATGAAGGTGGACTGGCCGCGGGAGAGGTCGTCGTTGGCGCCGACGCGCGTGAAGATCCGGTCGGTGAGGCCGATCTCGGCTTGTTTCGCGGGCAGCCAGCTCCCGATCTGGGCCAGGAGCACAAGCAGCGCGACTTGCCGGATATAGGTGCTTTTGCCGGCCATGTTCGGGCCGGTGAGGATGAGCAGGCGGTTCCGTTCGGCGTCGAGCAGGACGTCGTTGGGGACGAATTTTTCCTCGACGAGCGACTGGTCGAGCACCGGATGGCGCCCGTCGATGATGGAGATGCGAAGGTCGCCGGTGAGCGTCGGCCGGCAGTAGCCGAAAAGGCGCGCCGTCTCGGCGAGGCTGCCGAGCACGTCGAGAGTGCCGATGGCCTGGGCGGTGGCCTGGAGCGAGGCGAGATCCTGGAGGACGACTTCGCAGAGTTGGGCGAAAAGTTCAATTTCCAGGGCCTTGGAGCGCTCGTCGGCGCCGAGGATTTCGCCTTCGATTTCCTTCAGCTCGGCGGTGATGAAGCGTTCGCCGGTGGCGACGGTTTGTTTGCGGTGCCAGGCGGGCGGGACGGCTCCGAGGTTGGATTTGGTCACTTCGATGAAGTAGCCGAAGACCGAGGTGTAACGGACTTTGAGCGACTTGATGCCGGTCTCGTCGATGGCGCGCTGCTGGAGCTGTGCGATCCAGTCCTTGCCTTCGCGCGACGCGGCCCGGAGTTCGTCGAGCCCCGAAAAGTAGCCGTCGCGGAACATGCCGCCGTCCCGGGTGAGGGCGGGGGGCTCATCGACGAGCGCGCGGGTGAGCAGCTCCACGAGATGGGGCAGGGGACGGAGCTCGGCGAGGATTTCCCGAATGAGCGGCGCGCGTACGCCGGACGGCTCCGAGCAGGGGGCGGGATCGGAAGGGTTCCCGAGGGCGCCGCGGCAGAGGGCTTCGAGGTCGTCGCGCAGCGCGGGGATCTGCTCGAGGCTGGTGCGGAGGACGAGGAGGTCGCGTGCGTTCCCGCCCGTCTGTGTGAGGCGACCGACGGTGCGCTCGATGTCGCGGATGGCTTTGAGGGTCTCACGCAGATTGCCGAGCAGGAAGGGTTCTGCGAGCAGCTCTCCGATGAATTGCTGGCGGGCGTTGAGCGCGGGAAGGTCGCACAGCGGATGGAGGATCCAATCGCGGAGCTTGCGCGCGCCCATGGGGGTGACGGTGCGGTCGAGCGCGGCGAGCAGGGAGGTATCGCGGCCGCCGCCACGGGCGTGGACGAGTTCGAGATTGGCCTGGGTGGTGGCGTCCAGGACCATGAATTGTCCGTTGCGATAGACCGAGAGTTTGGTGACGTGCGCGAGGGAGCGGCGGAGCTCGGTCTTTAAATAATGGACGATGGCGCCGGCGGCTCCGATGGCGGTCGGCAGGTCGCCGACGCCGAATCCGTCGAGGGACTGGACTTTGAAGTGTTCGCGCAGGGCGTAGTAGGCCTGGTCGTGGAGGAAGGTGTAGCCGTCGCGGAGGACGAGGCCGCGCACGTCCTTGAAGCGCGGCGCCTGGTCTTCGGAGATGAGCACTTCGGCGGGCTGGACGCGCGCCAGTTCGTCGGCGAGCTCGCGTTCGTCGGCGAGTTCGGTGAGTCGGAATTCGCCGGTGGTCAGGTCGATGAAAGCGAAGCCGAAGCCGGCCTTTTCCCGGGCGCGGATGGCGGCGAGATAGTTGTTCCGTTTCGCGTCGAGCATTTGCAGATCGGCGATGGTGCCGGGGCTGACGATCTGGGTGATGGCGCGCTGGACGATCTGGCCTTTCACCGGCTCGCTGACCTGGTCGCAGATGGCGACGCGGCGCCCTGCCCGGATGAGGCGGCGGATGTAGTTTTCCGCAGCGTGAAACGGGATGCCGCACATCGGTACTTCGTTGCGTTTGGTCAGGGCGACGTTGAGCAGCGAGGAGCCTTCCCTGGCATCGTCGAAGAACATCTCGTAAAAATCGCCCAGCCGGAAGAGCAGGAGCGTATCGGCCGGCAGACTCCGGCGGATGCCCTGGTACTGCTGCATCATCGGAGTGAGTTGTTCGGACACGGTGGGAAGGTAAAGGCCGCTCGTCACCCCGATCAAGCCCCGCGGTCGTGGGGTGGGCGATCGTGGGGTTCGGCTGCCCGGTCTTGATATTCCCGGATTCGCTCCTACTTTCCGCGATGCCTTTCCGGGCCCACCCCCTATTTCTCGCGCTCTTCATCGTGCTCGCGTGCGCCCTTTCGGCGATCGCGGGCGATCTCGATCCGTTCTCAGATGACTTTGCGCCGACGATGACGTTGACGGAGAACTACACCGACAGCGTGCGGCAGGTGCTCGGGGAGGTGGATGTGACCTACGACATCTATCAGACGGCCCAATTGCTCATCAACGTGAAGGTGTCGTTGAAGGGAGTGGATATCTCGTCCTTCGATGAGACGACGTCGTTCCACATCGACGTGGGAAACCTGCTCTTCGACGGATCGCTCGGCGATGACCCGGACTACAGTCCCGGCAGTCTTTCGGCGAAGATCCCGGTCTACGGCTTTAACCAATACGACAACCGCCCGGATGCGCCCGGTGAAACGCAGGTCGGACAAGTCATCCTGCGGTGGTCCGCCACGAAACTGATCGTGGACGTGCAGATCGCCGATGCGCCGGACGACTGGTATGTGCTCTCCGAAGATGTGGCCGGAACGGAGGACGCCGATTTTGAGGACGAGCAGTTCCTGAACATGGAATTCGGCGACCGCGGCCTCTACGACCGTGTCGTTTATTTCTCGGGCACTTCATCGCTTTTCAGCACGACGGTGACCTACCCGGACTCGACCACGGAGGAATTTGCCGACCTTCAAAAAGTCCGGCTCAAAGGGGAGATCGACGCCCTGAAGCCGACGGTGGCAGTGACCTATCCGGCCTATAACGCGACGGTGACCGACAAGCCGTTGACGATCCTCGGGACTGCATCGGACGACCACGGTTTGTATGCGGTGCAGGTGAAAATCAACGGCGGAGACTTTCTGGACGCCGCGATCGGCCAAGATGGGACGTGGAGTCTGCCGGATGTGATCCTGCGGCCTGGGCGCAGTACCTATATCGTGAAGGCGATCGACCAGGACGGTAACGAAAAGGTGCTCGATGTGCGTCCGGTGAAATATTCGGTGATGAGCAATCTTGTCGTGAGCGCCGACGGCACGGGGAAAGGAAAGGTAGTCGCGGACTTCTTTGACAGGATCAAATACCTGCCCGGCCAGCCGTCGCCCGTCCGCACGACCCTTCGTGAGGAAGGCGCTGCGCTGACCGTCACGGCGATTCCCGCCGACGGTTCTCTTTTCGACGGATGGACCTCGAACCATGCGATCGGCCGGGCGAACCGACCACGGCTGGATTTCGACATGCAGCCGAATGAGACACTCGTCGCGCATTTTGTCATCAACCCGTTCCTCCCGGTTCAGGGCACCTACAACGGGCTGATTTCCGGCCCGACTGGCACACCGGGGCTCGATGGATTTTTTAAGGCTTCGGTCGCATTTAACGGCGCCTTCAGCGCGACCATCCGTCTCGGCAAAGCCGTCGTCCCATTTATGGGAAAATTCAGCAACACGGGCGCTTTTCACAAAGTCGTCACCAGCGGCTCCAAGACCTTTGACATCACCCTGAATCTGAACGTGCTGACGACCGGCGCGCAGCAGATCACCGGGACCCTCGTCAGCGGCGGTGTGACGTCGAGCATTGGGAGCGGCCGCATCGTCTTTGACAAGCGGAAGAACCCCGCGCCGCAGGCCGGCGTCTACAACGTGATCCTCCCGGCCGCGCCCGGAAATACGGACGCAAATTATCCTGCGGGCTCGGGCTTCGGGCGGGTCACGCTGAAAAAGTCCGGTCGGGCGCGTTTTGTTGGAAAGCTCGGGGACGGCACGGTGGTGGCCTCTGGAGCGAAGATTTCGGCGGACGGCATCTGGCCTTTTTTTTGCGGATTGTATGGTGGCAAGGGATCGGTCGCCGGCGCGGTTTCATTCGATGCCACACCCGCCGACACGGATCTCACCGGCTCTATCGATTGGTTCAAGCCCGCAGGCATGAAATTCCAGACGGCCTTTCCTAGCGGCTTCTTTGGTCAAACGGCCCTCGTCGGTTCAAAATATTCCGCGGTTAAATCGGTCTCGCTGGTTTTCATGGCGCCTACGGCCGCCGGCCAGATCGCCATCGAAGGTCCAGCGACTTCCAAGGCACCCGCGTTGTCGGTTTTTCAACCGGGCATGCTGAAGACCTCCAATTTCTTCAAGATCACCACACCGGGATCGGATGCGACCTCCTGCAAATTCGATCCCCTCACCGGGCTGTTTTCCGGTTCGTTTACCTACAGCGTCGGCTCGAAAAGGGTGGTCGTTCCTTTCAGTGGCGCCGTTTCGCCTAAGGGCAACGTTGCCCGCGGTTGCTTTATGCGCGAGAGCGCCAGTGGTTCCGTTACGCTTCGGCCTTGACCGAAAGCGCCTCGACGGCGGCGGTGTCGCGCCCGAGATAACGCGCCCCCCAGAACCAGAATCCGCTCGCCACGACCATGAGCGCCGACACGACGAGGAACGCCGTGCTCATGCCGGAGCGGCCGGCAATCCAGCCGATCAGCGGCGGCGAGATCGCATCGCCCAGTGCGTGGATGAGCAGGATGTTAAAGGCGAAAGCCGTCGCGCGGACCGTCGGCGGCGTCACGTTTGCCAGCGCGGCGTTTGCCGGTCCCGTGTTAAAAAACAGGAAAAAGATCGCGAGGAACACCAGCCCCCAAGCCGCGGGAAATGGCGTCCGCAGCATCAACACCGTGGCGGGAAAACCGCCCAGCATTCCCACGCCTGACACGAGGAAGTAGGCGCTCGGTCGTTTCCGGCGCACGACATCGCCCAGCCACCCGCCGAGCAGCGTCGCGAGCAAACCCGCCACGACCATGATGCCGCCGAAGATCAGATTGATCTGCGCGAGACTCGGCGCGCCACCGAAGTCCGCCGCGCGGTCCTTGAAGAGGTATCGCGGCAACCAGAACGACATGCCGCCCACGGCGAAAGTCATCGCGGTCATCGCGGCCGTGTTCAGCACGTAGGACTTGATGCGAAAGAGCGCCAGCACGTCCGCCAGCTTCAGGGC
>JAYTDO010000195.1:0-1865 GCA_043735935.1 Chthoniobacteraceae bacterium
TCCACCAATACACCGTCGGCCGGTTTAGTTGATACACCGGCCTTCGCCTGCGTCCTTTCATCAACAGCCGTGAATTTGAACATCTTTACCACGGCTCCCACGACGAGTCCGACCTCCAGAAGTCCGAGAAATCTTCCTGGACAGAAACGCGGCCCGTGCCCGAATCCGAAGTGAAGCATGTCCTTCGACGTAATTCCTTTCTTGGCCAGAACCTCCCATCGGTCTGGGGCAAACGTTTCAGCGGGGTAACCAGTCACCGCCTTTCCCCAAAACTCCTCGCATCGGTTTGCGTGCCACACATCGAGGCGGAGCTGGGTTCCTTTTGGGATAAACATCTTTCGGTGGTCAGTTGTCTCGATCCAGGTATCCACCGTGGCCCTGCGTGGGAGAAAATAAAGTGCCGGAGTCAGTCGCAATGTTTCTTCGAGTACTCGGTTAAGGGTCGCCGCGCTTGCCAGATTGTCGGGGTCATAGACGCTCATGTCTTTCACCTCTGCATAGATCTGATCCTGGATATCGGGCGCGTGCGACAAATGCGATATCGCCCAACTTGCGAAAGAGGTCGTGGCCTCCATGGCCCCGGCAAGGAATCCGCGGATGTTGCTGCGGAGCGCATCATCCGTGGCTTCGGACTTGAACTGCTTACACAAGCCGAGCCCTTCAGCACGCCCGGAAAGCGCAATGTCGGTCAAGGCTTCGAAATCAGCCGCCTTTTGCTTTAGGATCGCGTTGCGGCCCGTAAGCATTCTGAAGAGCGCCTGGGAGACCGGGGCGACGGTGTCGCTGATCATGTGATCGATCAGCATCTCGATTGCGGGAACAAAACGATGTCGCAATTCCTTTTCGGAAACATGGCCTCCAAAAAAATTGTTCACCAGCATCTCGATCATCAGGACTTTGATTTCGGGTTCGAGCCGAATCCGGCTGGCCTTCTCGCCGCCAGCCTGTTGGTGGGAACGAAGTGCCTCAAGTCTTTCTGCGACTGTCTTGCGGAAGGTTTGCTCAAAGCCATGGAACTTTTCCGGCTGAAACAGATTGGCGCGACTGAACGGCTCGGCAGACAGCCTCTTTTGCCTTCGCCACACTGGGCCGTTTGAATACAGCAGCGAATCCTCACCAGTTGCACGGGCGATCCCCGCCATCGGGCTGGTATCCCGATCAAACTGGCCGGGCTTGTCGCCGGTTGCGGCAAGCACCGCCTTGATGACGGCTGGTTCCCGGGTCAACAACACGGGCGGCAATCCTGCCACATAGATATAGCGGTTATGCTTTCCCGAGCCCGTCTCCTTTTCGACATTCCAGTAGAAGGTCTCAAAAATTTTGATCGGATTCTCATAATTCCACAGATGTGGAAACGGCAACGTCGGTCGTCCGAACCCGAATAACGAGACGCGCGTCGGCAGGCAGTCGCCGTCAAAAGGGTTCACTCCTCTGACCTGCTGCAGGACGCGCGTTGACCATGCTTGGAAGGATATCAATTGTTCTCCGTTCATTTCGCTGAGTTAGACCCTGATCACTTCGCTCAGCAATCCAAAAGGGGCGGGCTGCAACTTCTCCAAAACCGGTGGCTCACGTCGGTTCCTACGGTTTTGGGATGGCCTCGACAGTGATGGCCAGCAGGAAGGGGCCACAGGCGGTCTTCGCCGAGATGAAGTCGATGCTCTGGATCGGAATGTCCCAGCGCGGATTCTCCCAGGAGGAACGATAGACGCGGATGGAGCTGTTCTGCTTTTGGCTGGCGGCGTTGGCGCCGACCCACGCGACTTGGAGTTTTGTGTTCGCGGCCTCGGGCTCCTGCCACCAATCGAAGACGTCGTGGCCGAAAGTGATGGGAATGTATTCCTCCGTGCCGTTGACGTAGCGGA
>JAYTDO010000196.1:0-10349 GCA_043735935.1 Chthoniobacteraceae bacterium
CCGATGAAAAGAAGGACGCGCCGACGGAGCAAAGCCTGAAGGAGTCCGCGCTGGAAAGCGCCATCATCCTCGTCGGCGACTCGGATTTCGTGCAGGATCAGGTCGCCGTCACGGAAATGACGAACCCGTTCGGCGGTCAGCGCATGATCACTCCACAGAATGGAAATCTCGCTTTTGCTCAGAGCGCCGTGGAGCAACTCACCGGCGACGACAACCTCATCTCGGTCCGCAGCCGAGCATCGCGCGAGCGCCCGTTTACCGTCGTGAAGAAGATGCAGGCAAATGCCGAAGCCAACTATCGCACCAAGATCAAAGACATGGAGGCAAGCCTCGCCGACGCGCAGAAAAAACTGAGCGAACTGCAACGGAGCAAGACGCCCGAGGCCGGCCAGCGCTTCATTTTATCTCCGGAGCAACAGAAGGAGATCACGAACTTTCGGACAAAGGAATCCGAGGTGAAGCAGCAACTCAAGACCGAGCGCAAGAAGCTCCGGGCAGACATCGACTCGCTGGAAAATCGGATCAAATGGCTGAACATCGCCGGGATGCCGATCGTGGTGACCATCGGTGGCGTCATGCTCGCGATGTCGCGCCGGCGGCGCCAGGCCGCGCATTAAGAATTCAAGACCATGAAAGGAAAACATCTCGCCCTCCTCCTCCTGCTCGTCGCCCTCATCGGCGGCGCTGGCTATTATCTTCAAAAGGACAACAATGCATCTTGGAGCCCAACAAAGTCCCCAAGCGGCGGCAAGGTGCTGGACTTCCCGATCAACGACGTCGCCCGGGTCACGATTAAAAGCGCCGAGGGTGAATTGAATCTGGTGAAAAAGGATGACGAATGGACGGTCCAGGAGCGCGCGGACTACCCGGCGGCATTCGAGCAGGTGAGCGACTTGATTCGGAAGTTGTGGGAACTAAAGACCGTGCAGGAAGTCAAAGTAGGACCATCGCAATTTGCGCGACTGGAGCTCGTGGAACCCGGGAAAGAAGGGACAACCGGCACGGTGATGGAACTGAAGGGCAAGGACGGAAAAAACCTCGCTGCACTGCTGATTGGAAAGACGTATCAGCGCAAAGGTGACGGCATGCCGGGCGAGTCGGGCGGATTTCCCGCCGGGCGCTACGTCGTTCCGGTCGGCAGCCCCAAAGTATCGCTTGTCTCCGAGACGCTGGAGAGCGTCGCGGCCAAGCCGGAGCAATGGTTGAAACGCGATTTCTTCAAGATCGACAACGTTAAATCCATCCAGCTGGAAGGGGCGTCGGAGGCGCAGCATTGGGCGATCGGCCGCGAAAACGCCGCGGCGGAATGGACACTCGCCAATGCAAAAGCGGACGAGAAACTTGATGCAGGCAAGGTGTCGCCCCTCGCAACGCTGTTCGCGAACGCCGCGTTCGCCGACGTGCTCCCGCCCGATGCAAAAGCCGATGAGACGGGCCTCGACAAACCGACGACCGTCACGATCGAGACCTTCGACAAATTCACCTACACCTTAAAGATCGGAAAACCGACCGGCGAAAACCAGCCGGTGCTCTTCACCGTGAAAGTGGACCTTCCAAAGGATCGCGAGCCCGGCAAAGACGAAAAGCCGGAAGATAAGGCGCAGATGGATCAGGAATTTCAAGCAGTCCAAAGGCGGTTCGCGGAGAAACTGGCTGCCGAGAAAAAGTTTGAACCGCGGCCTTACCTGATCGCCAAATCGACGCTCGATCCATTGCTCAAAGACCGCGCCGCGCTCCTCGTCGAAAAGAAACCCGAGCCCGCCGCCGGCCATCCCGAGACCCCGAAACCCACGTCCGCATTCACGCCGCCCATCAGCATCACTACGCCAACTGTGAGCGCACCTCCCGCACCGCCGCCGGCGCAGCCGTGAGTGATCGGTCGCACCACTATTTCGGAAACCCGCTGAACAAGGTCATCAGCGATCCACCAGAGCGACCAGGCGTCTGACCGTTCTTTAATTCCCGCGTCTCCCCGCGCCGCGTTTCGACCACGAGTTCCATAAACGGCGCCCGACGGAATGCCGCTTCCGCCATGGAACAACTGAAGGCGCTGTCAGTCACGATAAAGCACGGCTGCTTCGGCTTGCCGGTGTTTGCGTAGACGAAGGCGCCGGCCACTTCGGTCTGCGCGCCCGCTTTGGTTTCGATCTGCGTGCTGTCGCCCTCCGTCTTTAGACCGAGTATCCAAAGCGATCCCCCTTCGTTGATGATTTTGGTTTCACCGCTTCCTTCCGCGTTCAACTGCCGCGCCCAAAGCCTGGCGCCAGCAAGCCGGATACTGCCGGTGCACACGTCGCTAAAGAATACATCGCCCGCGCCGCGGTCGATGTTCCATTGACCGCCAATGGTGTTCCTGACGACCAACGTTCGGGCACTTGCGTGGCGGATGCTCATTGGCGAATACGTCCAGTCGAACCGCTCGAACACCACGATCGGCGACACTCCATCCTCGATGATCCATGTGCCCTGCTGACCTTTCCCAAATGGCCGTTCGCACCCGATGAATCGACGCGCCGCACCGCGCACGTGAATTGTCCCCGTAAATTCGACGCCGTCCTTCGGGAAATAAACGGTGGTCTTGCCGGAATCGATCGCGGCCTGAATCGCGTCGGTCCAATCATCGACCATCGATTTGCGGCCCTTGTCGCTGACGTGTGCGATTTTCTTCGGTCCGAACTGCGCAACGCTGATCCAATCGCCCGGAGCATCCCACGGCACGTCGGGCGTTTCCTTGATCGGCAACGCAAGGCTGCGCGACGGTGAGTTCTCCCAGGCTTTCACGATCGGATGCGACGTCCACTCTGCGATCGTGGCGCCAGCCGGACTCTGCCGATCGCCGCCGTCATTTTGCAGAGCCATCTTGTAACCCGTCGTCGTCAGATTGCGAACGGTCATCGCATTCTTGTCAGCGTTGCTGATCGCCGAAAAACCGTTCGCGGCGCCGAGTCCTTGCAGTTCGGAATCCAGTAGGACAATGAATCCCTCCCGACCGGCGTTCATCAGCGCCGGGACCGAATTCCTGGACTGCAAATCGCGAATGAAGAGAGGCTGACCATCGTTCTTCCAACCCACGTTCTTCTGCCCGCTCAACTTGACGTGTTCAGCCGTGATCGAATTCACGCCGCCCGCCGTCGCAATGCCGACGTCAAAGCCCGAGACCTCCAAGTTCGAGAGCAAACACGGACCCTGCTCCTTCGTATAAGCAAGATCGAGCCCCACCGGGCCACTCTCGCCGCAGCGAATCAGCACGTTGTCGATCGTCCCCTGATTGTTCGCGATGAACTGCGCGCCGATCGCTCCAGGGTTTCCCTTTCCCGTATCGAGCGTCAGATTCCGCAACCCATTGCGGAATCGTTGCGCGGGAGCCGAACCCGTCCACAACATGGCGAGTGGCCGCTCGGGGATGCTGAACCCCGGGCAACGATCCGCGAGTTTCAAAGTCACTCCGTCCCGGCTCTGCCCTTGCAATATCTGCCGTTTTTGCTTGGGCCCCCATCGCAGGGTGCTGGAGATGATGTAGGTCCCATTCGGGAAATGGATGAGGTTCTCGCGACGGTCGAGAGCGCGCTGGATTGCCTCCGTATCATCAGTGACCCCATCGCCTTTTGCGCCAAACGGAGGCTTGGTGACGTCGCACGCGGCGTCGCTCGGAAACCGCATATCCTCCGCGACTGCACGAACAACCAAGAGAAGAAGCAGTGGAAGAATGTTCGAAGAACGCATGACGACGAAGGGGGTGTGGCGCGAAGAGTAATAAAAACGTGCAGCGGCAATATGGGCCGGCTCAGGCCACGCTACTGTCCGTCGGCAAACTCCAGGAACAACGGAAGGGCTTCCTTGTACTCCTCCTTGTTTTGTGCAGCCTCGATGAGCAGATCCCGCCCATCGCGCGCCTTGCCGGCGAGGAAGGCGAAGACGCCGCACGCCCATTGGCGATTCGCGGCGATTTCGGGCGCAAGGTCCGGCTTCAAGTAAAAGCGACCCATCGCGAGCATGTTCTCGAGCGACAGGTCGGTCCAATAAACCTGGGTGGCTCCATACGGCGTCTTCACTTCCAGGCCAAGGTCGGCGGCACGCGCCGCTGTGCCGGGAATGACCTGTCCGTTTTTTCGTATGACCGGCTGGGGATACGGAGACGCGTTGATGTCGGCAATGAGCGTCGCTTTGAATTTGGTGAGCCATTCGGCCTTCTTCACCATCGCAGCTTGCTCGCGACGCGCCGCATCGCCGCCGACGGTCGCCGCGAGCGCAGCGATCCGAGCATCATTGAATTTCAACTGCTGGCAGAGGGCCGTGAATTGGGGTCGGAGCGCGCCCAGCACTTTGGTGTCGACCTCCTGCTGCATCATCGTCTTCCGCGCAGTATCCTCCTCGGTCGCAGCCACCTTTTTTTCCAAATCCGTCACCATCTCCTGGAGCCCCTCGGCAAGTTTCCCTTTGACCTTGATCCCTGCGAGAGACGCCTTGGCAGCGACGATCGCCTGCTTTTGTTTCTGGATACTGTTCGCGGCGCGGATCTGGTCTGCGACGGTGTGAAAGTCCGAATAAGCCGCGATATATTGCCCCGCGAGATCTTTGTAATCCGCGACCCACGTGTACGGCGGCTGAGGAGTTGCGGAGTGGTATTGACGGAAAAGCGGCCCCGCGTCGTCGAACTTGCCCATCTGCCAATCTTTCAATGCAAACAACAAGAGGGCGATCGCCTCATGGGTCCCCTTGTCGTACTTGCTGGCCACCGAGGGCTGGATGCCAAATTGGCCGGTAAGCTGGCGCGCTGTATCGACGAAGAAATTCGCCATCTTCTGCTCAGAAGGATCGCTCGAATACAGCCCCCGTTCTTCGATGTCCCCAAAGTAGCGCTTAGCGGGACCTTCCTGTCCTGCGATCAGTTTGACCATGCCCTGATGCAGCGTCACCCAGTTGAGGAGGGGTTGTGGAATACTCTTGTTCGTTGCGAGTTCATCGAGGGCCGCGTCGGCCTCGCTGATTTTTCCCGCGACGAGAAGTTCGCGAGCCGCCTTGAACTGGGGCTCCACGCTTGCATTGGCCTTTCGCACTTCAACCACCCTTTGATCGATCGGCGCCTCACCGGATTTGAATCGCTCGCGCTGGGTGTAGAAAAATACGCCGCCGAGCACGATCACGCCGACGATCCCAAACGTGATCCAGCTCATCGCCTTCGCCGTGTCGTCTCCCTCCAGGATCAGGCGCGATTTCTGCCCGGTGACTCCCGCATTGGCGAGAAGCTGCTCCCGGGCGTACTCGAGATGCTCGATCAGTTCCTCGTAGCTTTGGTAACGATTCTTCGGATCCTTCTCAAGGGTCTTATTGATCACGTAGGCCGTGGCGCTCGAAACGTCCGGCGCAAATGCCTGAAGGCTGACGGCCTGACTCTTCAGATGTTTCAGCGCCACCATCGACGCCGTCTCCGCCTCGAAAGGCGGACGCCCGGCGACGGCGTGAAACAGCGTTGCACCTAGCGAATACAGATCGCTCCGAAAATCCTCCGGCTGATGGTCCAGCTTCTCGGGAGCGACGTAGTACGGCGTGCCCCAAACGTCGCCGGCGACCGTGCCCGCATGTTCCTGCAGGACCGCGAGACCGAAATCCACGATCTTCGCCGAATGCGCATCGGCGAAGAGAATGTTACCCGGCTTGACGTCGCGATGAATCAGCCCGCGCTGCAAAGCCGCGTTAAGGCCCTTTGCGATGTGGATGCCGACTTCGAGGACCTGGGCCTCCGCCACCCGGCCCTGGAGATTCATCAAATCGTCCAGCGATCCCTTATCGACCAACTCCATCGCAATGTAGACCAACCCGTGGTCCTGCCCGGCCGTGTACACTTTGACGACGTTTGGATGGTTGATCGAAGCGGTGATCGACGCCTCTTTCTCGAACTGTTTCACGAACTCCTGATCGGTGCTGAATTCCTTCCTCAGAAGTTTGAGCGCGACGGTGCGATTGAGATTCGTGTCCAGCGCGCGGTAGACCGCGCCCATGCCACCGGCACCCAGGATCTCCTGCAATTCAAAGGCGTCGAAACTTCTCCGAACTCGCTGCGCCGTCCCGCAGGCCGGGCAGTGCATGAGCGCAAACGGCTCCTCGTCTGTGACGTCGATAAGCGCGCCGCACGCCGTGCAAGTCTGGAGGATGGGCTCGGTGGAATCTGCCATGTGGATGGCGACGCTACCATTCCCGTTTCCTCGCGGCAAGGTGGCCGCTTAAAGCTTCTTCAACAAAACGTGTTCCAGCCTGACTGTGGTGATCTGTCCCTCGTCGTGCGACGTCGCTGCAGGCCCGGCAAATACCGAGGCAGGAAGATTGGCTAGTTTATCCTCGTCGAGCTTGATCCAAGTCACTCCATCATCGGAATGAAACGTGGTGACGGTGTCGCCTCTACGTTCGATTTTGAACCAGCACGGCGCCTTGGCCTCAGGCAATCTTGTGTTGCTCATCCGTGCCCCCGCTGTTGTCCGACGAAGATGTTCCGCACCGCGGTTCGGAGTGACACCCACGAAAACCGTTCGTGCGTTTGCCACGAGTGTTTCACGCACCATAAATCCCCCTTTGGTGTAGTCGTGCGTTTTCACCATGCCGGTGACGCGCCCGCTCAGATCAAAATCACCGCTCACTTTCTGCAATGCGGCATGGCAGGAATCCTGTTCACCCCAGATATCCACACCTCCCGCTTGAAGGGTCATCGCGCCAGCTTCGGACTCGAGTTTCGTGCTCCCTACCAGCGAGTCCTTGCCAATGTCACGGGCAGTCCACTCGCCGACCTGGCTAACCACCGGCACGAATCGCCACTCGTGATCGGGCGTTCCGTTATCGGTCCACTGGACGACGTTTGCCTGATTTTCGCCGCCGCCTCCGGCGACCGCGAGCACCTTTCCACTGCAAGCAGCGACAAGTTTGAACCACCCTTTTCCGGTGCTCTCGATCCTCCAAGTCTGCGCGGGGCTCCCGTTCACTGAATGCTGGCGCACATTCACGCCGTCCTCGATCTTTCCGTTTTCCACATCAAGCGCCATCCCACTGTGCTCGGCGATCACGAGTGCCGCGCCATCGGAGTTCGGCTTCACCGCCCACTGCTGATTGGTGTTCCCCTGGTAGTCGTAAAGCGACACGTTCGCGTTATCAGTCGTGCCAAATCCATCAACATTGAGGGATCGTCCCGTCGTGCGATTGATGATTTTGTAAATCCCCGCTATCGGGACTTTGTCTCGCATTTTGTTAAATGCAGCCAACTCGGCCTCAAATGGCCCCGTGGCATCCTTCATTCGCGCGGCGAAGTTGGGCGGAAACGCCCTCAGGTGCTCGACCGCCGCCAGCCGCTCCTCAGGATTGCGCGCGCTCTTGAGCTGCTCAGCATTCATCTCAAAATCCGTGAACTGACCGATGTATTGAGTGGCCAAAGGCTTCAGTTCTCCGATCCACGCGGCGCTCCCGCGCGGCGACGACGAACGAAACTGGCGAAGGAATGCCACCGCGTCGTCCACGCGGCCAAGTTGCCAGTTTTTGATGCCGAACCAAAGCAGCGCGGCGGTCTCATGATCGGACTTATCATACATCCGCGCCACGCCCGGGTCGATCGGTGCGACGCCGTCCATGCTCCGAGCCAGTCGGATAAAGAACTCCGATAGTTTTCCGTTCTCACCCTCATTGCTAAAGGCGCCGCGCTGGCCGATCCGCGCAAACGCGGCCTGTGCCTCAACGCTTCTCCCGGCACCGAGTTCCGCGAGACCTTCACAGACGGTTGCCCAATTGAGATCGGGCTGCTGAAGCCCCTCATCCGCGACCTTGCGAAACGCGGCGGCGGCGGCTGCAAAATCCCCCGCAACGAGCTTGTCGCGCGCCGGTTTCAGGCGGGCTTGTGCCGAAGGCACTTCCCGCAAAACGCCAGCCACAGGCCGAGGCGTCGCGCGTGCCGCTGCGTCCTCGTGAAACAGTGCATCGCGAAACACAAACGCCACGAAGCCGACCGCTGCGATGGCGCCGATCATGCCAAAGGTGACCCAACTCATCGCCCGCTGAGTCTGTTTGGATTCCAATACGACTCGCGCCGACGCCTGCTCGGGATGGGCCGTCTTATTCTCGAGCTCCGCCTTCGCGTATTCGAGATGCTCGATCAATTCATCGTAGCTTTGGTAACGGGCATCCGGATCTTTGAGCAGCGTGCGGTTTATCACATACGCAGTCGGTCCCGACACCCACGGGGCAAATGCCTGCAAGCTCACCGCATTGTTCTTAAGATGCTTGAGGGCGACGAGGGACGCGCTTTCAGCATCGAATGGCGGACGTCCGCAAATCGCGTGGAAAAGAGTCCCACCCAAAGAATAAATGTCGCTACGGAAGTCCTCGGGTTTGTCATCGAGTTTTTCCGGCGCCACATAGTACGGCGTCCCCCACATTTCACCCCGCACGGACTCCTCCTGCGTCATGAAAATGGCCAAGCCAAAGTCCACAATCTTCGCCGTGTGTGCATCGGCAAAGAGTATGTTCCCAGGCTTCACATCCCGGTGGATGAGCCCGTGCTGGAGAGCGGCTTTCAGCCCTCGCGCGATTTGGATTCCCACATCGAGCGCTTGAGACTCCGCGACTCGACCCTGAATCTGGATCAAGTCGTCAAGCGATCCCTTATCCACGAGTTCCATCGCGATGTAGAAACGCCCCTGGTCGCGCCCAGTCGAATAGACTTTGACCACGTTCGGGTCGTTCACCGCAGCAGTGATCGCCGCTTCCATCTCGAGTTGAGCGACCAGTTCGTCGTTCGCGCTGTGTTGCGTACGCAAGACCTTGAGGGCCACATCCCGATCCAGACCCGCGTCGTGTGCCTTATAGACGACTCCCATTCCGCCGCGACCCGCGACACCGGTAAGCCGAAAATGATCGATCGTCCCCCTCACGATGAGCGCTCCCCCGCATCCCGGACAATGGATCGGCGCAAGCGGCTCATGTCCCGAGACGTCGAGCATGGCTTCGCAGGTCGGACATGGCTGAAGCGGATGCCCCTCGGAAATGTCCGCAACTTCGACGGCATCCCGCTCTCGTAAATTAGAGAAACTGCTCATTTCTATGATGAGTTTAGCAATTGCTGTGCGCCCCCATAAAAAATCTCGTCTGATCGAGTTCCACGGATCATTACCGCCAGTTTGCACGCATTCGCCATTCCGAACGACTCGCTGGCATGCCCCGTCGACTTTCGCTACTCAGTGGGAAATGGTTTCCGCCGAATTCCACATTGCACCCGAAGAAGCGGGAATCCGCCTCGACCAATTTCTCGCCGCACGCATCCCGTCCCTTTCCCGCTCGCGCATTCAGGATTTGATCAAAGGCGGCCACATCCGACTTAACGGAAAGGAAACCAAACCCAGCGCCAAACTGCATGCGCAAGACCGGCTCGATGTCGCCGAGCCCCCGCCGATCCCAGTGGAAACCCCAGCAGAGGCGATCGCGCTCGCGGTGCTCTTTGAAGATGACGACCTCATCGTCGTCAACAAACCGCCCGGAATGGTCGTCCATCCCGCTACGGGAAACTGGCACGGCACGCTCGTAAACGCACTCCTCCACCACTGCCAGACGCTCTCCGGCATCGGCGGCGAGCAACGACCCGGGATCGTGCACCGGCTCGACAAGGATACCAGCGGCTGCCTCGTCGCCGCGAAAACCGATGCCGCTCACCAATCATTGACGAGGCAGTTCGCCGGCCGGGAAGTGATGAAAATCTATCTCGCGATCACCGCGGGAAAATTCAAAAAATTGAGCGGAAGGATCGAAGGAGCCATTGGCCGCCATCCGGTCGACCGGAAGAAGATGGCCGTCCTGATCGACGGCCGAGGGCGCCACGCCATCACGGACTATCGCGTCCTGCGCGAGGTCGCCGGCGGTTCGCTCGTCGAATGCACGCTGCACACCGGTCGCACGCACCAGATTCGGGTTCATCTCAAACACCTCGGACATCCCCTGCTCGGAGACGACGTTTACGGGCGACGGGCGGCCTTTCCTCGCCAAATGCTCCACGCATGGAAATTGGGCTTTGCACATCCGCGCCACGGCGCGCCGCTCACTTTCATGTCGCCCATTCCCGCAGACTTCATCGAAGCTGGAGTGCCATCCCAACTGCCATGAGTGAATTTCAAAAAGCCCTCGACGTCGTCCACGAAACCCTCACCGGTCTTCGCGAGCAGGGCATCGAAATTCGCGCCTCATCCGCTTCCCTCATCCGTCTAGCGCACGCCGCCGCCGGAGCACCGCCGGAAATCGCGATACCCGGAACGCCCCCGGCATCCGCCGCGGTCCAATCAACACCGAGCCACCAACGATCGAGCAATGCGGAACGCCTGGAGGAA
>JAYTDO010000197.1:0-5357 GCA_043735935.1 Chthoniobacteraceae bacterium
CGAAGGTATTCGGGGAGGACGGGATGTAAACCGAATTTTCCGCCGGTCGCCTACTTGCCGAGGGGCTGCGAGATGTGGGCGTCCGATGGGGGCGTAAACTCGAACGTGTTCGCGGCGACCGGCGCGGTGCGATGGGCGCTGTAGGTGGTGACGACCCGGTCTCCCTTGGGCAACTGCGTTGCGATTTTCCGCACGCGGTTTTCGGTGTCGAGGGTCACGGTGAGCGTGGTGACCATGCGTTTGAGCCCGGCGGATTTGGGCGTCAGTTCGACGCGATGGCCCTCGGGTTCGGCGAACGCGGCGATGCGGTAAAAGTCCGCGATGTGATCGAAATTGAGTCCAGCCGTGAGCGCGGCGATGGCGTCGTCAAAAGCCTGGCGCTGCCCGAGCGTGTAAAGTTCGGCCTCCTTAAAGGCGGGGTAATAAATCCAGAGTTTCTGGCCGTTGCTGACGGTCGTGCTCGGGCTGTTGCCGGTCAGTTCGCGCCGGAATTTATCCGGAGCCTGAAAGGTGATCGTGCCCCGGCTGGTGATCGGTTTCGTGAGGAGATGAGTCGTCTTTTCTTCGGTGAACTCCGCCGTGAGCGTCGGCGTTTTCACGCGTTGTTCCTGGAGGGTCTTTAACAGCGCGGCGGTGTCGGAGCCGGAAAGTTCCGCGGCAAAGAGCGGTGCGGCGACGACGCTAAGCAGGGCGATTCCAAATCGGCACATAATTGAACCACTGTTCGGGATGCTGGCGGATGATGGCTTCAAAATGGGAGGCGAGGATTTGCGTGTTTTGGGCGATGGCGGCTTGCGGGTCGGCGGCGGTGGCAAAGGGAAGGCCGGTGTCGGCGAAGGAAATGTATCGGTCCTCCTTTTCCTGCAAGACGAAGGCCGGGACGACCGCAGCGCCGGTGTGTTGCCAGAGCAGCGCCGGGGCCGACGAGAAGGACGCTCTGCCGCCAAAAAAATCCACCTGCGTGCCGGTCCCCGCGTACGGTCGGTCGACGAGCATCGCGAGGACTTCGTTTCGCCGAAGCGTTTGGATCATTTCGACGAAAGCGAAATCGTGCCCCGGTCCGACGGTGATCGTTTTGATCCCGAGACGGCGGCGGAACTCGTCGCGCCAGCGTGTGAGTTCGCTGGTGGGTTCTTCGAGCGTGATGACGGTGAGCGGCAGGCCGCGCAGCGCGAGGAGGGTGCCGCCGAGTTCCCAGTTGCCGAGGTGCGCGGTGACGAGGACCACGCCTTTTCCGAGCGCCAGCGCTTCATCGAAATGCTCGGTGCCGCGCCATTCGGAGAGCAGCGCGGGGGCACGGGTGGCGGCATCCGTTCCCGCGTAGCGGAAATAGTCGGCGAGCATCCGACCGAAGTTGGCGACGTTGTGTCGACACAGTGCGTCGAGCGCGGTCCCGGACAGATTGGTGACCCGGTTGAGATTGGCGCGGAGGGCCGTTTTTGCCTCCGGCCGCCCGGCGTAGCTGGCGAGGGCGATGCGGGGTCCGAGCCATTGCGTGACGGGTCGTGGGAGCGTCTGCGCGATCCCGAAGGCAATTTTGAATCCGCCGACGCTGTATAGCTGGCTACTCACGGGATTTGGGAAGTGCGCGCCAGAGGCATATCGGGAGGATGAAACAGAATGTCGCGAAGAGGCACCAGCCTACGCCGAAGGCGCACACCGCGCCCAGCCCGCGCAGTGCGGGATTTTGTGCGGTGATGAGCGAGCCGAAACCAGCGGTGGTGGTGAGGCCGCTGAGTAGCACGGGTTTCATGATGGCGGCGAGTTCGCGGTGGGGATCGGGCGCGCGCATGGCGATGGCGATGTAGATGCCGTAGTCCACGCCGACGCCGAGGACGAGCGGGAAGGCCAGGACATTGAAAAGATTTAGCGACACGCCACAGAGTTGGAGCGAGGCGACCATCGCCCCCATGCTGAGGGCGAGGCTCGCGAGGAGGACGAGCAGCGGAAACACCCGGCGAAACAGGACAAGGAGGAGGACGATATTCAGCGCGAGCATCGCCGCGGTGAGCGTGAGCAATTTGGATTTCGCCCACGGAACCAGTTCCTGCAGCGTGTAGCTCCAGCCGGAGAGCGTCGCCTCGACCCCGGGGACTGCGAGCGCGGCGCGGAGTGCTTCCTTGTCGGCGAAGGTGGCGAGTTTCCGGGCCGGGACGATGTAGGCGACGCCGACGTTTGGATTGCGGCCGATGAAATGGTCGATGACGAACCACCATGCGGACTTTTCCGGGAGCGTGCGACGCCAGTCGAGCGGGCCGGTGTCGCCTCCGCGGACCGCGGCGAGGGCGTCAAGCAGCGCATAGGTTGGGGCAAATGATTCGGCGGACATGCCTTCGCGGGTGAGCGCGGCGGTGAAAGCGGCGCGCGCCTCGGCGAGCCGCGAGGGTGAAAGGGTGGCGGTGTTCGTCTTCACTCGCTCAGGCGAGATCGCAAAGGCCGCGGGGGAGGTGGCGCTGCGAAGCCGGCCCTCCGCCACGAGTGGACTCCACGCCGCCTGAAGACGCGTCCAGCGGTCGTGAAAATCTTCCGCGTTCCGGGCTTCGACGATGACGATCATCGGCTCGCCGACGACGGGAAGTTTCGCCTGGATCGTGCGTAGCGCCGTCCCTGCGAGGCTGTTGGTGGGTTCGAGGGATTTCGGGTCGGCCTCGAAGTGGATGCGACCGACCGGTAGCAGGCAGTAGACGGTGAGGCCACCGAGCACCGCGAGGCCGAAGAGCGCCACGGAAACGGGCCGGGCGCTGACGGCGCGGAGAAAACGTCCCCCGCTTTCGCGCAGCCAATCGTCGGCTCGCGCACGGTGTTTTTTCCCGATGAACACGAAGAAAACCGACATCATGAGCGCGCCCGCCACGATGATGCCGCAAGCGATGAGCACGCCGAGTTGCGCGAAGCCCACACATTCGCTGAGGAGCAGGCAGAGGAACGCGGCGGCGGTGGTGAGCGCACCGAAGATGATGCCGCTGCCGTGATGCCGCAGCGCTGCGGCGACGGCGGTTTCGTGGTCGTGGCCGTGGTCGCGCTCGGCCTGGTAAATGCCGTAAAGCATCATGCCAAAATCGACACCCAAACCGACGAGGATCGCGCAGAGACCGATCGTGATCATGTTCAACTCGCGAAATACAAGCGTGCCGATTGCGACGGCGACGACGCAGCAAAGCAGGAGTACATGGAGGATGGCCAGGAGCGGTCGCACTCGGCGGAAGCCGAACCAGAAAATCCCCGCCACGAGCAGGGCGGAACTCGCGACCGTGGAGATGACGTCGCTGTGCATCTTTGCGGAAAGTTCGCCGACGTAGGCCGTGCGGCCGGTGACGAGGATGTGGGGTTTGGCGCCCGGCCAGTCGGCGAGCACGCGGGCGTCGAAGGCCTCGACCTGGCGCATCATGGCCTGGCAGGTGCGCGCGCCGAGCCCGGATTGGTCTGTGACGGCGAGGATGACGCGCAGGGTGCCGTCGGGTGCCGCGAGGGGGCGGGTTTGTTCGAGGGAGAAGGAACCCGAGAGCGGCTGCAGCGCCGGGCCGACGAGGCCGAGCGGATCGAAGTCGAGTTGGAATTCCGCCTTGGGCGAACCGGCTTCGAGCTCGGCGCGGAGCTTTTTTAAGCGCGCGTCGATCCGCTCCGGCGCGAGTAGTGCGAGGGTATCCGCGAAGGCGGCGGCCTCCAGGTTGAGCAGGAGCGGGACGGCGAGCGACTGGACTTCACGGGCGCCGCTGGGCGACTCCATCGGCGAGCGATCCAGCACGCGAACGATCCAGGGTTCCGCGCGCAGCGCTTCGGCGAAGTGATCGGTGAACGCGTCAAGGTCGGCGAGGCCGGATTCGTCCATGACGGCGAACGTGATTTCGCGCGCCTGGCTGAATTCGCGGTCGAATGTCTTGAAGGCGCGCACCGACGCGAAGCGGCGCGGCAAGAGATCGAGCACGTCGCTGGCGAGTTGCACGCGCGTGACGACGACGGCGAGGGCCGCGGCGAGGATGAGCAGCGCTCCCGCGAGAACCCAGCGACGGCGATGGGTGACAAAGTGGGCCACGCGGCCTGCGATTCCGACGGCCACGGTGCTCAGCGACTGAACAGGAAATCGACCGTCGCGACGCCCTCGGCGACGTGGAGCGGATCGGGATAATGACCCGCGAGGGCGGTTCGAGCGCGCTGCCAGACGCGCAGATGCGGCGGCACTTCCGCGCCCACGGCGCTCTCCCATCCGCGGCGTGCCAGCAGACCGCTGTAACGAGTGACCGCGCCGTCGCTTTGCAAAGTGAGCAGCGGAATCCCAGGGCCTTTTCGGAAATCGAGAACGAAGTCCTTTTCGCCCCGCGTTGCGAGGAGGGTTTCGCCGACCAGCGTCGTGTCTCCGCTCGAGTATTTCGCCTGGCCTGAGCGCGTGCGCCACGATGCGTCCGGCGAGGCGAACTGGTGCGGCGCAGCGCAGCCAGCCAGCGCGGCGAGTGAGATGAGCGGGACAAGGGCCTTCACGCTGCGGGCTCCATTTCCGGCAGGGGTTTTGGATTCAAGTCCAGCCGCGGGACGAGGGCGATGTGCCGTTGCAGGAAGACGATGAAATAGAAGACGCGCAAACGCCACCAGACGGACCATCCGCCGGCGATGCGTCCGGCGAGGACGGAGTTGATCGCCGCGACGAGTTGAAAACGAGTGGTCGGTTCCGCGAGGACCTCGGCGAATTCCTGCGAATACCAGCCGCTGACGAATCGCAGATAAAGGTCGAGCACGCGGTTGAGCCGCCGTTCGTAGCGGGAGAAATGCGCGGCCCGCGTGGCAGGTCGCGTGAGCGCAGCCTCGACCGCGTCCGCCGTGCTTTCGCCGGTGGCCAGGGCGATGAAGACGCCGGTGCTGAAAACGGGGTCGATGAATCCCGCGGCGTCGCCCGCGAGCAGCCAGCGGTCGCCAGCGAGGCTCGTATTCCGATACGAGTAATCGCCCGTGGAATGGACCGGTGAGATCCTTTCCGCGTGCGCCATGCGCGCGGAGATGACGGGTTGCTCGGCGATGGCTTCCTCGAGAAACCGTTCGGGCGTCTGGCGCTGATTTTTGAAAAGCTCCGAGTCCACCACGACGCCGATGCTCGTGCGTGCCTCGGTAATCGGAATGATCCAGAACCAGCGATCTTTTCCCCGGATCATCCGGGTGAGTGTGCCGATCTCGCCGGGCTCGCGCACCACGCCGTCGAAGTGGGCGAAGACGGAGAATTTGTTCAGGTTTGAATACCGGCGCTTCAGGTTGAACTGGCCGCCGAGGACCGTCTGGCGACCGCTTGCGTCGATGACGTATCTCGCCCGGATCGTGGTGCCGTTGAGCTGAAGCGTCGCCCCGTCGTCGTCGAACACGACCCCATCGAC
>JAYTDO010000198.1:0-43443 GCA_043735935.1 Chthoniobacteraceae bacterium
GCGTGGGACCGGTGTTCATGGTGAATACCGGTCCCACCGCATTCCAAACCCAATCTTCTGGCGGAAGACCCGGCGCGGCTTCCAAGTGATGTCACGCAAACGTCACATTCCCGTCACCCGAACGTCACAGTTTTGAGCAATTTTCTTTTATACCCCAAGTGACTCACTACGAATCCTCCCTCCAACACGATCTGGCGCGCTTGCATGACAAGCTTGCGGAAATGTGTGCGCGCACCGAGCAAAGTTTGCGGGACGGCCTCGTCGCGCTGATGGCGAATGATCGCCAGTTGGCCTATTCGATCATCCTTCGGGACACCTTTATCGATGCGCTCGATCGGGAAATCGACCGGCTTTGCCTGGAGTTCATCATCCGGCAGCAACCGGTCGGAGTGCATCTGCGGTTCGCCGCGGCGGCGATCAAGATCAATCTCGAACTGGAGCGGGTCGGTGATTACGCGCGAAGCATCGCCAAGCAGGTCCTGAAGCTCAGCCGTCTGGGTGAACCCTTGGCGCCCGCGAGTCTTAAGGATCTGGCCGAGGGCGTGTTTCCGCTTCTTCGTGACGCGATCAACTCATTCTGTGTGGGCGACGTCGCGGTGGCGCGGCGGGTGATCGGTGCCGAAGGGGATGTGTCCGCGCTGCGGTCGCGGATCGGCGAGGAGCTATTTCAGGCCCGGAAAGCCGGTGCGATTCCCCTCGAGGCGTTTGATCCTCTGATGACGATTGCCCGGCGGTTTGAGCGTGTCGCCGATCAGGCCAAAAACATCGGCCAGGAGACCATTTACATGGCGACGGGCGAGTATGCGAAACACGATCGCGGGGCGGTGCTGCGCGTTCTTTTCGTCGATGGAGCGAATGCGGGCGGCAGCCAGATGGCGGAGGCCATCGGCCAGTCAACGGGCGATCTCCGGTTCCTATTCAGCAGCGCTGGCGTGTCGCCAAAGTCGCTCGATCCCGGTCTGGTGGAATTCCTTGCGACGAAGGGAATCGACATTGCGACGGCAAAGTCGCGGGCCATTTCGCAGGTCCCGAACATCGAGCACTACCAAGTCTTCATCGCTCTCACGCCCGAGGCGCGAAACGCCTTTCCGCCGGCCCACGCGAAGACCGTCAACCTCGAGTGGTTGCTGCCCGACCCCGCTGCGGGCGAGCGGCTCGGCACGGCTGCCGCGTATGAGGAGACGTGGAATTTTCTCCGATCCCAAATCCAAGACCTCGTGCAGGCGCTCCTCGGTGAGCAGGCGAAGGCTCAACATTGAGCGCGGTCTTTCATTTCCACCAAAACACAACCCGCAAACACCCATGAAAACATCCATCAAACACTTTAGCGCTTTCGCTTGCACCGCGATCCTTGCCTTCACCGGCTGCGACAAAAAATCGGCGGACAGCACCAGCGCCGCAAAAAAGACCATCATCACCAACATCGGCTCGGATACGATGATCAACCTTGCGATCGCATGGGCTGATTCCTATTCGAAGGTGAATCCCGATGTTTCCGTCGAGGTGAACGGCGGCGGTTCCGGCGTAGGCGTCACGGCGCTCATCGAGGGCACCTGCCAGATCGCCAATTGCTCGCGCACTTTCGAAGAAAAGGAGATCGCGGCATTTGAAGCGAAGCACCCGGGCAAGGAACCGAAAGAGCACATGGTCGGATACGACGGGATGAGCATTTTCGTCCACAAGGCTAATCCGCTGAATGAAATCTCGATCGAGCAACTCGCCGAGATCTACAAGGCTGACGGGAAGATCGCAAAGTGGAGCGATCTCGGCATCACCATGCCAGAGGGGAAGGACGAGATCGTGCGTGTCAGCCGGCAGAACAACTCGGGGACTTACCACTATTTCAAGGAAGTCATCGTCGGAAAAAAGAACGAGTTCCGACTCGGGTCTGTCGACATGAACGGCTCCAAAGATGTGGTCGATCTGATCTCGAAAACACCGGGCGCAATCGGATACAGCGGCATGGCCTACGCGACGCCGGATGTGAAAGTGCTCAAAGTCTCCAAGAAGACAGGCGAACCGGGAGTGGCGCCCACCATCGAGACGACGCTGGACAAGACCTATCCGATCAGCCGCCCGCTGTTCATGTATACCGTCGGCGAGGCTGAAGGAGCGACGAAGGCCTACCTGGACTGGATCATCTCCGACGCCGGCCAGCAGATCGAACGTGATAACGGATACGTGCCGCTCCCCAAGAAGTAGGGGAACGCCGAATTGAATTCATTCGCTCGGGCACTGCTGTGCGGTGCCCGAGCGGATTCCTCCCCCAATGCGAGCCCAACGCCGCCGAATCGAAGTCATTACCGAGAAAGTCATCGAATGGCTGGTCCATCTCTGTGGGATCAGCGCGATTGTCTTCGTGTTCGGGATCTTTTTCTTCGTTTTTCGCGAAGGTGCGCCGTTTTTGCACAAGCTGCAGATCGGTGAGTTCTTCGGATCGATCAACTGGATCCCGACGTCGCAAACGCGACCGCAATACGGCACGCTCGCGCTCATCGTGGGAACGCTGAGTGTCAGTATCCTTTCGATGGTGATCGCCGTTCCGTTCGGCTTGGGGGCTGCGGTTTTTATCTCGGAATTCTGCACCGGCAGGACGAAGGAACTTTTGAAGATCACCATCGAGTTGCTCGCGGCGATCCCCTCGGTCGTCTGGGGTTTCATTGGGCTGGGCGTCATGTCGCCGCTGCTCATCGAGTGGTTCCACGTGCCGATCGGCGTGAACCTTCTCAACGGCGCGCTGCTGCTCGCGCTCATGAGCGTTCCCATTATGGTTTCCATCGGGGAAGACGCGCTGAAGGCGGTGCCGGACAGCTTTCGCGAGGCGGCTCTCGCCCTGGGAGCGACCCGTTGGCAGACCGTGTGGCGCGTGCTTTTGCCGGCGGCGAAGAACGGCCTGCTCGCCGCGGTGTTACTCGGCGTGGGCCGGGCCGTGGGTGAAACGATGGCGGTCCTGATGGCCACCGGGCACAGTGTCCGCATCCCGCACTCGCTCACCGACCCTGTCCGCACGCTCACCGCCACGATCGCGGCGGAACTCGGGGAGACGAGCAAGGGGAGCGACCACTATCAGGTGCTGTTTCTCATCGGCATCCTGCTCTTCAGCATCACCTTCGTCGTCAATCTCACTGCCGACCTGATCGTGAAAGGCATCAAGCGCCAATGAGTATGCACGACCTCGCAACTCCTCCGCCCGCGCCTTTCGTGATCAACGCGCACGTCCGCTCGAAACAGCGGCAGGAGATGATCGCCAAATGGTTTTTTGGAGTGATGGCCGCCGCGATGGTGATCCCTCTGTTGCTCATTGTCGGCTACGTCATCGAGAAAGGAGCACCTTCCCTCTCGTGGGATTTTATCGTCACCAATCCGCGTCTCGGAGGCGTGCGCGGCGGGATCTGGTCCGCGATCGTCGGCACACTTTACATCGTCGGGATTTCTCTCCTCGTCAGCGCGCCCATCGGCGTCCTCGCCGCGGTGTACCTAAACGAATACGCGAAGGACAACTGGTTCACGCGCATCGTGCATCTGGCGGTGGTCAATCTCGCGGGTGTGCCCAGCATCGTGCATGGCCTCTTCGGTCTCGGTGCATTCGTATACGCGGCCGGCATGGGAAAAAGCATCCTCGCCGCGTCGCTCACGCTCTCAATCATGACGCTGCCGGTCATCATCGCTTCGACGAAGGAAGCTCTGGCGAGCGTGCCGATCCAATTTCGCGAAGCCTGTTGGAACGTCGGCGCCACGCGCTGGCAGACGATTCGCCAGATCGTGCTGCCAAATTCCGTCAGCGGCATCCTTACCGGGGTCATTCTTCAGGTCAGCCGCACCGCCGGCGAGACGGCCCCTGTCATGCTCACGGGCGTCGCCACCTTCAAGGCGGTCGATGGTACCGGCTTCTTCCTCTACAATCCGGTGACCGACCAATGCATGGCGCTTTCGATGCACCTCTACTACATCGCCACGCAGGCGGCCGGTGCGTCGAAGTCCCTTCCTTTCGCCATCGCGACGGTGATGCTCGCCCTTGTGCTCTCGGTGAACGCCACCGCGATCGTGTTCCGCTCGTGGCTTCGGAGCCGGAAGAAATGGTGATGAGCAACGCAGTCACTCCCAAAGTCGAAGTCGCCGACCTCCGCACATGGTACGGGGCGAAAGAGGTCCATCACGGAATCAGCTTTCATATCGAACCGAACGAAATCTTCGGCATCATCGGACCCGCGCAGTCCGGCAAAACAACGCTGCTCCGCGCGATCAATCGGACGCTGGAATTCACCACCGGCGCGCGGATGTCCGGGACGATCCGCGTGGACGGTGAAAATGTGCAACAGACGCGCGACGTGTATGCGCTCCGCCGGAAGATCGGCATGGTCGCTCCGCTCCCCGTGGGCCTGCCGCTTTCGATCTACGACAATGTCGCCTTCGCGCCACGCGCTGCGGGGATGCGACAGAAAAGCTTCCTCGATGCCCACGTGGAAAAATGCCTCACCCAGGCAGCGCTTTGGGATGAGGTGAAAGACCGCCTTGATTCACTCGGGACAAAACTCTCCGGCGGCCAGCAGCAGCGGCTCACCATCGCGCGAGCGCTTTCGCATCAGCCGGACATTCTTTGCCTCGACGAATTCAGCATCGCCATCGATCCCGTAACCACGATGCGGATCGAGGAAGTGCTCAAGGAATTACGGAAGGAAATGACCATCATCCTCGTGACAAACCTCGTGCAGCAGGCGCGCCGGCTCGCGGATCGCACGATGTTCTTGTGGAATGGCGAAGTGATCGAACTCGGCCGGAGTGAGGTGATTTTCTCGGAAAATCCGCTGGACCGGCGAACCTACGAATACGTCAACGGAATCTTCGGATGAGCGAACCGACTTCAGGAATTGCCACGCGCGACCTCTCGCTTTGGTACGCGAAATTTCAGGCGCTCAAGAACATCACGGTCGACATCCGCGAGGGCATCATCACCTCGCTCATCGGACCGAGCGGATGCGGAAAGACGACGTTGTTGCGCTGTTTTAACCGCGTGAACGAGCGCTACGGCTACGTCACGACGACCGGCGAAATCAAAATTCTCGGCAAGAACATCTACGATCCCGACGTCTCGCTCATCGAATTGCGGAAAAGCGTTGGCATGGTTTTCCAGCGTCCAAATCCGCTTCCGATCTCGGTGTACGAAAACGTGGTTTTCGGAATCCGCATCCACGCCGACCGGAGCCTTTCGAAAAGCGATCTCGATCAGGCGGTCGAGGAAAGCCTGACCGAGGTGGGCTTGTGGAAGGATCTCAAGGACCGGCTCCATGCGAAGGCGACGAGCCTGCAACTCGAACAGCAACAGAAGCTGTGCATCGCGCGGCTCTTGCCGCTCAAGCCGCGCGTCATCCTCATGGATGAGCCGTGCAGCGCGCTCGACGTCGAGGGGACGCGCGCGATCGAGGAACTGATGTTTTCGCTGCGTGGCCGTTACACGATCCTCATCGTCACTCACAACATGGCCCAGGCCCGCCGGGCGAGCGATGAAAGCATCTTCATGCTCCTGGGTGAACTTATCGAACGGGCGCGAACGGAGGAGCTTTTCCTCAATCCGAAGGACTCCAAGACAGCCGACTATATCGAAGGCCGCTACGGTTAGGCCGCAGCCTTACTCGAAGGCGGTGACGACGAGCGTGGCGTTGTGCCCGCCGAAGCCAAACGAGTTATTGACCGCCGCGCGGACTTTCACTTCGCGGGCGACATTCGGCACGCAGTCGAGGTCGCATTCGTCTCCCGGATTATCGAGGTTGATCGTGGGCGGGACGATGCCGGTGAGAATGCTTTGCACGCACACCACCGTCTCCACCGCGCCGGCGGCGCCGAGCAGATGTCCCGTCATGGATTTGGTGGACGAGACGACGAGGCGATTCCTGGCGTGTTCGCCAAAGACGGCTTTGACGGCGCGCACTTCGCAAACGTCTCCGATCGGCGTGGAAGTGCCGTGCGCGTTGAGGTAATCGACCTGATCGAGGTTCAAGCCGGCCTTCGCGATCGCGATCTTCATGCAGCGTTGCGCCTGCTCGTGATTCGGAAGCGGTGCACTCATGTGGTAGGCGTCGGCGGTGAGACCGTAGCCGGCGACTTCGGCGTAAATGCGGGCGCCGCGGGCTTTCGCGTGCTCGAGTTCTTCGAGGACGACGACGCCCGCGCCTTCACCCATGACGAAGCCGTCGCGATCCTTATCCCATGGCCGCGAGGCGCGAGTGGGATCGTCGTTGCGCGTCGAGAGCGCCTTCATCGCGGCAAATCCGCCGATGCCGAGTGGAACGATGGCGGCTTCGCTGCCGCCGGCGAGAAACGCGTCTGCGTCGCCGTCACGAATCATGCGCCAGGCTTCGCCGATGGCGTGGGCGCTGGTGGCGCAGGCGGAGACAGGCGCGTAGTTCGGGCCTTGAAGGCCATACTCCATCGAGACGATGCCGCTGCCCATGTTGCTGATCAGGCTCGGGATCATGAATGGCGAGAGCCGTCCCGGACCGCGTTCCATGAGGACCGTGTGCTGATCTTCCGTCGTCTTCAGGCCGCCGATGCCGCTGCCGAGCACGACCCCGAATCGCTCCGGGTCGCCGACCGGCGAGGTGATGCCCGCGTCCGCCATCGCGCTCTTGGCTGCGGCGACGACGAAGTGCGTGAAACGATCGGTGCGATTAACGTCTTTGGGAGTTTTAAAATGTTCGACCGCGTTGAAGTCGCGCACCTCGGCTGCGATGCGGCATTTGTACGCGCTGGCGTCGAAATGCGTGATCGGACCGACACCGCTGCGACCGTTTGTAAGATTGTCCCAGAAGGTCTGCACGTCGTTCCCGACGGGCGTGATGACACCCATGCCTGTGATGACTACGCGACGCAAATTACTCATATGAAAAGGGCGGCTACCACACCGCGAAACCGGGCGGGTGGCAAATGGTATTTAGGTTTCCGAGCCGGTCTTCACCTCCACGATGTCGTGCGGTGCGCTCTCACGCTGGCCGGCGGGCGTGACGCGGATGAAGCGCGCTCGCTCGCGCAAATCGGCCAGCGTGCGCGCGCCGAGATAGCCCATGCCGCTTTGCACGCCGCCCGCGAGCTGCGTGAGCACGACATCGAGCGAAGGGCTGACTTCCTTGAGCGCTTCGACGCCTTCCGCCGCGACTTTACGCGAAGTATCCTTCGCGATGTGCCCGTAGCGCGCCGCGCTGCCAGCTTGCATGGCCGCGATGCTGCCCATGCCGCGGTATTGTTTGTACAGTTTGCCGTTGATCTCCATGATAGAGCCCGGCGCTTCCGGACAACCCGCGAGGAGTCCTCCGCAAATGACCGCGTCGGCGAGGGTCAGCCCTTTGACGATGTCGCCGGATTTCACAATCCCGCCATCGGCGATGATCGTGACGCCCCGCGCGGCAGCGGCACGGCTCGCGATGTAAAGCGCCGTGAGTTGCGGAATGCCCACGCCGGCGACGATGCGGGTGGTGCAAATGCTGCCGGGGCCCTGCCCGACCTTGATGATGTTCGCACCGCTCTCCGCGAGGAAGTCCACGCCGGCGGCGCTCGTGACGTTACCCGCGATGATCGGCAATTCCGGGAATTCTGCGCGGATGAGGCGGACGGTGTCGCCGACGCCCTGGCTGAGGCCATGCGCGGTCGAGACGGCGACGACGTCGACCCCGCGCTCCACGAGAGCGCTGATGTGCGCGAGGATGCGATCGCGGTCGAGGGAGCCGTCGGGGTGCCGCGTTGCGGTGATGGCGGCGCCGCAGAGGAGGCGGAACTGGTCGTCCCGGGCGGGTTTCAACTGTGAGGTGCGTTCGTGCAGGATGCGTTCGATGTCGCTGATGGTGAAAAGGCCGCGGAGATGGTCGTGTTCATCGACGACGAGCAGTTTATGGATGCCGATGTGCTCGGTGAAAAACCGGTCGGCGCGAGCGATGGGATCGGCACCGAGTTCACTGGCGAGGATGGTCTCGACTTGCGCGCGCGGCGTCATCGCATCGAGCACGCGGACGTTGGCGTAGCGCGGGCGCACGTTGTGGCCGGGGAGTAGGCCGAGCAGTTTGCCGTCGGCATCCGCGATCGGGAAGGTGCGGAAGCCGTAGCCCTTTTCCTCGATGAAGGCGAGCACGTCGCCGATGGTCTGGTCGGGTGCGACTTTGATGGGCTCCTGGATGAGACCGTGGACGTTATTTTTGACGCGGGACACTTCCGAGAGCTGGGTGCGCTCGGGCATGTTGCAGTGGATGAGGCCGAGGCCGCCGGCGAGCGCCATGGCGATGGCCATGCGCGATTCGGTGACGGTGTCCATGTCCGCGCTGATGATCGGGAGGCGCAGATGGAGCCGCGGGTGGAGTTCGGTTTCCAGCGAGGTATCGCGCGGAAGGATGTCGCTGTAGAGCGTGGCGAGCGTGATGTCGTCGTAGGTCAGCGCGACTCCGGATTGCTCACGAAAAAATTCGGCGGCGGGTTTGTAGAATTCCGCGTCGACGGGCGAGGAGATGGTTGCCATGAGGAAACATGCCAGAGTTTCCGCGCGCGAGGAAAGCGGGATTTGCGATGCTTTTTTAGCTCGCGTAGAATCGGCGCCCGACGATGCGGCTGATCGGCCAGAGGAGGATGAGCGTGCCGGAGAACGCGGACGCGGCCATGTCGCCGGCGGCGGAACAATATGCGGCTTGCAGCGGGAGAAGCAGGCGAATGAAACGCCCGATCACCGGCGGCAGAGGCTGCAAAGGATCGACGGTGAGCTGCCATGCGGACTGTGTGCTGATGACGACCGTGAGAACAAACAGCGCGAGAGTGGGAAGGCGATTCAGGCCGCCGACGAGCGGGAAAAAGGCAGCGAATCCGGCGATGAGCATGGCGGCGGGCAGCCATTTGGCGTATCCGGGTGCCGAAGCGCGTGTCTCGAATCTGGCAAGATGGGTGACGGCGGCGATGAAGAGGGTGACGGTGCCGAACCCGATGGCGAGGTGATCGAGTCGCCCGTGGAGCATGAGCGGGATCGAGAGGTGCCCGTGCGGGACGGCCGTGGCGCCGAGGAGGAGACTGATTCCACGGCAGAGTCCCATGTTCAGTGCGCCGACCCCCGGAATATGTTTCGTCCAGAGATTGTATGTGCAGACCGCGATGACGATGGCGACGCCGGTGCCGAGTGTCCACACGCCGGCTTGGGCGCAGAGCACGAGTCCGCCGATGAAAAGTGCGACCATGACGACCGCGACGGTCCGCGGGCGGGCGGCGCCGCTGGGGAGCGGGCGGTTGGGGCGTTCGGCGCGATCTTCCGCGAGATCCGCGAGATCGTTCAGAAGCAGACCTGCCGCATAAAAGCAGAGGCTCGCGGCGATGGGCGTGAAGAGACCGTTTTGCACGTCGCCGAAGCACGCGAGCAGGTAGCCGGCGAGCGGGTCGCCGGGGACGGTGAAAAGATTCGGGGCGCGGAAAAGCTGAAGCCAGGTGCGAAGGGCGGACATCATGGGATTGATCGGGCGCCAGTGAACAGCGGACGCCGGGGCGTGCGCAATCGTTCGTTGGTTGCCAATTAGCCTTCAGCGGGACGCTGCCCGCCGAACATGGCGAGTTCGAGCACCTTCAGATAACAATCGACGTTGTCGTATCCGATCTCGCGGAGCCAGTCGCATTGCACCTCGAGGGGCGCGAGGATATGGGCCTGCTTTTGGGCGTTGGCGTAATATTCGCGAGCGATCTCGACGCGCGCCCTGCCGGGAGATGCGCGCAATGCTTCGCCAAAGATGGCGTCGATCATGTAATCGTCCCAGACGGATTGGGTCCATCGGGTGGCGCTGGCGACGTGTTCGATGTTGATGAAAATACCTTCGGGTTTGAGGAGGTCGAAGAGCTCGCGATAAAGTTCGCGCTGGCGTTGGTCGGTCGAGTGGTGCGTGGCGAAGCTGGAGACGATGGCGTCGAAGGGAATGCCTGCGGTGACGTCGGCCATCCAACCGGGTTTGTTGAAATCGGCCCGGACGAATTGGACGCGGTTTGCGTGCGCGTCGAGGTGCCGGCGGGCGCTCGTGAGCATGGCGTCGGAATCGTCCACGAGGATTCCGCGTGCATTCGGATATTCATCGAGCATGGCGGCGGAAAGCACGCCGTCGGCGCACCCGAGATCGAGGAAGGTATCCACACGATCGCGCGCCGCGGTCACCATGCGGAGCATCATGTCCACTTGTTCGATCGCGAGCGGTACGGCGTCCCGAACGTTGTGAAGAAATTGACGGACGGCGTTTGGCGTGTGCCAGGGAGTATTTTGCGACTCTAGAGTCATCTTTAAATCGAACACCATTGGGACGTCGGTCAAACGCAGGTTTCGGGCCGCAGATCGGGGACAAAAAAAGGGGGGCCGGGTTTTCACCCGGCCCCCAAGTATTTTATTGCGACGGAACTACGCCTGATGCGGTCCGGGCTGGCCGCCGGTGAAGTCCTCGGCGATGTGGACGGGTTTGTAGCCGCCGATGGTTTTGAAGTAGAGGAACATCAGCAGGTAAATCAGCGCCATCGCCGCCGGGATGTAGGAGTCGGCGTTCAACGTCTTGCGATCACCGATGATGCTCGCGTCTGCCACGGCTTTTTGGTCGGGGGTCTTCGTTTCGGCTTTCTGTGCGTCAGAAAGCTTGGTGCCATCGAGACCGGTCACTTCGCTGAGGAAGAGGAACTTGCTGGACTTGGGCGCCTTGTATTCCTCGTAGAGGGACGGGTTGGCGGCCGTGAGGTGCTCGGTAGTGAAACGATCCTTGGCGTAGCCAAGGCCGGGACCGCCGAGGAGACCGGCGGACATCATGCCGATGCCGCCCATGATGGACATCGCGATGGCGCCGGTGCGCGGGAAACGATCTCCGACGACGGCGAGCATGGTGGGCCAGAAGAAGGTCTTCCCGAGCGCGTAAACGGCGAGGGCGACCATGGCACCGACGAAGGTCTCGATTCCGCTGACCATTCGGAGCCCGATGACGGCGAGCACGGCGCAGATGAAGAGCAACCCGATCGGGGAGATCTTCAGGCTTCGCTCGATGAAGTGAGCGCAGAAGCGCAACGAGAACATCACGAGGGAGGTGAATACGAACAGGATCTTGCCTTGCGCGGGCGTCAGGATGTTTCCGGTGATGTTTTGAATCCAACCATCCGTGCCGAGCTCGACGGCGCCGACCAGGGAGTGAGTGATGAACAGGATGAAGAGGAGGACCGCTCCGAGGGAGAAGTTGGTCTTAACGGCAACCACGAGCAGAAGCGCGAGGCCGACCGCCCACGAAATGTAGCCCCAATTCGCGGAGCTGAAGAAGTCGTTGCCGGTGAAGAAAACCAGAACGCCACCGAGTTGATCCTTGAAGAAAAGCCCGACGAGCGCACAGGCGACGAGTGCGCCCATGATTCCGACTTCGTGCAGCATTTGACCGACGCTGAGGCCCTTTTCCGACGCTTCAGATTTCGGGAAGTGCTGGCCAAAAAAGGCGAAGCCGTAAAGAACGGTCGGCACGAGGAACAGGCCGAGTTGGAGTTTCCAACTGAGGTGCATGCCGTCGCCGAGGACCCAGCCGACGAGACCGCCGATGACGAGTCCGGCGGGCCACGATGCGTGCAGGATGTTGAGGTAATGCGTACGGTTGGTGGGGAAGAGCGTGGAGACGAGCGGATTGGCCACGGCTTCGAGCGTGCCGTTGGCCAGCGCGAAGACGAATGTCCCTATGTAGAGGTACATGTAGGCGGTGTCCTGACTTTGTCCCTTGTGCGCGCCAAACGTGATGACCGCAGACAAGACGTGAAAGAGGAACGCGGCGACGACGAGTTTGCCGTAACCGATCTTATCGACGATTACGCCGCCGATGATGATGCCGAAGCAAAAGCCGGTGAAGCCCGCTCCTCCGATGGCGCCTAGCTGCGCGCCGGTGAAGCCGAAGTCGGCCGCCCAGTTGGCGAGAATGCCGCCTCGGATGCCGAAGCCGATGCCGGCGGCAAGGATGGCAAGAAAGCCGGCGAATAGCAGGCGTTTTGCGTTTGGTGCGATACCTACGTTATTCATGATTTATGTGTGGTTAGTTGGGGTGTTGGTTTGGGTTTGGGTTCGGGGAGGTGGATCAGATTGACCACGCGGGGAGCTTGACGATTTTGCCGCCGGCGAGGGCGGATTCGTGGGCGCAGAGACCGACGCAGGTCCAGTTGGCGGATTGTTTCGCGTTCGGAAACGGATCGCGATCGGTGACGAGGGCGTCGATGATTTCGTGGGCGAGGTGCGGGTGGCTGCCGCCGTGGCCCGCGCCTTGGGTGAAGCTGAGATGCGACTTTTTGCCTTTGTCTTTGCTGCCGTAAACTCCGCCGGTGGTGAAAGGCTGGATCGCTTTTGGCAGGCGTTTGGCGAAGTCGGGCGTCTTGATCGCCTTGGGGATCTTGGGCTCGGGAAGTTTCGCGGTGTGGAGGATCAGCGGCTCGTGCTCAACGAGCGGCCATTCGACGGACGCCTTGCTGCCGTAGACGTCGATGCTTTCGCGATACTGCCGCGCGGTGTCGAAGAGGCTGCGGATGATGCGGGCGTTGACGTCGGTATTGGCGAACTTGATGTGCGCGGTCTCGACGGCAAACGGCGAGCCGTAGCATTCCTCGAGTTCCTTGCGGACGGTGCCGCTGCCGAAGCAACTGACGTATTCCGCCGACTGCCCGATCATGCCCGCGACGGGGCCGACGCAGTGCGTGGCGTACCACATGGGCGGGAGGCCGGGCCAGTAGTTTGGCCAGCCGTCCATGTCCTGCTGGTGGCTGGCCTGGACGAATTGCAGTTTGCCGAGCTTGCCGGTGTCGAGCAGCTCTTTCATGAAGAGGTACTCCCGCGCGTAGACGACGGTTTCGGCCATCATGTATTTGAGGCCGGTCTTTTTCACGAGGTCGACGATCTGTTTGCACTCGGCGGGCGAGGTCGCCATCGGCACGGTGCAACTCACGTGTTTGCCGGCCTTGAGCGCAGCGATGGATTGCCATCCGTGGTCAGGGATCGGCGAGTTGATGTGAACGAGATCGATGTTCGGGTCCTTCAACATCTGGTGAAAGTCCGTGTACCGTTTTTCGATGCCGAACGCGTCGCCGACGGCATTCAGCTTGGCCGGCGTACGCTGGCAGATGGCGTACATGTGGGCGTTCGGATGACGCTGGTAAATCGGGATGAATTCCGCGCCAAAGCCGAGGCCGACGATGGCGACGTTGATTTTGTTTTTGGGCATGTTGGGAAAGGGAGTCGGGGCGGCTTCCGGGGGAAAGCGCGCGCCATAACAGCGAGCGGGAAAAGTAGTGTCAACCTTGATTTCGCGCCCGCTGCCGCTACTGGCGGGCGCGGGGATCGAGGGCGTCGCGGAGGGCGTCCCCGAGGAAATTCAGGGCGAGCAGGGTGATGCTCATGACGGCGGCGGGAAAGAGGAGGAGCCACCAGTAGCTTTTCACGGGATTGATGACCTGCGCGCCGTCGCTGAGGAGGCTGCCCCAACTCGCCTGCGGCGCCTGGATGCCGAGCCCGAGGAAGCTGAGGAAACTTTCGTCGAGGATGACGGCCGGGATGGTGAGGGTGAGGTAGATGATGACGATGCCGACGAGATTCGGGAGGAGGTGACGGAGGATGATTTTCGAATGACTCTGCCCGAGGGCGCGCGCGGCGAGGATGAACTGCTGCGACTTGAGCGAGAGCACCTGGCCCCGGACGATGCGCGCCATGGTGAGCCACTCGATGAGGCCGAGGCTGAGGATGAGGATGATGATTTTCGTGTAGCCGACAAGCGCACCGTCCCAATAACCGGCGAGTTTCGCCTTCAGCATGGGATCGAAGATGAAACTCGCGATGATGATGATGATGAGGCGTGGAATGGCGTAGAGGACCTCGACGAGCCGCATCATGAGCGCGTCGGTCTTGCCGCCCACGTAGCCGGAAACGAGGCCATAGGCGGTGCCGACGAAGAAGCTGACGAGCGCGCCGCAGAGGCCGACGAGCAGCGAGATGCGAGCGCCTTCGAGCACGCGGGCGAAGACGTCGCGGCCGTTCACGTCGGTGCCGAAAAAGTGCGCGGCGCTCGGCGGCGCAAACTGTTGCGGGCCGGTGGCGTGCGGGTCGATGCGGTGGATGAATGGACCGAGCATCGCGGTGGCGACGATGCCGGCGAGGATGGCGATCGAGACGAGGGCCACGGGATTTTTGCGCAGGCGCAGCCAGGCGCCGGGCGGTGGGGCGACGGCGTCACTCATAGAGTTTGATGCGCCGGTCGAGCCAGGTGTAGGCGACGTCGACGAACAGATTCACGACGACGAGGAGCGCGCAGTAGACGATGACGACGCCGCTGAGCAGGAAGACGTCGCGGTTGAGGATGGAGTTGATGAAGTAGCCGCCCATGCCGGGAATGTTGAAGATGGTTTCCACGACGATGCTGCCGGTGAGGAGGTTCGCGGCGAGCGGGCCGAGGAAGCTGACGACGGGAAGACAGGCGACTTTCAGCGCGTGGCCGTAAATGACGCGCGCGTCGCTGAGGCCCTTCGCGCGGGCGGTGCGGACGAAATCCTGCCCGAGGACTTCGAGCATCGAGGTGCGCTGAAGCCGGGCGATGTAGGCGATGTACGGCCCGGCGAGCGTGATGGCGGGGAGGATGAGGCTGCTGGCCGAGCCCCATCCGCCGACGGGAAGGATCCGCCATTTTAACGCAAAGAAAAGAATGAGGACCGGGCCGGTGACGAAGGTGGGGATGCTGATGAGCGCGAGGGCCGCGAGCATGGAGACCGTGTCGGTGGGCGTGCGGTGCCGGACGGCGGCGAGGCTTCCGAGCCAGATGCCGGCGGTGCTGGCGAGCAGGAAGGCGGCGAGGCCGAGCGTGCCGCTGACGGGCAGGCCGTCGCCGATGAGTTCGTTGACGGATCGGTCGCGGTATTTGGTCGAAAGTCGCAGGTCGCCGTGCGCGAGATCGCCGAGGTAGCCGGTGTATTGCTGCCAGATGGTGCCGTCGAGTTTGTAGCGGGCGAGGAGCTGCTTTTCGATGGCGGGCGGGATCTTCCGGTCTCGGCTGAACGGGCCGCCGGGGGCGAGACGCACGAGGAAGAAGGTGATCGTGATGACGAAGAATAAAACGCCGGCGAGCGCGAGGATGCGGCGGAGAATGAAGGTAATCACGAGGTGTTACGTAGCGGTGTCGGCGAGGCCGAGGCGCTCGCGAGCCTGCTGGAGGTACACGGGGTCGATTTCAAAGCCGATCAATTTCTCGACTCCGCATGCACGTGCACCGCTGGCGCTGTGGCCGAGCCCGAGGAATGGATCGAGCACGACGAGATCGGGCCGCGCTCCGTGCAGGCGGATGCACCATTCCGCGAGTGCGGACGGAAACGTGGCCGGGTGCGGCCGGTCGCCCGCGCGGCTTTGGATGGTGTCGTAGGGGATGAACCAGTTGTTGCCGCGGCAACGCCGGTCGCGCCCGCCGGTGTGGCCCCACCGCGCGATGTTGCTTTTGTCGCTGTATTTGACGCCGACGGCGAGGCGGTCGAGCGGCACATCGCCGGTCTTGGTGAGGTGAAAGATGTATTCGTGGCAGTCGGTGATGTAGCGCTTTGAATTGATGGGCTTGAAGTGCCCGGCGCTGACCGCGGGCCCGTTTCTCGGCTGGACGGTGATGCTTTTGATCCAGTGGAGCGTATTCTGGAGGACGAAAAGCGGCTCGAGTTTTAACACCAGTTGATGCGGGAGCAGGGGATTGGCGGGCGCGGCGCCGACATTCAGGAAGAACGACCCGGCGGGTCTCAGGACGCGCCGGACTTCTCCCGCCCACGCGGCGCACCAGTCGAGATATGCGGCGCGAGGGGCGTCGTCGCGGTAGGTGGCGTAGTCGATATTGAGATTATATGGGGGCGATGTGACGACGACATCCACGGACTCCGCATCGAGTTCGCGCAGTCCCGCCAGGCAGTCGCCTTGGCGGAGATCGAAGCGGGTGGTGTTTGCGGCGAAAAGGTCGGGCATGGCGCGGGGGCATCCATTCCAGAACGGCGGGCCTTTTGCATTGCGAAAATGCGCGTCGTGCGTAGAAGAGCGCTCCCATTTTCACGATCGGACTCATGCGCTGCCTCCCTTTTTTGATCGCCGTCGTGTGTGCTGCGGAGCGCGCCTCGGGAGCGGGACCCACGGTATCTGGCGATCTGGCGGTGCTGAAGGGCAATCAGGCTTCGGCTCCCGCCAATGCTCCCCAGGTGGTGAAAAACGCGATTTGGGCCGTCAATACCATCGTCCGAAAACCTTACCGTTGGGGTGGAGGACACTCGACGTTTTTGGATGTCGGCTACGATTGCTCGGGAACGGTGTCATTTCTCCTGCACAATGCGGGCGTGCTCGACTCCCCCACGCCGTCGAAAGGCCTCCTAAACTGGGGTGAAGCCGGGCGCGGGCGCTGGATAACGGTATATACGCGCTCCGGTCACGCTTTCGCGATCGTGGCGGGTTTGAGGCTCGATACGACCGGGAGAATCGAACACGAGGGACCGCGCTGGCGGAGCGAGTTTCGCGACCTGAGCGGGTTTGTGGCGCGGCATCCGCGGGGTTTATAGCGACGAGACCGGCGGCGGTTTTGCGCACGCACTAAGGATCGGGGTTCAAAAATAAATCAAAAAACTTTTGACACCCCGGTGGAGGGGAATGTATTCACGATGTATGCACGTAGCCCATTCCCCTCAGCTTCCTGCCGTTGAATTCCGCGGCATTTCCCATTCACGGCGCACCGCCGGTTTCAGTTTGGTCGAAGTGACCCTCGCGATCGGGATCATCGCCTTCGCGTTTGTGGCGCTCTTCGCGCTGCTGCCAGTCGGGATGACGACGTTTCGCGCGGCGGTCGATGCGACCAACGACTCGATCATCCTCCAGGACATGAATGCGATGGTGCTCGTCACGCAGTGGGCGAAAATCGATGAGTTGGATTCGAAGCGGAGTGGCGAGGTGTATTACTTCGACGAAGAAGGGCGGCGCACGGATTCGAAACTGAACCCGATTACGTCGGTGGAGAGTCGGCGGCTGTATCAGGTGAAACTTCTAATTGAGAATTTTTACGAACCGACCGCGGGAACCGCGCAGGGAGCTTCGATGCCAAACGCGCGCCGGATCATCGTGGTGATCGGCGATGTGGGCAAACCGCCGTCCGAACTTGAGTTCAAGAATGTGAACTCATCATCCGATTTCGCCGGGAAAACGACGCTGCGCACGCGGGCCTTCATCGCTACTCGCATGGAAAGTCTTCAAACCGGCACCTGATTTGAACCGCAACGCTTCCTTCGACGTTCACCACTCCCCATTATGATGATCTCCCTCTCCCCAAACCGCGAACCGCGCCGCGCGGGTTTCACTCTTGTCGAGTTGCTCGTCTCCACGGCGCTGATCGCGCTGCTCATGGGGCTGCTCCTCTCCACGGTGGACCAGACCGGACGAGTCTGGCAGCGGACCACGGCAAAAAGCGCTCAGTTTCAGGCAAGCCGGGCCGCCTTCGATGCGATGACACGGCGGCTGAGTCAGGCCACGCTTAATACCTTTTACCGCGCGTACGATGCGAATACGCGTAACGCCACGGCGGATTTCCTCTTTCGTCGGCAGTCCGAGTTGCAATTCCTCACCGGGAATCTCAGCACGGCTGGCGCGACTCCCGGTATCCTCACCGCCACACCAGCGATCGCAAATCTCGCAACACCGACCGACCGCTCCTACCCAGCGCAGGGCATGTTTTTCTTCGCACCGCTCGGCAAGACCGACGAATCAATCCCCACGGGGGCGACCAAGGGGATGCTCCGTTTCCGCTCCGCGGACAGCCTGCTCACCGCGTGCGGGTATTTCGTCGAATATGGCGACGACCCGGATCGGCCGAGCTTTTTGCGAAACGCGAACTATCCCGCGAGGAATCGTTTTCGTCTCGTGGAGTTGACCGTCCCGACGGAAAAACTGACCGTATTTCAACGGCCCCTCGATACGGGCAGCGGCATGGATTCGCAGTTGGTCCCCGTCCCGTGGAAATACTCCCTTGAACCGGAGATCCTCGATGTGAACAAGAGTCACTATATCGGTCGGGTGAATGCATCGCTATCCACGAACGCTGGTTGGGTGCGTCCGTATTGGACGACGGAGGCATTTGCCCGGGAAACCATTACCGGCGGCACGGGGTATCGTTTCAAGTATGGCCGCGTGCTCGCGGAAAACGTGATCGCCCTCATCGTGTTGCCAAAACTGGCTGAAAAGGATCGCACCGAACCAAAGCGCCTTGATGGTCTTGCCCCCTCTTATCAGTATGATTCGTGGAGGATTCTCCAGGCCGATGTGAATGCCGCTGTCGGAGCGGCGAGCGCGGCCCGGGATAATCTGCTGCCGCCCATCGTGCAGGTCGTCATGGTCGCCATCGACGAACCTTCCGCCCAGCGCCAAGTGGCCGGGCAGGTGCCGGATTGGACGATCCGGGGCCGCCAGTTGTTCACCGCGGTGAACACCGAATCGGATTTGCTGGCCGACATCGCCGAACTTGAGACCCGGCTTCGCGCCGACCGTGTTGCCTATCGTATTTTTTCCACCGACGTCGTCCTCCGTGGCTCCAAATGGAGCAGAGATCCAAAATAGTTTTTCCGCCGACCCAGTCTCCAAACCCCAGTCCATCCCGCCCCATGAAGTACCAAGCTCACCCCCGTTCCGAGCGCGCAGTCGCGCTCATCATCGTGCTCGCCATGCTCGTGTTGCTCTCCGCGCTCATCGTCTCGTTTATGAGTTCGGTGGGAGACGAGCGTACGGCGAGCATCGCCAATACGAACAACGTCGCCACACGGCAGATCGCCGACAGCACGCTCAATCTCGTCATCAGCCAAATCCGCGAGGCGACGACGCAGCCGGATACGAACACCACGACGACTTGGGCGTCCCAGCCAGGGGCCATTCGGACCTTTGGCGGCGTCGTAGGGGCTGTGAAGGCGAATAGCCGAAATGGAATCACCGGCGCAGTCAAATATACCTACAACCCTTCGGCGGCGGACAAGATTTACAAGCTCTACTCCGCGGACGCGATGACGGTCGGCGCAGCAACATTTGGGGCGAATGCTTGGGACCCGGCCGAGATCAACATCATCAAAAACTGGAGCCGGACGACCCCGGTCAAGGATTATGTCGACTTGAATGAGCCGATCCTGAGCTCGGTCCCACCCAGCGTGAGCACCGATCCGAACGTGCGCGAACCCCGTTATCCGATCATCGATCCGCGCGCGAAACGGCTGGCGAACGAAGCCAAGAACGACACGCCGAATCCCGGGATCATCGAGGGATTCGATATCAAGACCAACAACCTTTACGACACGTCCCTGAAGCAGGTGACGGTCGGTACTTCCACCACGTTCAGCCAGCCGGTCTCGTATCTGCCGATGCCGGTGAAATGGCTCTACATCCTGCGCGATGGCACCGTGACCAACGCGGCGAAGGCGACCGCAGACAATCCGATCGTCGGTCGCACCGCGTTTTGGGTCGATGACGAGTCGACCAAACTCAACATCAACACCGCGGGCGAGGGCACCTTCTGGGACACCCCTTCCGTGAGCAGCGAGCATGAGAGCGGAACCGTCGATAACGGTGCCAATCTGACTTCCACGGCGACGAGCCTCAGTTTGGCTGCGGCGCAACCGTCCCGCGGCGAGTTCCAGCGTTATGGCGGTCACCCGGCGACAACGTGCCTGAGCCCGGTGCTCGGCTGGTTGTGGAATGTGATGCCTGCGAACGCCCCGCTGAATACCCGAGACACCACATTGTTGGCGATGAAAGATGGTATCGCGAGGCTCTCCCCATTTATCCCGGATCGGACGCGGGGAGCGTACGGCTCCACGTCAGACAATGGGAACTACAACAACGACCCGTCCACTCCGCTGACCGGCGAGCCTCATCTCCCGACCATCACCAAGCATCTGTATCCCACCGTGGACGAGTTGCTCTTCAAGCCGGATCGCACCGTGGGCAGCACGGCGCAGGTCAACGCTCCGATCACGCCCGAGGCCATGGAGAAAATGCGCTTTTTCCTCACCGCAAACAGCCGCGCCCCCGAGATCAATCTCTTCGGTCGTCCGCGTGTGACCATCTGGCCGGTGAACGCCACGGAATCAAACCGGACCCGTTTCGACAACCTTTTCGCCTTCACCTCGAACCTCTATCGCGACCCAAGCGGCACCCGCGCCAACGACAAGCCGTTTTTCTGGACCCGTTCGGATGCGAAGAGCGCGACCAATGACGTGGGGCCCGCCACGAGCCAGAACCAGCGGGTGTTGAAATACCTGAAGTTTGTGACCGGTGACGGTCCGGCGGCCATTCCCGGGTTCGGCGGGTCGTTCGCCTCGAAATACACGGCACCGGAGCGGGATGAAATTCTCACGCTTTGTTTCGACTACATGCGGACGGTCAACCTCGTGGACACCGGCACATCCCGCGGCGGCGTGGGAACGTTCCAGCCGTATACGCCTTTCTTTGGGCCCGGCACGTCCGGTTACGCCACTTACGCCAACCGCTCGAACGACTGGTCCGGTCAGGTCACGCCGACCCGGATCGCGGCGACTTCGACGTTTCAAGGATTGGGTCGTTTCGCGACCATTACGGAAGCCGCCATTGTCTTCTACCGCACGGGAACCATCCGTGCCGCGGATCAAAAGCAGGATCAACTTCAGGCCACGTTGCTCTTTGAAATGGCCACACCGATGCCCGGTTTCCCGGCGCTCCGGCAGACGATGTGGACGAAAGTGAAGGTCGATCGCCCGACCTTTGTGGACGTGGAAAAGACCACTCCGCTGATCGTGAATCGGGATATCAAGCTGGTGGGAAACGTGGGTGAAAGCGTCATCAACATTGTCAATACTGCGAGCCACGACGTGGGAAATGGGCGCGGATTCATGCCGACCCTCGGGTTCATGAACCAGCTCCATTATTATACCGAGCCGACTGGCTGGACGGATATCAACAACCCGGCGCGGCCCGTGCCGGACGCGTCAGCAAAAACGACGCCGAAGATCTTCGAGAAAAACGCGAGCACGCTGGCCTACCAACGCGGAACGACCGTAAAATACTATTCCTACGTCAGCGATAAGTTCCCGGCGCCCGCGCCGGAAGTCGGCGTCGCCAACGCCAGCCTCGCGAAGCTGAAATTTCGCGGCGGCGCATACACGGTGGAAATCTACTCCGGTGAAGCGCCGGACGATCCCCGCAGCCAGCTCGTGCAGACGGTGCACCTGAATTTCCCAGCGACCGACGTCGCGGTCGCCGCGCCGCAAGGGAATGCGAATGCGGACGTGACGTTCCAGAAGCGCCTGAACGGGACGCAGGATTCCGTCTGGAATGTGTTTTCGGGATACGACGATCTAATCCGAAGCATCGAACTCACCGCCGGCGCAACGACCCTGAACCAGCAGGGCGATGTGCGCCTGGCAATGGCCCGGAGCGATGTCCCGGACACCTTCTTTGCGCCCCGGAGTCCTACCACCTATTTCCAATCGGGTATCAATAACGATCCGGCGCAGCCAAATCGCCGCCATCACGGCTTCACGACCAGCCACGGCGAACCGCTCTCCGGTTACGTCCCGACGGACGTCAACCAGCGCGGTTTGCTCGTCCCCGGCGGGGTCAATCGTGGAGCCAAACCGGCCATCCTGCCCATCGGCGTCACCGGCGTGCGGCGTGCGGACGGTGGGCTGGGCGACTGGGACCGTGGCATTTCCAAACACATGGACGGTGCCTACGGCGGCAAAGTGGACGAGGGGAACGTCTATTTCGGCTACAACGACAGCGCAGGCGGAAGGATGCCGTATTTTCGCGGACGTTCGATCGAAGAAACGGGCAAGTCGTTCTTTTCGCCCAATCGGCAGCTCCCGTCGGCTGTGATGTTCGGATCACTTCCGACAGGCGTCGTCCGCGGGAAACCGTGGCAGACGCTCCTGTTCCGTCCAGACCGCGGCACCATCCCGCATCCCGGCGCGCAGTCAGCCGGATCGCCGGCGGATCATCTTTTCCTCGATCTTTTCCACATCCCCGTGGTCGAGCCATACGCCATCAGCGAGCCGTTCTCGACGGGCGGCAAGGTCAACATGAACTACGTGATCGCGCCGTTTGGTTATGTCCCCGGTGACGGTGGAAATCGCGTCGGCAGCGCGATGCCTCGTTCCTACGTTCGACGCGACACTGCGCTTCGCGGGGTCTTGAAGTCGGTCAAAATGATGGCCGTTCCCACCGGTCAGGCCGAAGCGGCGCATGCGGAAGATCCGACGAGCGTCTCGACGCCGTTCCGCTTCGATATCGACCTCGAAAAGACGCTCGATTTCTTCGAAGACCGCCTCAAGGACCCGGAGCGCGGCCTGTTCCGCTCGGCCTCCGAGATCTGCGACATGGATCTGTTCCCCACGGGCTACGGAGCCCCCACGGTCAGCAATTGGGCCACCTTTTGGGAGACCAGCTTTGCCCAGACCGGTGACAACATGCGTGAGCGTCCATACGCGATGATTTATCCGCGGCTCACGACGAAATCCAACGTCTACACCGTCCACATGCGTTGCCAAAGCATCAAGAAAGTGCCCGGCACTGCGGCCAACGACTTCGTCCCGGGTCGCGATCAGATCACCGGCGAATATCGCGGATCGGCTGTGGTCGAACGTTTCATCGATCCGAACGACCCGAGCTTGAAGACCTACGACGAGACGCAGAACAAAGTGGACCCGTACTACCGGTTCCGCGTCGTTAGCACGAAGCAGTTTATCCCGCGCTAAACTATCGGCGCCCCATGGGCGTTGCGAACACAGTGAAATACGCCGGTGAGGGAAACCCTCCGGCGTATTTTTTGTCGGTGCACGTCGGGGGTCACGGTCATCTTTCACCTTGCCGGGTGAGCCGTGTTCGAGTAAGAGCACGCCAGTGTCGGGTTTTGCAAGGGCTGTCGCGCTTGTTTTTCCTCCCGCCCTGTCGTCCGATCATGAGTAGATTCAGCTTCTTCCTCCTCCAGATCGGGCGCTTCGTCCCAGTGTTGCGCCGGTTTTTTACCCGCAGCCTCGGAAGGCGCGGAGAACTGCTCCTGTCCATGTCGGACCCGACTCATTCCCGGCGAAGTTCTTTGCCGAAGTCCGCCTGTCATCCGCCGCCTTATTCGCGGGTCAGGGCAGCTTCGACGAGTCGTGCACACTCCGTGCGCTTCGCCATTTCATCCACGTATCGATATCCACATTCCATCTATGAGACCTCAAGATTCCAGGAACTCGGGCCGCCGTTCAAACCGCGGTCCGCGTCGCTCCTCCTCCCGCCCGCAAGGCGACTCCCGCCCCGTTCAGCAAGCCCCCGCAAGGCTCACCTTCTGGCAGAAGCTGAAGAGCTTCTTCACGCGAGGCAGTAAGGCCGCGGGAAAACAAAACGGAAATTCCCGTCCAAAATACGAAAGCGGCACCGTCAGCAACCAGCGCGAATCGCGCGAATCCCAGGAACCCCGCGAATCGCGCGAATCGCGCGGCGCAAGGAAGCCGGAGTCCATCGAGGTGACGACACCGAAGCTATACATCGGCAATCTTTCCTTCGATGCCGGCGAAAGCGATCTCTTTGACCTCTTCAACGGCGTCGGTGCCGTGCGGAATGCCGAGATCGTCACCAACAAATTTAACGATAAGTCCAAGGGGTTTGGGTTCGTGACGATGAGCACGGTCGAAGAGGCCAAGCGCGCCGTCCTCGAGCTTCACGACAAGGAGTTTCTCGGTCGCAAACTGGTGGTCAGCGGCGCAAAAACGTCCGAGCGCGAGACCGATTATCGCGGCTGAGTTCTCGATCCGGAAAGGATCGGGCTGAAAGGCATTCCATCCCGGCGGGGCGCTTCAATGCATCCCGCCGGGATTTTTTTGGAAAATCAAAGTTCGGTCAGGACTTCGCGGAAGAGCTTTTGACGGCCATCGCCGTCGTAGTTCGAGTAGCTCGCCTGCGCGATGTCGCTCCAGCTTTCCTCCTGCCAAGCGAGGTTCGGGTAGGCGGCGTAGGTCGGCACCCGCTCGTGAAGGTCGGAGATTCGCACATCGACGCAGTCCGAACTGGCGCTGCGCAAAGCCTGCCGCACCGCTTCATAGTAAGGTCGGCGGATACCGAACGCATGCGTGTCGTAAGCCTGCGTCGTCCGAACGAGCCCCGGGTTGGCGTGGGCGGGCGGTCGGAAATGCTGGCAGCCAAGATAGCAAAGTCCCCAATCCGACGGCAGTTCCACTTGCGCGCACTTCGCGCGGAAATGCGGCGCAAATATGACGTCGTCTTCCATGATGAGAACGGCGTCCGCATCGCGAGCGATGGCCGCGTCCAACACGCGTTCCACGGTGGTCGCGTGTGCACGGTGGGCGCGCGATTTAAAGCTGCCCGCATCCTCCATGTCTGCCTCGCTCGCTGCAGCGAACCACTCCACCTCCAGTTTCAGTGCGGCCAGGCGTTCGAGCAACCGGCCGCGCCGGTCATCGCGCGATGGCAGACTGGTGAAGACGCGATAGGGAAACGTCGCTTCGAGATCCATCCGCTAGGCGAAAAGGGCGTTCACCGGTCTGGCTTTCACCAATTCCCGCGGCTGATTTAGATGGTTGTAAACGATCGTATCCGGGTCGATCCCGCACGCGTGGTAGATCGTCGCGAGCAGTTCCGTCGGATGCACGGGATCACTTTTCGGGCTGCTCCCAGTCGCATCGCTTTCCCCATGGACGTAGCCGCGCTTGATGCCCGCGCCGGCCACGCAGGCCGTGTAGCAGTAGGGCCAGTGGTCGCGCCCGTCCGAGCTGTTCACGTTACCGCTCGTGCTCACCCCGCGCTCGGGCGTCCGCCCAAATTCACCCAGCGCCACGACGAGCGTCTCGTCGAGCAGTCCGCGCTGATCCATGTCCTCGATGAACGCGCTGAAGCCCGTGTCAAACATCGGTCCCGCTTGGTTCCGCAGACGATCCGTCAGCCCGGCGTGCATGTCCCACGAGTGGTTGTCCGAGTTCGCCACCTTGGGCCAGATCACCTCCACTACGCGCGTCCCCGCTTCGACGAGGCGCCGCGCGAGGAGCAGGCTTTGCCCAAAGGTGTTCATCCCGTATTGCGCCCGCATCTTGTCGTCCTCGCGGTCGATCGCGAACGCGTCGCGCGCCTTGCCGCTTGTGATGAGGTCGAGCGCTTTGCCGTAGTATTCATCGAGGTGGTAATTCGCCACCGCCTTGTCGATCTCCGGCATCGTCGCCTCGATCGATTGACGTAGCGACGCCCGCCTCTGCAGCCGCGTCGCGAACACATCCGGGCGCAAATTCAGATCATCCACGCGCACGCGATTCATCTTCGTCAGATCGAGATCATCGCCATCCGGGAAGAGCGTGTAAGGATCGTAAGCCTTGCCCAAAAATCCCGCCGTCCCGCCTTTGCCGACCACGTTCGATTCCTGGAGCGGCCGCGGCAGCACCACGAACGGAAGCATCGGTTCCGTCGGCGGTTTCAACCGGATGATGTTCGAGCCGAAGTTGGGATAATCCTTCGCATTCGGCGGCTCCAGTTGCCCGCTAGGCGACACCTTGTCCGTCGTATAACCAGTCATGATCTGGTAGATCGCCGCGGTGTGATTGAAGAGCCCGTTTGGCGTGTAGCTCATCGAGCGGATCATCGTCAGCTTGTCATTCACCTGCGCCAGTTTCGGCAGCACCTCCGTGAAATTGATTCCCGGAATCCGAGTCTTAATATTCTTAAACGAACTGCGAATCTTGTCCGGTACGTTCTCCTTCGGGTCCCAAAGATCGAGATGCGACGGCCCGCCTTGCAGGTAGACCATGATCACGCTTTTCGCCTTGCCCCAACCCGGCCCGCCTTTCACCGGAGCATCCGCGGCGGCCTTGGCGCGGAGATTCAAAAGCGAGCCGAGCGAGAGGCCCATGATCGCGCTGCCGCCCACGCGCAATAGGTCGCGTCTCGTGATGCCGAGGTGAGTGTCGCAAAGGTCGCGGCCGGGTTGTCCAGGGATGCGGATCATGGGGATGGCAGGGTTGGGGGTTTATCGATTGAAAAGAAACGCAGGGTTGTTGATCAGCGCCCAAGTCAGGTCTTGCACGCCCGTCAGGCGTTTGTTGGTGAGCTGCGTCTTACTCTCCGCGGCGTCCTGCCGGAGCTGCACGAGCTTTGCATCGAGCCGGATGGGATCTTCGGCCCGGGTGATCGCGCCGCGGCGCTCGATGACGCCGGCGTCCGTGGCCGGTGGAAGGTCGAGTTTGCCCGCGGTCAGCCGGCGTTTCCGCAGCTCGGGATCGTTTTCGTTCCAGTATGCCGCGATCGCAGCCTGCTCTTCCGGGGTGCGGAATTGCGCCGCCTTCTTCAACGCCTCGGCCACCGGCAGCGGCAGGCCGATATTTAGAGGCGCGTTGCTCGTGGTGATCCAGATGCGGAAACGTGCGATCGCGAACCCGCCGTCGCGCGGTTGATTCATCTCGATGCGCAAGCGCACGCCTTTCGCCGCGTCGCCGAGCGGCTGGGCGAATGCGAACGCGGCGGAATGGGGAAGCCCGATCCCCCCGCTCACGGCCCAACCGTTGTTTCCGTCGCCCTTCTTTCCATCGATCGCCTTTGCCACTTCGAAATTTGTCTGGCTGAAATCAGCGACCGCGCCGGTCAGCTTCACGGGAGTCGCTGCGGTCGCCGCGCCGAAGTCGCCCGCCTTCACATCCAACTCGCCGAGCACGAAATTGCCGTCCGTCGGAAAACGGCCGGGGCCGAAATTCGTCTCATCGGGCACGGTGAGCACCTCCAGCAGAAGACCGGTGATGCCCGCGACCTTCGTGTCCGCTTTCAGCACGTAATCGGTCGTCTTTGGGCGCGGCCCGCTTGCCTTGATCGAGCCATCGGGTTGTTTCGCGAGCTCGGTGCCGCCGCTCGCGCGGACCTCGGCGAAATCCAACGGCTGCCAGCCGGTGTAAGTCCGCTCCGCTGGCACAGTCGCCTCAAACGCGGCCTGCGCGGATGCCAGAGTTTTCGCTTCGTAATCCTTCGTCGCCGCCTGCGCCGCACCGAGTTCGGCGATGCGTTTTTTCTCCGCTTCGGCCAGCTTTGGGGCGATCTCCGCCTCGTATCGCGCCAGCTCGGCTTTCGCCGCATCGATGGCAGAAAGACGATCCGCCTCGGCCTTCGTGATCAGAGGTGCCAGTTCCCGCTCCTTGGCTTCAAGAGCGGCTGTGAGCGAGGCATGTTCGGTGTCGATGTTCGCCCAGGATTCGAGAGTGCGTTTCACTTCGTCCTCGGTTGAAGGTCGGCCAAGGACGCGGGTGAAAACTTCATCCACGAGTTTGCGGTCGTCGGGTTGGGCTGCCGCGAGTTTCGCGAGTCCGTTATTTGCGTCGCCTACGGCATCGGCGACGGCGGGGCCGCTGAGGAGCGCCATCACGCTGCCGAGCCGCAGATCGCTGGAGCGTTCGCATTCGCATGAGCTCTCTCTCGCGGGTCGTCCGAGGTTCGCGAGGAAGCCGCTCGGGAGATCGAGCGCGGAGTCCGGGAGCTGCGCCGCGCTCTTGCCGCCGGGGAGCCGGGTCGGGGCGCCGGTGACTTTGAGCACGGCATCGTAGAGGACCTCCGCGGGTAACCGGCGTGCGAGTGCGTGTGAATAGTTCGTCCGGTCGTCCTCGTTCCACGGGTTTGTGCCGATGGAGAGTTGGTAGGTGCGCGATTTGCAGATGAGCTGCAGCACCTGCCGCACGTCGAAGCCGCGGCTGACGAATTCTTTCGCCAAATAGTCGAGCAGTTCGGGATTCGTCGGAGGATTTCCCGCGCGGATGTCGTCGAGCGGATCGATGATGCCGACGCCGAGGAGATAACCCCAGAGGCGGTTGACGTAGCTGGTGGCGAAAAAACGGTTGTCTGCGGTGGTGATCCAGCTCGCGAGCTGCTCGCGACGCGTGCCTTTCGCATCGGCGCTGGCGGGAAACGGGAAGGTGGGTTCGGCCACTTTGCCAGTGCGGAGATGGGTGACTTCGCCGTCGGTTTTGTCGCCGATGATCTCGTACAGCGCGCGCGATTTTTCCACCGCGGTGCCGACGATCTTCGCGGCGCCGCTCGCTGGGTCGTCGGAGAAGCTGACCTGCGCGAAGAAGGCGCTGAGATGGTAATACTGATCCTGCGTCCAGCGCTCGAACGGGTGGTCGTGGCACTTGTTGCAGTTAAAGCGCGTCGCGAGGAAAAGGTGAGTGGTGTTCTCCATCGTTTCGGTCGGTTCGCGCAGGATCTTCCAGTAGCTCGCGGCGGGGTTGTCCTTGTTCGACCCGGAGGCGGTGAGGATCTTGCGGGCGAATTGATCGTAAGGCGTGTTGGCTTCGATTTCCTTGCGGATCCAGTCGCGGAAAAGCTGCGCGCCCTGGCCGCCGAGGAACTTCGAGTTCACCTGGAGCAGATCGGCCCATTTGTTCGTCCAGTGTTCGACGAAATCAGGCGAGCCGATGAGCTTGTCGATGATCGCGTCGCGCTTTTCGCGCGTGGGCAGCGGATCGGTCGTGAAGGCGCGCACCTCCTCCGCGGTGGGAGGCAGTCCGGTGAGATCCAACATGACGCGCCGTAGAAAATCGGCGTCGCTGCAAAGACCGGAAGGCGAGATCTTCATGCGCTGCCATTTTGCGGCGACGAGTTCGTCGATCCGGCTCCAGCTCTCGGGTGTCTGCCAGGTGAAGCCGGTGCGGTCTCCCATGACGGTGAGCGTGGTCGCGGCGTAGTTGCCTTCGTAACGCGCGAGCAGGGGCGCTTCGCCGCGGCGCAGCGTTTCCACGAGCCCGCCGCCGTCGGTCTTCGCCACGTCGCCGTTGCCACTTTCCACGAAGGCCTCGGCAGTGACGTCGCGCGTGCGTCCGTCGGCGAAGGTCGCCACGATGCGGACCTGCTGCCGCGCGCCGATTTGCTGGACGACCGGATCGCGTGGGAAGACGTCGATCCGGGTGACGCGCGGCGCAGCGAGGTCGAGCTTTGCGCCGTCGGCGATCCAGCTCCGCAGCAGTTCGTAATATTTCTCGCCGAGCTTGGTGCGTTGGCCGCCCTCATGCGGGACGCCGGCGGTCGCCTTCAGGAGCATCAGGGAATCATCCGGCGACGCGACATTCAGGCGCCGCCCGGCGAGGTCGTCCTTCAGCGAACGGACGTCGTAGAGCGGGTCGTAGCCGCGGAGCGAAAGCTTGAACCCGAACTTTCCCTCCTTCGCGCCGTGACAGGTTCCGGCGTTGCAGCCGAGTCGCGTCATCACAGGGTTCACGTCGCGGATGAAATCGACCGCCTTCGGGGCGACCATCTCGCCGACTTCGACCGGCACGCTGGTGGTTTGACCCGCGAGTTCGATGTGCAGGACACCGGTGCCGTCCTTGAGCGGCTTGAGTTGGCCCGTCGCGGATACCTCGGCGACTCCGCCTTCCAGCGATAGTTTGGCAATGCGCGTGACGTCTACCGACTCGCCCGACTCGAGCTTTCCTGTGATGACGAGTTGTGCGGATTCGTAGCGGCCCGCGAGCGCGACCTTCGCGGGCTGAACGTCGAGACTGGTGAGCTTCGCAGCGGTCGGCAGTGTCTCGCGCAGCGGCGCTTTTGGCGCATCAGTCGTGAGGACATTTGGGAATCCGGTCGACGCGAGTGCGGCGAACGCGGCGGAAAGGATGGGAAGGAATCTCATGGGACCGAAAGAGGGGGCATCGCTGATAATCCGCGAGTTGGTAGAATCGAAGGCTCGCTTTTTGAATGCGTCCGCTCAGGGGCTGCGAGTTTCGCCGGCCTTTTTCGTGAGGACGAGTTCGGTTCCTTCATTCAAACGATGGTAAGCCACGTCCGAAAAGGCCCGTCGGATCAGATGAATGCCAAGGCCGCCGGGCTCCACGACGTCGAGCGGCCGCCCCTTGAGCGCCGAAGGATCGCACTGCTCGCCGAAGTCGCGCAGCCGGAAAACGACTCCGGACTCGCACTCTTCGCAGACGAGATGCATGGGCTGATCGGCGCGGTGCTTGTAAGCGTAGCGGATGACGTTGGTGCAGGCTTCATCAAGGCCGAGGACGATGAGATCTTTCTCGGCGGTGCTGAATGAAAACGACTGGAGAAAGTCGCGGACGAAATCGCGGACGAGGGAGAGATTGCCAGGGTGACTGGCAAATTCGAGTTCGCGTTTCATTGAAAACCGAGCACCAAAATCGTCAGGTCATCGTGCGGATCAGCCTCGCGCCGATGCTGCAGTTCGCCCCGGTTGAGGGTGTCCACGACTTCGGCCGCGGTGCGATAGTTGTTTCGGAGCAGGGCTTCGACGCCTGCGGGATCGAGGGCGACATCCTCCGGGTTGAAGGATTCGGTGAGTCCGTCCGTGAAAAAGACGAGCCACTCATGCGGGGCGAGCGTGAGTTGGTGTGAGCGTCCGGGGATCTCGGGAAGGATGCCGAGCGGCACGCAGGCGGGCATCGTTTCCTCTACCGCTCCGCCGCCGGCGTACACCCGGAGCGGCGAGCAGTGGCCGGCGCTGGAGAGTTCCACGTGGCGTTTCGACGGCACGACGCGTCCGACGATGGCCGTGATAAACATGCCGCGGATGGTGTGCCCGCAAAGCATCTCGTTCCATCGGGCGAGGACGGTCATGGGTGAAATGCCGGGCGTGAGGATGAGGCGGAGAATGCTCAGCGCCTGCGCCATGAGCAGCGCGGCGGGCGTGCCTTTTCCACTCACATCGCCGATGACGAAGTAGAATTCGTCCGGCCCAAGCTCGAGCACGTCGTAGAAGTCGCCACCGACATTGAGCGCGGGGCGGTAGGTGGCCGCGAAGGCGAGATCGTGGCGCTGCGGCAGCGACTGCGGGAGAAAGCTCGCCTGGATGTCGCGCGCGATGGCGGACTCCTGCGTGATGCGCTGCTGCTCGCGCTGGCGGTCGATCGTTCGGAGCTTGTCGATAGCGGTGGCGGCGAGGTTGCCGTACGCGACGAAGGCATCCAGATCGGCCTGGTCGAACGAATCCCGACCGATGGGATTCAGGACCTGCAGAACACCGATCTCGGTCGCGCCTCGGACCAACGGCACGCAGAGGATGCTGCGCGTGCGGTAGCCGGTGATGCGGTCTGCTTCGCGGTAAAAGCGCGGATCCGCATACGCATCCGGGACGAGGAGAGGCTGCCGATTCTCCAAGGCCCAGCCGGAGATGCCCTGGCCACGAGGCACGATGAGGGGTTGCGACGGCATGCCCGATCCGCCGCTGGCGGCAGCGAGTTCGAGTTCGTGCTGGGCGTTGAGCAGGAAGAGTGATGAGGCTTCCACGTGCAGGACGCGCCGCGCGACATCGAGGATCGCCGGCATGAGTTCCGCGGAATCGGTGATCCCATTGATGAGCGCGCTGACTTCGACGAGGCCTTTGTAGACTTCGAGAAGGTGCAGGAGTCGAGGGGCGTCGGGGGTCATGTCGGTCGCGGAATTTAGGCAAGTGCGCGCGGAATAGCACTGGAAAATACGCTTGGCGCGTTCCATCGTCCGCGCGATGAAATCTGCCAGCTTAGCCGTCCTCCTATTTTTTACCGTCTCTGCCTTCGCCGTCGAGTCGGCTGAGACGGCATACACCGCCCTGAGGGTGGTGGGGAAACTCAAGGGGGCGACCGTATTAAATCAGGTCGTTGAATTGCGCGGGCGCAATGGGGCTCCGCAACCGGCGGTCTGGAAGATCGTCATGCGCGAATCGGGCGCGCGCGGTGGCCTCCGCGAGATCGAAGTGCAGCGCGGTCGGATCATCTCGGAGCGCACGCCCACGTTTACGGGCGCGGCTGGCGAACCGATGGATCTGACGCACCTGAATCTCGATTCGGACGGTCTTTTTACCGTGATCAATCAGGAAGCCCGCCAGAGCGCGCGGAATTTCGATCGCGTCGATTACGTGTTGCGCAGCGGCAGCGGCGGGGGATCGCCGGTGTGGACCGCCGACCTGTATGACGGACGGAATGGCAAGGTCGAGACGATGCAGGTGGCGGCGGATTCCGGCACCGTGCTCGCACGGTCCCGGGCCGGAGATTCGAGAGGAAATTTCGACGACGACCACAATCTCGTACGCAACAATCCGCCACCCGCACCACGGAGGAGTTTCGATTCGAACTACTCGCAGCCAGGCGAATCCTTCCGCGGCGTCCCCGACTTTTTTCACCGGCTCGGCAATCGCATCGTGCGGCATGGCGAGAAGCTCGAGAATTTCTTTACCGGGCGCAGCGGCCGCGATGCGGACGTTCGCTAAGGCAAGCGTCACTTATCTGCCATGTCAAAGAAACCAGTCGTTCTCGTCATTCGCGACGGATGGGGTATCAACCCCGGAGGTCGCGCCCAGGCCGAAGCAAATGGTGACGCGACGCTGCTCGCGAAGACACCTTTCCACGACCATCTCTATGCGACGTATCCGCACGCGACGCTCAGTGCGAGCGGGATGGATGTGGGGCTGCCAGACGGGCAAATGGGAAACTCGGAAGTCGGCCACATGAATCTTGGCGCGGGGCGGATCGTCTATCAGGATCTAACGCGCATCAACAAAGCCGTCGCGGACGGCGACCTTGCCACGAATCGGGTATTGCAGGAAACGTTCGGGCATGCGCGCGGCCGGCGGTTGCATTTCATCGGGCTCGTATCGGATGGCGGGGTGCACTCGCATCAGGATCATCTCGTCGCGCTCGCAGATTCCGCGAGGGCCGCGGGGGTCGAGGACATCATGGTTCACGCCATCACCGATGGGCGCGATACATCGCCGACTGGCGGTGCGGAGTATCTCACCAAACTCAGCCGTGATCTCGTTCCGAGCGGAGCCGTCATCGCGACGGTCATCGGGCGTTATTTTGCGATGGATCGCGACAAGCGCGGTGAACGCACGAAGCTCGCGTGGGACGCGATCGTCCTTGGGCGCGGCACGAAGTCTTCGCTCGCGCCGGGCGAGGCCGTGCGCGCCGCCTACGCCGCCGATCCGCGTGGCGATGAATTCCTCCAGCCGCTCATTTTCGCCCATGCGGATGAACAGCGCGTCCGTGACGCGGACGTGGTCCTCTTTTTCAATTTTCGGGCCGATCGCGCCCGGCAGCTTTCGGTGGCGTTCATCCGGTCGGACTTTCCCGGGTTCGAGCGCGAGAGGCTGCCGCGCGTGCATTACGTGACGCTCACGGAGTACGATGAGACCTACGGCGTGCCCGTGGTATTCGGCTCGCAGTCGCTCAAGCACATCCTCGGCGAGGTCGTGAGCGCGGCGGGGCGGAAGCAACTCCGGATCGCCGAGACGGAAAAATATCCGCACGTCACCTTCTTCTTTAATGGAGGGATCGAGCAGCCGTTCGCCGGCGAGGATCGGATCATCGTTCAGTCGCCGAAGGATGTGCCGACTTACGATTTTAAACCCCAGATGAGTGCCCCGGAGGTGACCGAAAAAGTCGTCGCCGCGCTTGCCGACTACGATCTGGTGATCCTGAATTTCGCGAACCCCGACATGGTCGGCCACACGGGAGTCGTCGAGGCGGGAGTCAAAGCGGTCGAGACGATCGACGGGTGTGTGAAACAAGTCGTGGAGAAGACCCTCGCGCTCGGAGGCCGGCTGCTCATCACCGCCGACCATGGCAACTGCGAGCAGATGCGGAACGCGGACGGCACACCCAACACCGCGCACACCACGAATCTCGTCCACTTTCTCTACGTCGCGGAAGACGCCGCCGAATCGACGATCGAGTCCGGCGTCCTGGCGGATGTGGCGCCGACATTGCTCGCGCTGCTCGGGATCGCGCAGCCGTCCGAAATGACGGGCAAAAACCTGCTCGCCCGGCGGTAATTTTTTCGGAGAACGGCGGGCTTGCAATCCCTCGACGGGGGCCTTACTTCTCCCCGCCCTTTACCCGGTGGTGTAATGGTAACACAGGGGTCTTTGAAGCCCTTATTCAAGGTTCGAATCCTTGCCGGGTAGCCACTTTCGGGCTGCCTTTCCGCGGGAGTCTGTGCGCTTGTCCATCGTGGCGGTGGGGTTTAGCTTCGGCGAAGTGAGGCGTCATTTCTCTACTCCATGAAACTCTCCAAGCGCGGCGAGTATGCGTTGCGAGCGTTGATCGACTTTGGCATCGCCCAGGAGTTGGGCCGGCCGATGCTCAAGATCGGAGAGCTCGTCGAGAAAGAGCGCCTGCCGGTGAAGTTTCTCGAACAGATACTCTACCAACTCAAGGGGGCTGGCTACATCGACACGAAGCGGGGCAAGGCGGGCGGCTACTTTCTGGCCAAGCCATTGAAGGAAATCAGTTTTGGCCGAGTGATCCGCATCATCGACGGCCCGCTGGCGCCGATCGCGTGTGTGAGCGTCACTGCCTACGAGCGCTGCTCGTGTCCAGACGAAGATCACTGCGGGCTCCGCATGCTCATGCTTGATGTGCGTAGTGCGATCGCGCGAATTCTCGACCGTTATGTCCTTGCCGATGTCGTCGAGATCACGTTGAGGAAGATGCGCCGCGACAAGATCCCGTTGCCCTTCATGATTGAGCAACTGCTTCCGGCGCCGGGCACCGCGCCGACGTTGGGCGTGACGCTCGATGAGAATCCTCCCGGCAGTTTCCTAGACGAACTCGGCAAGCTTCCTTCCGCCGCATCGGGACGGAAGACGGCGCGCGGGCGGCGGAAGTCGGCGAGTCGCTGATGTTTGGAGGTTGGAAGTTGGTCGGGCCGCGTTCATGGTCTTCGAATGAAGTCGCTCCTCCTCGCCCTCGCGTTTCTCCCCATCACGCTTTACGCCCAGACGCCCGCCGCGAACCCAGCCGCGACACCGCCGACCACCAATGCGACGAATGCCGCTCTCGCGCTCTTTCGCGCGAAGCTTCCCGGCGGCACTTACGAAGTCGCCGTCCGCGCGATCGTGGCGGTGACGAGTCACGAGTACGTCGTCGATGGCATTGCGCGTGTGACGGAGGTGAACATCGACACGAGCGGTTCGCTTCTCGCGCGCTTTTATTACATCGAGCCGGTCCAGCCGACGTCGCCGCTCGGGCTCGGCACGGCCACGATGGAAAAGGCGCAGGAACTCCTCAAACAGGCGGCTGAAAAGACGGGGCAGGACGTGTGGAAAAAGGTGGTGAAAAATTACCCCACCACGACCCATGCGCGGACGGTCGAATATCGGGTAGTGGACAAGGAGGAACTCAACAAGATCTACGAGGGCGCTGAGGAGTCGTTTCGAATGCAGCGGAACAAGAGCATCACGATCGGCGAGTAGACAGCCGCGTTCGTGCTATTTCGGCGGGGGGAGAAAAAAGTCGAACGCGCCTTTGATGACTTCCCTGCCGGTTTTGACGGCTTCCTGTGCGGTCGACTCCACCTTCTCGATCACCGCGCCCTTTGCCGCCGCGACGAGTCGCGGCGAGAGGTCTTCGGTCGGTCGGTTGACCGGCCCGACGAGGCGCATCGGCGCCCAGACGTAGCCACCGCGGTTTTCGGTAAAGACGCGAGTTTGCGAGCCGGGCAGCCACTGGAGGCTCGTGGAAGTGACGCCGACCTGGAACGTGCCGTCGATCATCTCATTGGCGATCGTGAATCCGCCTTCGATGCGGATGAGCCCTTCGGATTCGGCGGCGAGATTGGTCACGCGCAGGACGCCGCCGCTTTGCTCAAAATCCGCAGTGCAGCGCGTGAGCGCGAGTTTGCGGTATTGATCCAGGAGCGTGAATGCCGCGATTTGGTCGAGCACCGGGAGCGCTTCAAGTTGCCCCTGCGTGATTCGCAGGGAGCCGGTGACTTTCGGCGGGGCGCTCGTCGGTAGATCGCTCTGGATGCGGACATCGCCGGAGACCTGGCCGTGCAGCCGCAGGCGCCAGTCGGAATTCAGAAAAGGCGCAAGTTCGATCCCGCTGAGCTTCGAGCGGAGGTCGACGCTTTCGCCGAAGCGCACCTCGCCTTCGGTGCTGAGGACGCCGGTCGCGCCCTGCCGGAATTCGGCGCTTTGCACGAACAACGAAGGCGCCCGGTAAAGCATCCGCAACGTGCCAACATCGAGGGATGGCAGCCCGGCCTGGTCGATGTGGCCGCGATTGCCGGTGATTTCCCAGGCTCCCTCCTTTTGCTTCACGGCCAGCCCGACGCCGCGGAGCGCGCCGCGACCGTTTCCCCAGCCGACATTTAAATCGTGGACCGTCGCGGAGCCGATCTCCACGCGGTTCGGCAGCCATGTGCCGCCGGGGGTGGGCGTGCTTTTCAAAACCGGAAGCGCGGGCGCTTCGTCGAGGGTGATGCGGCTGCCGTCCAGTTCCACGGCGATCCGTTGAACGTCGACTTCTTCAATCTGCCAAACCCGCTCACTCCATCGGCGGAGGCTGAGTTCGGCCCGGATTTGTTCGACCGCGAGGGAGGAAAAGGCGGCGGTGTCGCTCCCGCGCGCGCGAAAACCGTCGGAGTGGACATTCATTCCCGCGAAGTGCAGCGGAGCGAACTCTCCGTCCGCCCGAAGCGTTTCCGCCGTGCGATGGCTTACGAAACGCCGGAACTCGCCTCCGCGCAGATATCCTTCAAGCCATGATTTTGCGATGAAGTAGCCGACCAAAAGCAGGAGAGGCAGCGACACAAGCAGCCAGAGGACGTATTTTTTCCTGCCGTGCTGGGCGCGTTGTCGTTGGCGTCTGGGGCTGCTCATGCGGCGCGGACTTTCGGGCGGACGGCGCTTGAGCGCAAGTGTACGCGAGTTCGCTGCTGACAAATTCCGCGAAGCCGCGCATCCTCCCGCGCCGTGCTCGAAATCAAAGATCTTTCCCTCCAGGTCGGCGCATCGCCCGACGACACCTATCTGCTCGCCGAACTCAGCGCGCGTTTCCCAAAGCAGCATTTCGCGGCGATCCTCGGCCCATCGGGTTGCGGAAAGAGCACGCTGCTAAAGACGATCGCCGGCCTGCGCGAGCCGACGTTGGGGCACATTTCCTGGGACGGCATCGACCTGGCGGAGGAGGATATGGACCCGCACGAAATCGGGTACGTGCCGCAGTTCAGCATCGCCTATGAGCTGCTGACCGTGTGGGAGAATGTGGAGGCGGCGCTTCGCTTGCGGGTGAGCGGTTTCGATGCGGACGCGGCAGAGGCGCGCATCGAGAAAATCCTCCACGACGTGGGCCTCGACGAGATCGAGGATCGGCGCGTCGCGCTGCTTTCGGGCGGACAAAAACGCCGGCTCGCGATGGCGCTGGAGATGGTGAGTTTCCCGCACCTGTTGCTTTGCGACGAAGTCACCAGCGGCCTGGACCCGAAGGCCGAGGACGAAATCGTCAAGCTGATGTACAGCCTGTCCCGTACGGACGAGCGCATCGTGCTGTCCGTCACCCACAGCCTGCGGCATCTCGCTCTCTACGACAGCGTAGTCGTTCTTTATCAAGGCCACGTCGCTTATCACGGAGCGGCAAATACGCTCTATCATTACTTCGGTGTGGAGCAGCCGGAAGAACTCTTCCCGCGCCTCGCGATGCGTAAGCCGGACGACTGGCACCGTTCGTGGGTCAAGCACCGGAGCGCCTATTACGGGGCCGCGGGTCTCGGGGCGGTCGAGACTTCCGCGGTGGAGTCGGTCGAAGCTGAACCGGATTCCGCCGAAGATCCGAAGGATCGGCTCAAGTATCTTTTCGAAAAACTCAAGGAGGACGAGCCGGACACGCTGCCGTCGGAAACGTCGGAGAAAACCGGCGAACCAAGTGCCCCGCGGACGGGTGTTGAGCACCATCGTCCCGCGGCGGCGGAGACTCCCTCCGCGCTGACGCAGTTCGCGGTGCTCCTTGCTCGCCGCTGGAAGCTTTTCTTTCGCGATCGTGGGGCGGTGTTGCTTCAGCTCGCGCTCTTACTCGGGTTCCCGTGCCTCGTCGTGATTTTCGCGCTCGATGGGCTGCCACAGGTAAAGACGCTCGCGGGTCCCGCGACCGGCAACTTTCTCGACCAACTCCAAAGTGAGTCGCTGCAACTCGCCGCGAACATGAAAACCGGCAGCCTCGTGAGCGGGTTGGTCATGTTCCAGGTGATCTTGCTCGCGTTGATGGGGTCGAACAACTCGGCGCGGGAAATCGCGGGCGAGCGGCTCATTTTCGAGAAGGAAAAATTCGCCGGCTTGCGGCCGACGGCTTACATCGCATCAAAGGCCGCCTTTCTTGGCGTGCTCGTTCTTGCCCAATCGATTTGGATGGGCGTCTTCGTCAATCTGGTGGTGCGATTCCCGGGCAGCCTCGGTGCGCAGGTGCTCGTGCTCGTGCTCGTGAATGCGGCGGTGACTTCAGTTTGCCTGGGAATTTCCAGTTTGATGAAAAGCGCCGAACAGGCGTCGCTGGTGAGCGTGTATCTGGTCGGATTTCAGCTCCCGTTGAGCGGTGCGGTGCTGGCGCTTCCTGCCACGTTGAGTTGGGTCACGCGGCCGTTCATCGCATCGTACTGGGGATGGAGCGGATTCATCAATGCGATGCGCGATACACGCAGTTACGACACGGTTTTGAAAGTCACGCAGACCAGTTTAATCGCGGTGCCTGTCTGCTTGTGGGTGCTGGTCTTCCACGTGATCCTCGGTCTTTTTCTCGCATACACCGGCAGCAAAAACTCGCGCTGGGAGTGAGCACCGCCGCTTTCCCTTTCCCTTTCCCGGCGCGCGACTGTAACTAATGCACGTATGTTCAGCCCGGTGTTGGCCATCGCAACGTCGAATCTCCGCACCCCTGCCTTGATCGGAGGAGCGCTCCTCGGCTATTGCATCATAATGTGCACCAATCCCGCCCATGCGGGATTTCGGGACGGCGCGAGGGCGGTGCGGCGCTACTCCGGGCTGTGGATCGTCCCCGGTTTTTTTGGGTTTTGCGCCGCTGTTTTTCAAATCGCTCAGCGCGTTTATTTTTCATTCGTCCTGCCTCCCGGCGATCGTCCCTCGTTCATGTGGGCACGCGCGGCATGGCGGGACAAGGACTACTGGTTGAGCGGTTCGGATGAATCGCTCTGGTGGCTGCCGCGCGATGAATTCCTCGCCGGGTTGCGCCACAGCGTCGGCCCCGCTTTCGAGATGGTCGCGAGTATTTTCAATTGTCTCATCGCGACGTTTCCTATCTCCGCCGTGGCCGCCGTGCTTCTGCTCATCAATCGAGGCGGGCACCACGGGGTGCTCATCCGAGCTTTGCAGAAGCGTTTTGGTTTTCTCGGCTGGATCGCGCACATCGCGATCATGATTTGCGCCATTGCGGCCATCGCGAAGCCGCTGTTGTACGCCGCGCCGCAGGTCCTCGGTCTTAGCGGACCTTCGGCGGCGGCCTGGTTCCAGTGGTCGCCGGTCGTCGTCTGGCTCTCGTTTCTCTTCGAGTACCTTTTCGGCGTTTTTATCCAGACCTACCTGATCCTCCTAGCCTACATTTGGGTGCGGGGCCTCACTTTCACCCACGCGCATCTCGTCGATTTCGCGATCCGCCGATTCAGTTCCGTCGCGAAGTGGGCTGCGGTGATTCTGATCTTCAGCAGTGTCTTCATCGACGCGCCGCTCATCCTCAAGAACTTCGCCCAGTTTGCGGATTGGTTTCCTGAGAGGGAAGTATTCACCGTCCGGTTGAGCATCGCCAGAGCTGGGCTGGCGGTGATCGCGCTCGTTTTTGCAACGATGCAGATCACGCTCATTTTCCACAGTGAATCATGGCGGGCCGCGTTTCGGGATCATTGGGATTTCGTGCGGCGCCACTCCGGTTCGCTGGTGTGGTTCATCCTCATCGCCGCTCTCCACTGCGTCGCGCTGCACACGCTCGATTCGGCGGTCGCGAGGGGTCTTGGGGAGGGGACGACGCTTTGGGTGGCCTGGACTTTCATTTTCCCATGGTTGGCAGCGCTGGTCGCCGGGTGGCTGCTCGCGAGTTGGGTCTGCGTGTTCAAGCATTGCGCGTCGCCATCGCATTCCGCGGCGTCGCAGACGCTTTTCAAATTCTAGCGAGCGTGATGCCCGGTTTTGACATTCCAGCCTTGGAGTTTCGCTACGGCGGCGCGAGCGCTCTCCGTTTCACTGCGGGAACGTTTACCATATTGGCCGGAGACTCGGAGAGTGGGGCGGCGGAATTGTTACGGGTGATCGGGCTGTTGGATGTGCCGTCGGACGGCGAGGTGCTCATCGAAGGCCGGGCGACCGCTGGCCTCGCGGAGCACGAACGGGAGTCGTTGCGAAACCAGCGCTGCGGTTATTTGTTCGCTGCGCCATTCCTGCTTCCGACATTTACGGTGCTCGAAAACGTCGCGATGCCGCTTTTTAAAATCTCCAACGTCGATCCGGCGGAGGCCCGCTTGCGCACCGACTTGCTGCTGGAATTCGCCGGACTCAGCGCCGAGGCGCAATCCTGTGCGACGGAACTTCCCCTTTTTGAACAGCACGTCGTCTCGCTCGCTCGCGCGTTGGGAAATAAACCGGCACTGCTGGTGGTCGAGAGCCTCAATGCAGGCTTGTCGCGGGACGTTGCAGGCCGTTTGGCCGCCATTTTTCGGCGGGCTGCCGAGCATTTTTCCGTGGCTGTGGTGGCCGCGGCACCGCGGGAGTTTCCGGTTGGCGACGCTCACCGGGTGATTCGTATGGAAGGCGGCGAGGTGCGCGAGGATTTGTCATTAGAGGAAAAGCCGATCGCGTGAGCAGGGCACCCGGGAGCGCCGCGCAGATCACGCGTGGCAGCCAGTCGAATCTCGCCCTCGCCTTCGTGGCCCTGCCTCGCGAACAACGCGAGGACATGGCGGTCTTTTACGCATTTTGCCGCCTCGTCGACGATCTCGCGGATGAACCGGGCGAAACCGCGGACAAGGCGAAGGGCCTCGACACCTGGCGGCGGGCGCTGGCCGAACCGTTGCCGGATGAGCCGGATTTGGCGCCAGCGGTGCGCGCCCTCATCGCGAAGCACCATCTCTCGCTGGCTCACTTTCAAGAAATCATCGACGGCTGCGCCATGGATCTGGAGCCGGTTCGATATCGGACGTGGGAGGATCTTCGCGTCTATTGCCACCGGGTCGCGAGCGTGGTGGGCCTTGTGAGCGTTGGTATTTTCGGGGCGCGTGATCCGCTGTGCCGCGAATATGCCGAACAACTCGGCCTTGCGTTGCAACTCACGAATATCCTTCGCGACGTCGGCGCGGATCTCGCGAATGGCGGTCGCGTTTACCTGCCCGAGGAAGACCTTGCCAGATTTGGCGTGACCGCTGAAGACCTCGAAGCGCAGCGCCACGATGCGAAGTTTCGCGCGCTGATGGAATTCGAGGCGGATCGCGCCGCTGGGTTTTACGAAGCCGCGCGGCGATGTCTGCCGCCGGCGGAGCGCCGCACGATGGTGGCTGCGGAGATCATGGCGGCGATCTATGGGCGACTTTTGACGATGATGCGTCGCGACGGATTTCGGGTGTTCGGTCGCCGCTATTCGGTGCCGAAGTGGCGAAAGGCCGCCATCATTTTGCAGACGATGCTGGCGGCGCGATGGGGATGAGATGCGGCGCTTGCCACCCGTGCTATCGTGATACCGTTTTAAACTCCAATTATGAACAAGCTCATCCCCTCCATTACCGTGGCGCTTTGTGGCGCCTTTACTTTCACCGGCTGCGAAACGACTGGGCAATCCGCGCTCGCGGGAGCGGCGACTGGAGCCGCGGTGGGCGGATTGCTTCACGGGCGCGGCGATCAGGCGCTGGCTGGCGCGGCGATCGGTGCTGCGGCGGGGGCGCTCGTCGGGCACGTTGCCAAGCACCAGCGCGAGCAGTCGTATGAAGAAGGTTACGCGGCGGGCGGCGGTTATCGGGAGCGTTATCCGGTCGGTCGGACGACGGGGCGTTACGGCCTGGTTCGCAGCCCGTATGCACCGGGCAATCTGATCGACGTCAGCGGGATCCCCCGGGGTGCGAAGGTCGTCGATCCGAGTTGCGATCGTATTTTCATCAATCCCTGAGCAAGTCACCGGCTCGTTTCTTTTGGGTCGCGATCTTCGCGGCTGATGCGGTTGCGGCCGATCCGCTGCCTCCCGCCCTCGTCGCGGAGTATCAGCTTGCCCCATTTTACAGCCAGTATGTCGACGCTGGCGGGTTGCCTGTTTTGAGTTCGGAAAAAGTCTCGATTTTCGCGCTACGCGAAGCGGCGTGGCTGATCGACAGAATGCTCGATGGGCGCGAGGATTTGCGCCGGGCGATCATCGGGAACCGAGTGCGAGTGGTGGTGCAGGGGGTGAGTGAAATGACGACGGCGGTCCCGGAATACGCGGAGTTGAAACCGGCGAAATATTGGGATCGGCGGGCTCGCGGTCTGGGGGCGACCAAGAGCATCCCGGTGCAGAGTGCGGGTGAAGAAAATCTTCTCAATTACCCGGGAGATCCCTATTCGACCGAAAGCATTTTTGTTCATGAATTCGCGCACGTGATTCACCAGATGGGGATGAACTCGCTGGATGCCACGTTTAACGATCGACTGGAGAAAACGTGGAAGGCGGCGGTGAACGCCGGTCTCTGGAAGGGCAAATACGCGGGTTCAAACGCGTCGGAATACTGGGCGGAGGGAGTGCAATCGTGGTTCGACACGAATCGGGAGAATGACCACGATCATAACCACGTCAATACGCGCGCGGAATTGAAGGAATACGATCCGGGTTTGGCGGCATTGATCGCGGAAGTGCTCGGGGATCGACCGTGGAGATACCGGAAGGTGATGGAGCGTCCGGTTGAGGAGCGGGCGCATGTGGTAGGCTACGATCCGAGCGCGGCGCCGCGCTTCGAGTGGCCCCGGGAATTGGCCGAAGTTCCTCTCGTTCCGGCGCACTAGGTTTTCATGCGAACGAACGGCAGTTGTATCGGTGAAACGAGCCGACTCGGCGGTTTGATAATTTTTTTGTTTTATTCCGCCGCCAGTCTTGCAATTCCGCTTTCAACACCTAGCTTCCCCACCCATTCATGGCCCAAGAACCGAGTATAGACGCAGCGCGCGCCCGCATTCAGCGGCTCGTGGAAGAGATCGCCGCCTTGAGCAAAAGAGAGGTGCGGAGCGAGGAGTATTTTCAGGAATTCCTCACGCGCGTCGTCCAGGCGTGTGATGCGAAGGGCGGCGCCGTCTGGCTCGTCGGACAGCGTTCGGCGGAAGGAAAGAGCGAGTCTCAACTGGCGGCGCAGGTGGAATTTGAGTCCTCCCTTTTCCAGTCGGACGAGACGCAGCGGACGAACCTCCTGAAGGTGCTCAATGAAGTCGTCCAGACCAAGCAGCCGATGGTGTTTTCCCCGGACCCTCAGGTCCAGGGGGCGCTCTCGGCGCCGCGCCCGGACGCGAATCGGACGCCTTATCCGTTCGTGCATGTCCCGCTTTTTTTGAAGGAGCAGGTCCTCGGTGTCTTGCAGGTATGGCTGCAGCCCTATGTCGTCCCGGCGAACTACGCCGAATTCGCGACGTTTTTGACTTCGCTGGCAGCGAACGTGGAACACCATTTCCAGTCGCGGCGACTAGGGAACCTGGTCGTCGAGACCCA
>JAYTDO010000199.1:0-5733 GCA_043735935.1 Chthoniobacteraceae bacterium
GCTTCGGCGGTTGGAATACCGCGGCTACGACAGCGCGGGCGTGGCGGTGATGGCCGATGGCGCGATCGAGGTCCGCAAACGCATCGGGCGCATCGCGAACCTCGCCGAGCTCCTCAACGAGTCTCCGGTCGCCGGCCCGGTCGGCATTTCGCACACTCGGTGGGCGACGCACGGCGGCGTGACGGATGAAAACGCGCACCCGCACTTCGACCGAAGCGGCAACCTCGTCATCGTGCATAACGGCGTGATCGAAAACTACGGCACGCTGCGCGACCAACTCATCCGCGAAGGTCACACCTTTCACTCGCAGACCGACACCGAGGTGCTCGCGCACTTGATCGGCAAGCATTACGACGAGGCGGGCGCGGGCGAGTCCCCGAAGGCGCGCCTGGTGGATGCGCTGCGAGCGGCGCTGAAACAGGTCGTCGGCACGTACGGCATCGTGCTGTTGCACCGCGATGTGCCGGACTTCATCGTCGGCGCGCGGCGGGGCAGCCCGCTGGTGCTCGGGCTCGGGAAGGGCGAAAACTTTTTCGCCAGCGACGTGAGCGCCATCGTCGCATACACGCGCGACGCGGTTTATTTAAAGGACTACGACATCGCCGTGTTGAGCCGGGACGATTTTGAGATCACTTCGCTTCTCGGCGGCGCGAGCGGCTTTGAGATCAGCAAGGTGGAGTTCAGCGAGGCGGACGTGAGCAAGGGCGACTATCCGCATTACATGCTGAAGGAAATCTTCGAGCAGCCGGACACGATCCAGGATGCGTTGCGGGGCCGGCTTTCCCGCGAGGAGGCTTCCGCGAAGCTTGGCGGCCTGGGCATGACGCCGCAGCAACTGCGAAAGGTCGACCGCATCATCCTGACGGGTTGCGGCACGGCGAGCCACGCGGCGCTGGTGGGTGAATACATCATCGAGGCGCTCGCGCACGTGCCGACGGAGGTGGAGTTCGCGAGCGAGTTTCGTTACCGGAATCTGCCGATGCCGAAGGACTCGCTGGTCTTCTGCGTGAGCCAGAGCGGCGAGACCGCGGACACGCTCGCCGCCTTGCGCGAGAGCCAGAGGAAGGGGCATCGCACCCTCGGCATTTGCAACAACGTCGCGAGCACGATCGCGCGCGAAAGCGATGGCGGCGTCTACATGCACGCGGGCGTCGAGATCGGTGTGGCGGCGACGAAATCGTTCACGTCGCAGGTCACGATAATGACGTTGATCGCGCTGCTGCTCGGCCGCATCCGGCATCTCAGCACCAGCGAGGGCCTGCGGATCATCGACGAACTCGAAGCCATTCCGGACAAGGTCCGGCGCATCCTCGAGCAGGACGCGCACATCAAGGCGGTCGCGGAGAAGTATTCCCACGCGCAGGCGATGATGTTCCTCGGCCGGCAGTTCAACTATCCGGTCGCGCTCGAGGGCGCGCTGAAGATGAAGGAGATCAGCTACATCCACGCGAGCGGTTACCCGAGCGCGGAGCTGAAGCACGGAGTCATCGCGCTCATCACGCCCGACGTGCCGAGTGTTTTCATCGCGCCGGACGACTCCGTGTTGGATAAAAACATCTCGAACATCGAGGAGGTCAAAGCCCGCAAGGGGCCGGTCATCGCCATTGGTACGGAGGGAAATACGAAGCTCGCGAAAGTGGTCGATGACATCATCACCATTCCCGCCTGCCCGGATTATCTGTCGCCGATCCTCGCTGCGATCCCGCTGCAACTTCTTGCATATCACACGGCCGTGCACCTCGGGTGCGACGTGGATAAACCGCGCAACCTCGCAAAGAGCGTGACGGTGGAGTAGGGTTCGCGGGTGAAGTCGGTCGTTTACGTGAGCGAACTCTCAGCCAAGATGGAGATGCAATGATGCAATCCGCCACTTTTGCTCTCCGCGCGATGGTCGCGTGCGCATTGAATGCCTTGGTTGCCGGAGCGGTATTCGCCGGGATGCCTGAAGATGTGGCGTCTGTCCTGCAACCGTTCGTGGATAAGCATGAACTAGCCGGCGCCGTCGCCGAAGTCGCGACGAAGGATCACGTGCTGGATGTGGAGACCGTCGGATACGCGGACATCGCGGCCGGCGTGCCGATGAAGGCGGATACCGAGTTTTGGATCGCCTCACAATCGAAGGCCATGACCGCCGCCGCACTGATGATGCTCGTGGATGCGGGTAAGGTGAATGTCGACGATCCGGTAGAGAACTACCTACCCGAGTTCAAGGGCCAGATGATGATCGCCGAGCAGGATGGGGATCATGTCCTGCTGAAAAAGCCGGCGCACCCGATCACCGTGAAAAACGTGCTCACTCACACGAGCGGCATGTGCCTGAACTCACCGATCGAATGCCCTAAGCTCGATGGCCTTCCTTTGTGCGAGGCGGTCCGCAGCTACGCGCTGCAGCCGCTCCAATGGGAGCCGGACAGCAAATATTCATACAGCAATGCGGGCATCAATACGGCTGCGCGCATCATCGAGGTGGTGAGCGGCATGCCGTATGAGGACTTCATGCAAAGGCGGTTGTTCAATCCGCTGGGAATGCGGGATACCACGTTTTGGCCCAATGACGAGCAGGTGGGCCGGATGGCAAAATCGTATATGCCAAACACGGCGTACAACGGTCTCGAGGAGACACAGATCAGCGATCTCACCTATCCGCTTTCGGATCGCACCCGGCGTTTCGCGATGCCGGCCGGCGGTTTGTTTTCGACCGCGCGGGATGTCACTCGCTTTTGCCAGATGATCCTGAACGACGGCGAATTCGACGGGCATCGATACCTCTCGGAAGCGGCGGTGCGGCAAATGACGACGCGTCAAACGCCTGCGGCCCTCGGGGATTCCTATGGCTTCGGCTGGTCGGCGGGCGGGGACGAGTTTGGTCACGATGGGGCGATGTGCACGAACATGAACGTCGATACGAAGCGCGGGCTGATCACGATCTGGATGGTGCAGCACACCGCCTTTCCCGGCGAGGGAGCCCGTTGCCTCAGCGTGTTCAAGGAATCGGCCGAAGCACGCTTCGGAAATCTCCCGTGACATCCGTCGGCGCGTCGCATGATCCATTTATGAAAAAGCCCCTCCTTCTCGCATTCCTTGTCGGCAGACTCAGCATCGCGTTCGCGGTCGATGCGCCCCAGGAAATCCTTCTCTGGCCCAATGGCGCGCCCGGTTCGGAAGGGAAGACGGAGCTGGAAAAAGTCGTCACCTCCGCGGGCGGTGAACGGAGCGTCTCGTCGATTCACAAGCCCTCCATCACCCCTTTCCTCCCCGCGAAAGACAAGGCGAACGGGGCCGCGGTGCTCGTCATTCCCGGCGGTGGACACCGGGTATTGTGCGTCGATCACGAGGGCGGAAACGTCGCGCAGTGGCTCGCCGATCGGGGCATCGCAGCGTTTGTGCTCAAGCATCGTCTCGCCCGCGAGGAGGGCTCGACTTACACGATCGAAGGTCACGCGCTCGCCGACACGCAGCGTGCGATGCGGCTCATCCGCGCGAGGGCTGGCGAATGGGCGATCGACCCCGCCCGCCTCGGTGCGATCGGATTTTCCGCGGGCGGTGAACTCGTCGCGCTCGCTTGCATGCGGCCGGGTGAAGGAAGCAGCAGCGCTGCGGATCCGATTGACCGGATGGACGCGCGGCCTTCGTTCCAGGCGCTCATCTACCCCGGGCGCTCCGGGGATATCGTGCCCGAAAAGGGCGCGCCGCCCGCCTTTCTCGCATGCTCGACGAACGACCGGCAGGATATTTCCGAGGGCCTCGCGGAAGCCTACCTCCGTTTCAAACGAGCGGGCGCATCCGCCGAACTCCATATTTACGCGACCGGCGGCCACGGATTCGGCCTGCGTGCGGCAAACAAAGGCGCTCTGGCCGGTTGGTCGGATCGGTTCGCCGAGTGGCTCGACAGCAAGAGTTTCCTCTCCGCCAAACCCTGACTCTATTTGACCTCGGCCGCGGCGGCGGGATGCACCTCCGTCGCGCTGCGGCGACCGGCGGCAAAGTCGTCCAGATTCGCGATCGTCGTGTCGGCGATATTGCGCAGGGCGGTCTCGGTAAAGAACGCCTGGTGGGAAGTCACCACGACATTGGGAAAGGTCAGCAGGCGCTGTAGCACGTCGTCCTGGATGATCGAGTCGGAGAGATCCTGGTAAAAGACACCGGCTTCCTGTTCATACACGTCGATGCCGAGCGCCCCGAGTTGGCCGCTCTTCAGCGCGTCGATCACGGCGGGCGCGTCGATCAAACCTCCGCGGCTGGTATTGATCAACATCGCGCCGCGCTTCATGTTTGGAAGCGTCGAGGCATCGATCAAATGATGGGACTCGGGGGTGAGCGGGCAGTGGAGCGAAACGATGTCCGACTCAGCGAGGAGGGTGTCGAGGTCGACGTATTCGCCCGTGAATTCGTCGCTGGGGAAAGGATCGAAGCCGAGCAATCGACAGCCCATCGCGGCGAGTGGACGTGCCGTGAGGAGCCCGATTTTACCGGTGCCGACGATTCCCACGGTCGAGTCGTGGAGATCGAAGCCGAGCAACCCGTCGATCCAGAAGTTGCCTTCGCGGACACGATTGTAGGCGCGGTGATACTTGCGATTGAGCGTGAGGATGAGCCCGATCGTGAACTCCGCGACCGCATATGGCGAATACGCGGGCACCCGCCGGACGCTCATGCCGAAGGCGGCGGCCGATACGAGGTCGATCTGATTAAAACCAGCGCACCGCAATACGATCAGGCGCGTTCCCCCATCGCGGAGGACGCGCAGCGTGTCCGCTCCGAGATCGTCGTTCACGAAGGCGCAGACCGCGGGCGCACCAGCGGCGAGGGTCGCCGTGCGCGGAGTGAGGCGATCTTCGAGAAAGAAAAGGTCGTGGCCTGCGGCGACGTTGGCCGCCCCGAGGAAGCGCTGGTCGTAGGGTTTGGTGCTAAATACGGCGACTCTCATTCGAGTGCCGACTGTAGCCCGGCCGAGCGGTCTCTGTCGCCCGTTTTGTCCACAGCCGGTTGCCGGAACTGTTGCCTTCGCGCGGTTGTTGCAACATCCCATCAATGGTGTTGTCTCAGCACGCTCTATGAAACTCCCCATCCTTGCCGCTGCACTCGCGCTCGGCACCGCCATCCATGCAGCCGAAGATCGCGCTCCAGCCCGGCTGAACGCTCGCATCATGCAAATGCCCGCGGTTTCAAAGGATCAGATCGCCTTCGTTTATGCGGGCGACATTTGGATCGTGCCGAAGAATGGTGGCCTCGCAGCGCGGCTGAGTTCGCCCCGTGGCACGGAGCAGTTCCCCCACTTTTCGCCGGACGGTTCGGAGCTCGCATTTAGCGGTAATTACGAGGGGAACGTCGATGTCTACGTGATGCCCGTGACCGGCGGCGAACCGCGCCGAATCACGCACCACGGTTCGCCGGATCGTCTGCTCGGTTGGTATCCCGACGGCAAATCGCTGCTTTTTCAATCCGAGATGGTCAGCTTCACGCAGCGCACCGGGCAGTTCTTTAAGGTGGGAGCGCAAGGAGGCCTCCCGGAGCAATTGCCGATTCCCTATGGCGAATTCGGCGCGATCTCCCCGGATGGAAAGAAGCTCGCCTACACGCCGATCTCGACCGACTTCGCGACTTGGAAACGCTACCGCGGTGGCATGGCGCCGGACGTTTGGATCTACGATCTCGAAGCAGGCACGGCGGAGAATGTGACCCATGACGACGCGAACGACTCGCAGCCGATGTGGCACGGGTCGACGCTCTATT
>JAYTDO010000200.1:0-37744 GCA_043735935.1 Chthoniobacteraceae bacterium
TTGTCGTGGTGCGATCAAACGAGGACAGCGTGCGGTCAAACTAGGACATTGTGCGATCAAAGCAGGACTGCGCCCGTTTTGCGGAGCCGGAGCGTAGCGGAGGCGGAGCAAAATGGGCGCTCGCGCCGGCGCGGTGGCCTATGCTCGGCGGCTTGAAAAAAACTACCAGCAGTTGAGCGGACGGCGTGCACCGCCCTTCGTTCGCGATGTCATGGCGCGGTTTCGCCAGGGACTCCTTTCCGCAGCGAAAGCGATCGGCGAACTCGATCTGAGTCGCAGTCGCTTCTATGTGCTCTTTGCTGCTTATCTGCGCGCTTGTGTCCAGCGGCGGCAGCGCGCTTGGGTGCCGGGTTCTTCCGGCGGCAACCATCATCGGGTCTGGTCGGAGGAAGTCTGCGATCTGCTCCGCAAGCTCCTGCGGGCGCGACTGCCGGCATCCTATAGCTTCGCCGCTTCGGAGGTGCATCGCCGCCATCAACTCAAACTCGACCGCGCCAGCGTACGCCGCTGGGCGCTGGCGCAGGAACTCGCCCCGGACACTCGATGCAAGGCCCCGCGCAAGCCCGTGCGCCGCTGGCAGGTCCAGCAGATCGGCCAACTCTGGCAATATGACGCTTCGCCTCACCGCTGGTTTGGCGAGGAGCGCCCGCCGCTGCACCTGATCGAGATCATTGATGATCACAGTCGCGTGGTTGCTCTGGCGCGTCTCTACCCGCGCGAGTCTCTGCTGGCGCATCTCGACTTTCTCTCCAGCGCCTTTGCCGCCGGCGGACTACCCCTCGCCCTCTATGTCGACTATCATTCCTTTTTCTTCACTCATCAGCCCGACGCCTTCACCCAACTCGGCGCGGCCCTGCGTTTTTACGAAGTCTCCCTGCGCTACGCTCCGACGCCACAGGCCAAGGGTAAAATCGAACGCCTCCACGACTTCTGGCAAAAGCGCCTGCCGGCGGTCTTCGCCGCCGAAGAGATCACCACCATCGGTCCGGCCAACGCCTTGCTCGAGGACCTGCGCGAGCACCGCAACCAAAGGGAAAAGCATCGCGAGATTGGCTCCACTCCACCGGCCGCCTGGAACCTCGCACTCCGCGAGAAGCGCTCTGCTCTGCGTCCCGCTCCATCCTGCCCATGGTGGTCTTACGTATGGAGTCAGCGCTCCAACGCCCGCGTCGATCCAGACGGCCGCATCGTCCTCGGCGCCGCACGCCTGCGCATCAATCGGCCACCCGGATCAAAAGTCATTCGCTGCCTTCATCCAAACGGAGACCTCTCCGTCCTCGCAGCCCCTCCCACCAAGGATTCCAAGCCCGTTCTCCTCCTCCACTCGCCCGCTCCAGCTCCTGTCCTGCTTTGAGATCCTCACCACAGAGTTGCACGAAAACTTTGCCTGTGCGGTCGCGGGTGCCTACACTTTCCCGTCGTGCCCAATCCGTTCACTCGTATCCGTCAGCCGAAGGTGGAGATTCAAAAATCCGCGAAGCCCAAGGCGACCAAGGGCGAGCCGTCGCCGACGGCTGCGAAGAAGGTCGGCCTGAAGCCGAAGGAGGGATGGCACCGGCGCAATTTTTTCACCGAGGTGTGGTTACCGTCGATTTTCACCAAACGAGCAGGTCGGAATGCGAAGCCCGACTGGCCTGAATTGAAGGATGGCGAGATCGGACTGACGTGGATCGGGCACGCTTCGTTTTTGGTCCAGACGCACGGGAAGAATCTCTTGATCGATCCGAATTGGGCGAAATGGCTGAAAGTCATCAAGCGGGTGCGGCATCCGGGCGTGAATCTCCACGACTTGCCGGACATCGATCTGGTGCTGGTGACGCACGCGCACTTTGATCATCTCGATCGCAAGACGCTCCGCGAGGTGGCGGCGGACCAGCCGATTGTCGTTCCCTTTGAGGTGGGGAATCTGGTCCACGACCTCGGCTTTCGGAGCGTTCACGAGTTGCATTATTGGGAGACTTACGAACTTGGGCCGCTGAAGATCACGCTCACGCCCTGCCATCATTGGGGTGCCCGCGTTTTGCACGATACGCATCGCGGCTTTGGCGGGTTCATCATCGAGGCGGGAGGGCGCTCGATTTTTCACTGCGGCGACACGGCGTATTTCGACGGGTTCAAGGAGATCGGCCAACGGCATGCGATCGACCTCGCGCTGTTACCCATCGGCGCCTACGACCCGCCGAGCGGTCGCGAGGTGCACATGAATCCGGAGGAGGCGCTCCAGGCGTTCGCGGATCTCGGCGCGAAACGCATGGTGCCGATGCACTACGGCACTTTCCGCCTGAGCTACGAGCCACTGCACGAACCGCCGGCGCGCCTCATCGCATGCGCGCGGAAACACGGGATCGAGGACCGGATTTTCGTGATGACCGAAGGCGAGCCGGTGGTGTTTTAGGCGGGGGTGGCGAGACGCAAAAAGGGCGACGCTTTCGCGCCGCCCTTTCGTAGATTTGCTATGTCCCGTGGACGGTTACTTTTTGCTCGAAGCGTTCCACTTTTCGATGTTCGCGGCCTGCGCCTTGAACAGGTCGTCGGTCGGGTCGAGCACCTCGATCTTGGAGATTTTGTCGCCCTTTTCGATCGAGTTCACGACGTCCATTCCTTTGGTCACCTCGCCGAAGACGCTGTGCTTGCCGTCGAGGTGCGGAGTGGGGACGTGGGTGATGAAGAACTGGCTGCCATTGGTGCCCGGGCCGGCATTGGCCATAGAGAAGATGCCGGGTTTCGAGTGTTTGAGCGAGGGGTCGAATTCGTCGCCAAATTTATAGCCGGGACCGCCCATGCCGGTGCCGGTCGGGTCGCCGCCCTGGATCATGAAATCCTTGATGACGCGGTGGAAGGTGAGGCCGTCGTAGTAGCCCTTCTTGGCGAGGTTGAGGTAGTTTGCGGCGGTCATCGGGACCTTGCTCGCGAAGAGCGTGCCTTCGATGTCGCCTTTGTTGGTGTGGAGGATGATGCGGATGTCTTTCACGGGTGTGGAGTCGGCGGCGCTGAGGATGTGGATGGGCGTCGCGGCGAGCGCCAGTGCGCCGATGATGCCTTTGATGAATTGGGAGCGTTTCATAGTCGAGGAGCGCGGAAAATAGGGGGACGGCGCGGCGTTGTCTACTGCTCTTCTTATGAAGGCCGAGGCGAAAATATTTTTGCAAAACGGAATTCGCCGTCGCGCGTCGGTGCGCGTAGTTTCGAGGGACCATGTTGTCGGAAACCAAGTCGAAAGTGAAACTCGGGCTCGTGCAGATGCGCTGCACCGCTGATCCTGCGGAGAACCGCGCGAAGGCGCTGGCGCAGACGCGCGCGGCGGCGGCGCGCGGCGCGCAGATCGTGTGTTTGCAGGAGCTTTTTACATCGGTGTACTTCTGCCAGATTGAGGATCACAAATACTTCCAGCTCGCGGAGGAAATCCCCGGGCCGACGACGGACGCCTTTTGCGCGCTGGCGAAGGAACTGGGGATCGTCGTCGTCGCGTCCCTTTTCGAAAAACGCAGCGCGGGCCTTTACCACAACACCGCGGCGATCATCGACGCGGACGGTTCCTTCCTCGGCAAGTATCGCAAGATGCACATCCCGGATGACCCGCTCTTTTACGAGAAGTTCTATTTCACGCCGGGCGACCTTGGGTTTCGCGCGTGGGATACGCGTTATGGGAAAATTGGCGTCTGTGTGTGTTGGGATCAGTGGTATCCCGAGGCGGCGCGGCTGACGGCGTTACGCGGAGCGCAGATCCTTTTTTACCCGACTGCGATCGGCTGGCACCCGACCGAGAAAGAGAAATACGGGGAGCGCCAGCATAACTCTTGGGAGACGATCCAACGCTCGCACGCCATCGCGAATGGCTGCTACGTGGCGGTGCCGAACCGGGTCGGCCACGAAGCGCCGGATGGCGGCGATGGCATCGAATTTTGGGGGCAGAGTTTCGTCGCAGATCCTTCGGGAATGTTGATCGCAAAAGCGTCGGCGGGAGATGAGGAGATCCTAATCGTCGAGGTGGACCTCGCCAACGTGGATACGCAGCGGACGCACTGGCCGTTTTTCCGCGACCGGAGGATTGATGCGTATAGCGATTTGGAACGGCGATTCATCGATTGATCGGTTTATGAGCGTTTCCGCCACCACCACCGCATCGCTCGGTTATCGAATGCCAGCCGAATGGGAGCCGCACGCGGCCACCTGGCTGTCGTGGCCGCGTCCGGACGGCATCAGCTTTCCCGATGCTTATGAACGGGTGACGCCGACCTTGGCGGCCATGGTGAACGCGCTGGCGGCCTCCGAGCCTGTGAACATCAACGTTTGCGATGAGGCGCACGAGGCGGAGGTGCGTGCGCAGCTCGCGCATGCTCACGTGAAGACCGATCACGTGACCTTTCATCACATCCCGATCAATGAGCCGTGGTGCCGCGACCACGGCCCGATTTTTGTGACGCGCGCCGAGGCGCCGAGCGTCGCGATCCTGGACTGGGATTATAATGCGTGGGGTGGAAAATATCCGCCGTTCGACCACGACGATGTGGTACCGACGAAGATCGCCGCGAAGCTCGGCCTGCCGGTCTATCACCCCGGAATGATTCTGGAAGGGGGCTCGATCGATGTGAACGGCGCGGGCACGCTGCTCACGACACGGAGTTGTCTGCTCAATCCCAATCGCAATCCGAGCCTTTCGCAAAAGGACATCGAGCAGAGCCTGCGCGACTGGCTGGGGGTTTCAAACATCCTTTGGCTCGGCGACGGGATCGAGGGTGACGATACGGACGGGCATATCGACGACATCACGCGTTTTGTTGCGCGGACGTCCGTCGTCACGGTCGTCGAGGACGATGTGAACGACGCGAATCACGAGCCGCTGAGCGCCAACTTTGAGGCGCTGAAAGCCATGAAGGCCGAGGAAGGCACGCCGCTGGAAGTTCACCGTCTGCCGATGCCTGGAAAAATCGTGCGCGACGGCCAACGCCTGCCAGCGAGCTACGCGAATTTCTACATCGCCAACGAAGTTGTCCTGCTCCCCGTCTTTGCCGATCCGCAGGACAAATGGGCGGCTGCGGTGCTGGGTGCGGCGTTTCCCAGCCGGAAGATCGTTCCGATCGATTGCCGCGAATTGATCTGGGGCTTGGGCGCATTTCACTGTCTCACGCAGCAGCAGCCGGCGGTGTAACGCCGCACCGCCCCTCGGTGGAAGAGCGGGATTCCAACATTGATTGCGAAACCATTCCCTCGTTCCCGTGACCCTTTCCCGAGAGCCGGTGCGCAAGTGATCCGCTACGTGCTTTCCAGCCCGCGCATCGTGCCGGTGGCGGAAGCGAACTTGTCCGCCTCGATGCCCAGGCGTTGAAGCATGGAGACGAAAAGATTTGGGAGCGGGTAATTGCGGTCGGCATCGAAAACCAGGTGCTGGCCATGCCGGAAGCCGCCACCGGCGAAAAGCACGGGGAGGTTGGTGGTCACATGCGTGTTGGCGTTGCCGAGATTCGAGCCGTAAAGGACCATCGTGCGGTCGAGCAACGGTTCGCCATCCTCGGTTGCGGTTTTTAGCTCGGTGAAAAGATTGGCGAGGAGCTTCATGTGCCATTCGTCGATGGACTTGAGCTGCAGGAGTTTCGCCTCGGATTTTCCGTGATGGGAGAGGTTGTGGTAGCCGTCGGTGATGGTCGTGTTGGCGATCTCGATGGCGGGTGAATTCACGCCGTCGAGCAGGAGCGAGATCGAGCGCGTGGAGTCCGTCTCGAAGGCAAGGCGCGCGAGATCATACATGAGCTTCACCTTTTCCATGTATTCCCGCGGGCTCGCGGGATCGAGGGGGACGGGCACGCAGACGGAGGGCTTGGGTTTGCGCTCCCATTCGCGGGAGATTTGCAGGCGCTTTTCGAGGTCGCGGACGCTGGTGAAATACTGGTCCAGCCGGTCGCGGTCGTGCGCGCCCACGGTGCGCTGCAAGTCTTTGGCGGAGCCGGCCACCGCATCGAGGATGCTGCGGCCCACCTCCAGTTTGCGCATCTGCGCGTCCACCTCGGCAGGCGTGCCCTGAACGAAGAGCCGCCGGAAGACTTCCGAGGCTTTTTCCTCGCACGGAATGAGCACGCCGGAGTCGGTCCACGAGAGGCTGCGCTGGCCCTGCGCGACGTTGACGCCGAGGGTGAGGGACGAATAGCGCGTGAGCTGGCCGATGCGCCCGGCGATGAATTGATCCAGCGAGACGGTGTTGCGAAAGCCGCTGCTGCCTGGATGCGGCGCGGCGGTGAGGAAGGAAACATCCGCCGGGTGCCCGCCATCCACGCCGGGATGGGACACGCCGCTGAAGACAGTGAAGTCGCCGCGATGCGGCGCGAGGAGGTCGAGGTAGGGCGATGGAGCGTAGTCGCGTCCGCTTTCTTTTGGAAAAAACTGCTCGGGCAGCAGGCCGAGATTGTTGCAGATGGCGAACAGGCGGCGTGGTGGCGACGATGACGCGGCGAACGCGGGCCGCATCGCATCGAGCAGCGGAAGCGCCAGCGCGATGCCCGCGCCGCGCAGGAACTCGCGGCGCGAGAGGGCGCGTTGCGTCGAGACGAAGGAGCCGGGCGCGGATGTTTGATGCGTATTCAATTGCGGGTGCTATTTATTGAGGAAGAGTTCGCTTTGTACGAGTTCGATCACGAGGCTCTGCACGCCGTAGTGGCCGGGGCTGGTGCGTTGCAGTATCTGCTCGATCTGCGGACGGTCGGCAAAACGCACGGGCGCGCCGGTGCCATACACCGTGAGTTGCCGCAATAGGTTGCGGGCGATTTGTTTTTCATCGTCGAGCAGCAGGCGCTTGAAGTCGCGGATGTCGGCGAACTTGCGGCCATCGGGCAGCTCACCGGCGGCATCCACGGGCTGCGCGAGGTGGAAGGTGATTTTGCGCGCGTTCGGGGCGGGGGTTTTCTGCGGGGCGTCGTCGCCGATCGCGCGGTAGCGGTCCCGCCAGCCGCCCATCACGTCGAAGCTTTCCAATGCGAAACCCGCGGGGTCGATCTTCGCGTGGCAGGCGGCGCAGGCCGGCTCGGAGCGATGCCGGTCGAGTTGCTGGCGGATGGTGCTCGCTCAACGGATGTCGGGCTCGACGGCGGCGACGCCGGGCGGCGGTGGCGGCGGCGCTTTGCCGAGGATGCGCTCCATGATCCAGGCACCGCGCACGACGGGCGAAGACGTCGTGCCGTTGGCGGTGACCTTGAGCACGCTGGCCTGGGTCATCAATCCGCCGCGCGGACTTTCCGGGGGGAGCGACACCCGCCGCATGGCCGCGCCTTCCACCGGCGGCAAACCGTAATGTGCGGCGAGCCGTTCGTTGAGGAACGCGAAATTCGACGCGACGAGATTCCGCGCGGACAGGTCGCCTCGCAGCAACTCCGCGAAGAAGAGGCGCGTTTCCTCCAAGGCCGACTCCGCGAGCAGATCGTCGAGATAGTAGTCGGGGTAGAGGGCCGAGTCGGGCGCGTTGGCGGCGATCTTCCTCAGATCGAGCCAGTAATCCAAAAAGGCCTCGGTGAAGCGGCGCGATTTCGGATCACCAAGGAGCCGCAATGTCTGCGCGCGAAGCACGCCGGGTTGGTGCATTTGCGCATTCGCCGCGAGCGTCCGCAGCTCCTGATCCGGCGTGGAATTCCACAGGAAAAGAGCGAGCCGCTCCGCCAGCGCGTAATCGTCCAGCCGTCCGGGCGCTTCCGTAAGAAAGAGGAATTGGGGCGAACAAAGCACCGCGGTATAGCCGGCGAGCATTGCCCCCGTGAAACTGCTCCCTGCGGCCAGTGCGCTCTCGATGACCGGAAAATAACGCCCCGCCTCCGCCTCCGCAACGGGGCGGCGATACGCGCGCTGCTCGAAGGCTCGCAGCAGCCGCAGCGCATCCTCGCGCGGATGCTCGGACACCGCCTCAACAGGCGGACCGGCGCGCAGCGGAAGGTCGCCGAAAAGCAGGCGGTGACCCGCCGGAGGCCACTGCTCATCAATCGGCCCCTCGACTTCCAGCCAGCCAAACGCGACGCCGGGCTGCCCGCTTTCTGTCGCCAGCGAATTTTGCCGGCGTCCCGCGCCGAGGCGCGAGCGGCAGAGCCGTGCGGCGTCGGGACGGATCGTTTCACCCGCAGCCAGCCAGACTTCGAGTGCATTAACCGTGGGCTCCGCGGCGACATCGAAGCTCCCCAACCGGCGCAGCACGCGGGTCGGCGATTCCGCGTAGAGCGTGATCGGCTCAGAGCGATGCCCCGGCGAAACGTCATCCACATTTGGAACCCACCAGGTCTCGGGGCCCGCCGGACCCACCCACAATGCGGCTGCGCTGAGGCGAAGGCGGTAACGCCCGCCCGCAGGCGCTTGAAATTGATCGAACGCAACCTTCAACGGCTCATAAGTCCCCGCCACCACGCCCATCGCCTCAAGATCGCGCTGCGCGGGGTCGGCAGCGCCTGCGGTGATCGGCGCCAGGCCCGCACGCACATCCGGCTGCCCTCGCGAGCCGAGCACGGGGAAAGTGTAACGCTCAGGGTTGGCGGCGAAGACCGAGAGGTGTATCAGTTTGGCGAATGCCGGCTGCTCTCGCGCATAATAGCGCACGGTGCGCGAGTCCGGTCGCGCCACCTGCCACGCCATCGCCTGCCGCAGCGCGGTGTCCGCCGCCGCGAGGTAGCGCGCCATTTGCACATGCGACATGTCGAGCGCATCGCCGAGCTTGTTGAAACGATGCGCCTCGCCATCCTCGGGCAGCGTGTCCTTCACCTGGAGCCAGGGCGCGTCGAGCGGATCGCGCAGGGCGTTTTCGTATTCGTAGCGGTTCAGGCGGCGCTGCGTCGCGCGCCATTCGCGCCCCGCCTGCTCTTGTTCGGCGGCAGTGAGCGACGAGGCCAGCGAACTGGTGAACGCGGCCAATTCCTCCGGGGCCGGGCGCGGCTTTTTTTCGGCGGCATCTGGCCGTCGCTGACGCGATCAAAGACGCCCACCCAAGAGGCAAAATTACGCGAGTCCGCAGGGTCGAATTTCAGCGTCGTCAAATCCAGCCCGCCGTTTTTTCCTCCTCGTCGTGGCAACTGGCGCAGTGCTTCTCGACGAACTCCTCGCGCGTCACGACCGGCGCGGCAACAAGGCGCAGCGGAGCCGCGATGAGCAGCGCGAGGCAACCGAGCAAACGATAAATCTGAAGGATTTTCATCAGGCAACGAGCCGCGAAAACGGCGCGAAAAGTGGTCCGGATATTACATGAACCGTTTATGTGATTTCCGCGACCCATTTCTGGGGCAAGTACGGACTTCCCGGCGGGGAGAGAGGGCTACGTTCGCGGCCGTGTTTCTCCGTGCGTTTTCCCCCGCCCTGCGGTTTTTCTGTGCGTTGCTCTTCGCCACGTCGTCGAGCGCGAGAACGGTCCGGCGTCCGGGTTGCACTCTAGGGAGACGATTAAGAGCTTCAATTTGCTCAAGGCTGCGAGCGGCTCTCCCGGGCAGGGGCGGGGGCAGATCGCTCCGGCGGTGGTCAGTTTCTCGGGCACGACCAGCGAAGGGCGTTCGGTGCTGCTGCGGTACGATGTGGGGACGCTGTCGGCGTTCGCCTTGGCCGGGGATTCGCTTTTCAGCACGACGCTGCCAGGGGCGATCTGGAAGACCCTCGGAATGCTCTCGGAATCGAGCACGATGATCGCGCTGCGGGGCGGTTTGGTGAGCGGGGGGCGGCGTGACCGGCGCCGCGAAGACGGGCATCTTTCTCGGGTTGCCGAATGCCCGCCAATTCGAGCCCGTCGTGCAGCTTGGCGACAATGCTCCGTCGACGGGGTTGACGTTCAAGGTAGTGATGGACGCCGTGCTGGCTTCCGACTGCGCGTCCGTGGCTTTTCCCGCGACGCTCAGCAGCGGCGATTCGTCCAATGACACATCGCTCTGGTGGCTGCCCGACGGCGGATCGCTGACGATGCTGGCGCGCGAAGGATCGGGAGCGGACGGCGGCGGTTTCCACAAGACGTTCACGAGTCTGGCGATACCCGGGGGGCACACGGGTCCGATCTTCCTGGCGTCGCTGGTGCAAGGTTTCGACGGAGTGGACAAGACCAACGACATCGGCGTCTGGGGCGCGGACAGCGCGCGCTCGGTGAGGAAGCTTTTCCGCGACGCGATACGATCGCGCCGGGTAAAGTGGTGAGTTCGATCACAGCACTGAAGGCGGTGAGCGGCAGCCCGTGGACGGCGCGCGCGTTTAACGCGAGCGCCGAAGTCGTCTGGCGTGCCGCGTTTGTCGACGGGACGACCGCGATCGTGAAAACCACCGTGCCGTAGTCTCCGGGCTTTCAGCGTTTCGGATCGACAATGCCACCCCCGTCGCCAGTGATGCGGCCCATGCCAAACGTGCGTGTGCCGCGAGTTTACGCATTCCCACTCGAACCCCTCGAAGATCGCATCGCGCCGGCAAACATCGGCATTGCGCTGAGTGGCGGCGGCGCGGGCGACCAGCGGATCATGGAGAGCGGGGTGGATGCGGCGGGCAATACTTACGTGAGTGGAACATTTCGGGGCACGGTGGATTTTGATCCCGGCCCCGGCGTGGTGAACCGGACGGCGACCGCGGGGAACAGCGACGCGCTTTTTAATACTGGGCAGTACGCGCCCGGGGTGCGTTTGTGGCCAAATTTACCAGCACCGGCGCGCTCGCGTGGGTGGATGTGATCCGGACGGAAAATGCCGCCGGCGACGAAGGCGCGCGGGCGATCCAACTCGACGTGACCCCGAGTGGCGACGTGTTCGTCTTTAACGATTTCGGACCGAGGTCGGGAACGATCGTGAGGTTCCTGGAAGGCGGCAGCAATGTGGCCTCACAGAGGGTCGCGCAGGTGGGCGCGACGAGCGATCTCTATGTGGCGAAGATCGACACGCTGGGGCGCGTGTAGTGGGCGCAGGGTTTCGGCAGCACCGATGTGAAGATGAGCCTGAGCAGCGGTGGTGGACGCATCGCGGCCGATGGGCAGGGCGGGATTTTCCTGACCGGCTCGATGAATGCGGGCGTCGGCGGCGGATCGGTGAACTTCGGCGGGACGACGCTGACGGTGGACCCGAACGACGGCAGTTTTTTTCGCGGCAAAGGTGCTCGACGGCATCGGCGCGCCGACGGTGCAATGGGCGAGTTCGGTCAGTTCGGCCGGGACGGTGAACTTCGACAGTCCCTCAATCGCAGTGAACAAAACGACGGGCAAATCGGCCGTGGGCGGCACGTTTTCGGGGACGGTGACTTTCTCCACGACCTCCGGTCCGCAGGCCATCACGGCGCCCGACCTTGCCGACATCTTTGTCGCCCAACTCGACGCGACCGGAGCGTGGACTTCGGTCGGTGTCATCACGACGGGCGGAATCGCAAACGACACGAGCTCGGAAGTGGCGATGGACTCGGCTGGGAACGTCTTCATCGCGGGGTCCTTCCAAGCGAAGGCGGATTTCGATCCGGGCGCCGGTGTGTTTCCCGTGACGAGCGCTGGGCTGAACGACGCGTTTGTGGTGACGATCGACGCTTCCGGCGCGTTGGTGCGGGCGCAGACGTTTGGCGGCGTGGGGAATGACGGCGGGGCTTTTCCCGCGATCGGACCGGATGGCCACTTGCATTCCGGGTTCTTCACCGTGGGCGCGAAGGTGGATTTGGACGCCGGGGCAGGGACCTTTTTCGTCGATGCCTGGGGGCAGAACGCGCGGCTGGTGTTCGTCGAGGAGGATGGAAGCGGCGGGATCGGCTACGCGCTCGATTCGTTCGGCGGGATGACCCTCGCCGGCGCGGGCAAGCAGTCGGGCGAGCACTTGATCATCGATGCGGGCGGGAGCATTTATGCGGCGGGCGTTTTTACGGGGACGCTGGCATTCAGCCCGGCCTCGGGCCTGCCGAGCCTCACCAGCACGGACGCGGACGGGAATGTGTTCGTGGTGAAATTCGACCCGGCGGGAACGATCCTCTGGGCGGGTTCGGTGCAGATGAGCCTGACGCTCGACCTGAGCGGGAACGACAACGGCCTCCAGGTGCTACTTGCGCTCGATGGCACCGGCGGCGTTTATCTCGCGAGCGAATACGAGGTGAGTGCGAGTTTTTTCCGGCCACGGGCGCGCCGATCATTCTGAACAATTCGGACGCGACGACCGGGCTCGATCATCGCGACGTGTTTCTCGCGCACCTGACGGGCGCCGGGAGTTGGGAGTGGGCGGGGAGCATCGGCAACGCGGGACAGAGCGAATTTGTGGACGCCATCGCCGCGAATCCCGTCACACACAGCGTCGACATCGCCGGGTCCTTTGGAGGAACGGTGGACTTCGATTTTGGAGCGCGGGTGGTGGCGCTCACGGCGGTGCATGCGACGGGTAATGGAAACGGTTACGTCGCCAAATACACCGCGGCGGGGACCTTCGGTTTGTCGCGCACTTTCGAAGTGACTTGAGCTTTATCCGCGGGTTCGACGTTTCGGGCGATGTGAATGTGCTCGCGCTCGGCGATCTGGCGGCGAACACAATCGTCAAGCTCGGCGGGGATCTGCCGTACGATGAAGCGATCGCAACGCGCTCCGACACCACGAACAACCGTCCGACGCTGACGGTCGGCGATATTCTGGGAACCGGTGTGCTCATCGATGTGACGGGCGACGGCACGCCGCGCGGGATCGGCGGCGGTGGTTTTGGTGATGTGACGGTGCGCTCAAGCATCGCCGCGAGCGGCACGCTGGCCGACATCGCGATCCTGGCGGGGCAGGCGTTGGTGGTGGCGGGGACGGATCGTGAGATCAACGCGGCGCTCGACGCGGCGACGCTGGGCAATGTGAGCGTTTCCGGTTCGATCGTGAATACGAAGCTGGTGGCGGGCAGTCGCATCGGCTCGGTGACGGCGGGTGGTGGGCTGATCGACTCGCTGTTTCTCGCGGGCGCGATGCTCGACGGGGACGACATTTTCGACGGAAATGAAAGCTATCAGCGCGCCGCGGCGATCGCCGGCGTGATCGTGAAAGGTATGCTGGCTCGGAGTTCGATTGCCGCGGGAGTCGATCCGATGAATGGCGTGTTTCGAGATGCGGGCGATGTGGTGGCGCCGGCTGCAGGAAGCCTGGCGACGACGAGCGAGATCGGGCCGCTTTCGTTCGGTTCCGGCGGCACGCCGGCCGGTGCGACGATGGATCATCAATTCGGGATCGAGGCAGCGACGATTCAGCAACTCAAGGTGGGCGGAACGCGGGTGAGCGTTTTTTCCGATCGTGCTCGATGTGGCGCCTGCGAACGAGGATGCGGACGACATTATCATGCGCGTAATCGGGTGAACGCTCGCGGAGCGAAGCGGAAGGTGTTCACGCGCTCGGGGTGGTTGTGACGGTGATCTGCGGGCTTGCTCGCGACCGCGGAAATTCATATAAAATTTGTAGCGGGAGCTTCCCGATGAAAGTCGTGCAGACAGGGGTCCGGTTCGACGTGGCCCGCAATGTTTGCAGCCTGAAACACGCACAAATTAAACTTATGAAAACGTTTCATCTCCTCACCGTTCGACTCCTTGCAGCGCTGGTATTTTTCGCAGTCGCGGCTAACTCGTGGGCGGCCGTCGTCGTGTCGCCGCTCGGTAGTTCCGCCAGCGTGCAGTCCAGCAGCAGCATGAGCTTTACCGTCCCGGCTGGGACGAATCGGCTGCTTGTGGTGATGGCCTCGGACGATGACTCCGCGACGATCTCGGCGGTGAAATTTGGGACAAGCGCGCTGACGCGCGTGCGGGAACAGACGCAGGAATCCGCCGCCGTTGACGGCATCTGGTATCTTGCGATGGGGACCAGCGCCTCGCCCACGATGGCGACGATCAGTGTGACGATTGCGGCGGCGCCCGCGTCGTTCGTGGCGGCGCAGGTTTATCAAAATGTGGATCAAACCACCCCGATGAACGGTGCGATGAGCGAGTTGATCACGCCCGGTCCGAACGCGGCGTCGAACCTGACGATCGCGAGTGCGTCGGGAGATCTCGTGGTGGATGTGTGCGACGTCTACGATCAGATCAACCTGAACCTGCCGACGGCGGCGGGCGGGCAGACGGTGGTGCATACCCAGTCGATCCCGGGTGAGTTCGCTTTTTACCGTACGAGCACAAAGCCGGGTGCGGCGAGCGTGTCGATGGGATGGACCTCGACGGCGACGGATATGATCCATGTGGCCGCGAATATCAAACGGGCGGTGGTCGATACGACGACGCTCGCGCCGACGCTGATTTTGCCTTTGGAAAATGCGCGGACGGCTTCGCCCATCACGGTGAGCTACAGCCTGCCGGAGGCGGCGCTGGCCGGTTCGGTGGAGATCAAGTTTCACGATTTCATGCAAAGCGTGGAGGTATTCCTGACGCCGGGTGCCGGCGGGGGGACCACTGGGGCGCACACATTCCCGATCAATGCCGGAAACCCGGGCGCATCATCGGGGATCGTCTCGACGACGGGCGGGCCGATCGTGGATGGGCATTACACGGTGCTGATTTCGTATCAGGATGCGTTGGGAAATCCGCGGGAGTACGATTACCACTTTAATGTCACGGTGGACGTGACGGCACCGGAGACTTCGATCATCAGCGGCCCGCCGCAGTTTGCGAATTCGACGTCCGCCGCGTTTTCCTTCGGCTCGAATGAGGAAGGCGTGACGTATCAGGCGTCGCTCGATAGCGGGGTGCCGCAAAATGTCGCGGGGACGATCAATTATTCCGGGTTGTCCGAGGGGGCGCACACGCTTTCGGTGCGGGCGATCGACCCGGTTGGGAACTCCGATGCGACGCCAGCCACGTCGCTGTGGCGTGTGGATCTGACGCCCCCGGTGGTTTCGCCGAATGGGAATATCGAGACTACGGCGACCAGTCCGGACGGGGCGGTGGTGGATTTCGATTACGGGGCGACCGACGAGACGGGGCTGCTGGGGGTGTCCGCGAGCCCGGCGCCGGGATCGGTTTTCCCGATCGGGGTGACCGAGGTGGACGTGATGGCGACGGATCGGGCGGGCAATGTGGCGCACGGATATTTCACGGTGACGGTGTTTCCGCCGGCGCAGGACGACGTGGTGCATGATGTCCTTTTTACGAAGGGCGACGTGTTGCCCGGCGCTGGCTCGGACCCGCGCATTCCGGCGGGGGCAACGTGGTTCAGGTTCGGGGTGCCGGCGGTGGATGCGGATGGGCGCGTGGCGATGTTGGCGAAGTGGAAAAACCCGCCGGGCTCGCCGTCGTCGACCGGTTCGGGGTTGTTTGTGAATGGACAACTGCGGCTCGCGGTGGGCGCGGAGGTGCCGGGAGTTCTGGGTGCGACGTTCAAGAAATTCCGGGACCCGGTGATCGCTTCGGATTACCTCGCGACGATCGCGACGCTGGCCGGGGTGGATGCGGCGGAGGATTCGGCGGTGATCCGGGTGGGACCAGCGGGTGAGGTGACGCTGCTGGCGCGCGAAGGATCGACGGCGACGAGTTCGGACGGCGCCACGTTCAAGACATTTAAGAGCGTGGCGATCGGGGGCGAAATCGGTTCGGTCATCGCGGCGACCGCCAACCCTTCCTTTATCGTGATTTTGCCACCCCCGGACGAACCGGTCGGCGTCCTCTATACGGCGACTTTGACAAAGGAAACGGGGACGCCTGCGGTGACTTCGGCGACGGATTTTGGCGCGTGGCATTTCCGCAACGCTGCGACGACATTGGTGGTGCGCGAAGGAGTCAGCACTGCGAACGGATTTGCGTCACTGGAGACGGCGAAGTCGTTCCGGATACTGGCGACCGCGAGTGGTTCGCCCGGGCAGGGTCGCTGGCAGGTGGGAGCGGCGGCGGCGACGTTTAATGCGGTGTCGAGTCTCGGGACGAAATACCTCCTCGGGTGGACGGTGGATCAGGGATTGCAGGCGGCAAATTCCCAGGGGAATCCAGTCGGGTCGCTGATGCCCGGCGCGACGTGGGCGAGCTTCGGGGCGGTGTCGGAGACGGATCGGATGTCGTTCACGGGAGTGCTCGATAAAGACGGGACGCCCTCCGCGGAGACGAAGGGTGTCTTTGTGGAGGCTTCGGGCGGATGGTCGCGCGTGGCCTACAGTACGGGGCCGACGGGGATCGCGGGGGTGACGTTCAAATCGTTCAAGGATGTGGTGTTGGCGTCGAACGGAGGCGGGCTTGCTTTTCCTGCGGTGCTGCAAGGGTTGGACGTGGTGAAGGAGAATGACTTCTCCCTGTGGTGGCGTCCGCCGGGCGAGGATCTGACGCTGCTGGCGCGTGAAGGGAAACCGGCGGTGGGCGGTGGCATGTGGAAGGCGTTCACTTCGCTCGCCATCGCGGGCGGGGAGACCGGGCCGATCTTTCTGGCGACGCTGCTGCAAGGCGTGGACGGGATCGACAAGACGAACGACGTGGGTGTGTGGGCGACCGATGGCGCGGGGGCGTTGCGGCTCCTGTTCCGCGAAGGCGATACGATCGCGTCGGGGAAACAGGTGAAGAATTTCGTCGTGTTGAAAGCCGTGAGCGGATCGCCGGGGACGACCCACGCGTTTAACTCTCGGGCCCAGGTGCTGTGGCGCGTGACGTTTCTCGACGGACGGAGCGCGATCGTGCGCACGACCGTGCCGACGGGGGTCATCATATCGAAATCTTGATGCCGGGGCGTGGACGCTGTCTGCTGGCGCTTCACGCGAATGATCCCCCGTCTTTTCCCCCACCTCTGCGCTGCGCTGCTGGCCGTGCTGGCGCCGGTGCGTGCGGGTGGGGCGGAGGCGGCGCTGGATGGGCTGGTGGCGACCGCGGGGTTGTGGACGATGAAGCCGGACGAGTTTCAGAATGCGGCGGCGGGGCTGCCCTTCGTGTGGACTTCGAGCGCGCGGGATTCGGCGCGGGCGCCGGGGCCGGGGCTGGTGCTTTTTGGGCTGCCGGTGGTGGAGGCGATTGCGCGTTTCGAGGGTGGAAAACTTACCGCGGTGACGGCGAATTTTTACGCTCGCGGAGATGCGGGCGAATTGGCGCGGGCGAATTACGACGCGCTCGTGAAGGCGTCGGCGGAGGCGGTGACGAAGGCGACGGGGGTGAAGTTCACCGCGCGTGGAAAAGATCTGGCGAACGCGGTGAAGGCGGAGGGGCTTTTGTGGAAGACGGACGGCGCACTTTTCACGCTGGAGTACAGCGCGACGCGCGAGGTGAAGTCGCGCGATATCGCGTTTCGGGCGGAGTTTGTGAGGCTGGAGGTAGCGCCGCCGCCCCAGGGGGCGGGTCGGTTGCTGACGGCTGCGCCGGCGACGTTGCCGCGCTTTAATCCGACGCCGCATTTGCAGCGGGATGTGGTGACGGGCGATGTGTGGATCAAGGATGTGCCGATGGTGGATCAGGGGCAGAAGGGGTATTGCGTGGTGGCGAGCACGGAGCGCGTGATGCGTTACTACGGCGCGGATGTGGATGCGAACGAACTGGCGCAGATCGCGAAGTCCGACGTGGAGGGAGGGACTAATTATGCCACGATGATGGCGGCGCTAAAGAAGGTCGCCGGACGCCTGAAGGTGCGGGTGAGGGAGGTGGACAAGATGGATGTGAAGGATCTGGTGGTCTTGATCCGCGACTACAACCGGGCGGCGAAGAGGGCCGGTGTGGCGGCGATCCCGGAGCCGCGGGAAGTGATCGACATGGGGGCGATTTTCGGCGCGATGAAAGGCGCTGTGCTGCGGGAGGTGCGGACGAAGAACCGCGGCGACCTGGAGCGATTCCAGCGGACGCTGCGGGATCAGGTGGACCGAGGTGTCCCGCTGCTCTGGACGGTGCATCTGGGGCTGATGGGGGAGACGGGACTGCGGCAGACGGGCGGGCACATGCGGATTTTGATCGGGTATAATCCGAAGACGAACGACGTGCTTTTTACGGACTCCTGGGGCGCCGGCCATGAGTTGAAAAGGATGAGCGCGGCGGATGCGTGGACGATCACGACGGGGCTGACGACGATCGAGCCGATGTGATCTTGCCAATGCAGAGGAACCAGCGTTGCATCGGCGCGTGAATTGGTTCCGCCACCTCATCCAAAAACGCGCGTGGATGCGCCGTGCCCCGCGGCTGCTGCGCAAGGGAAAGGTGCCGATCGTGCTGGCGTGGGCGGCGATGGTGTTTGGAGTCACGCAGACGGATCGGTTTGCCAGTTACATTCCGCTTCAGCGGCTGGAGGAATGGTGGATGGACTGGCGTTTCCAGACGCGCGGGCAGGAGCCGCCCCAGAAGGACATCGTGATTGTGGGGATCAATGCTTCGTCGATGGATCAGACCGGGCTGCGGGGTTTGGCGGAGGAGAATCCGGCGGTGGAATTGATGGCCAGGCAACGTTTTCCGTGGCAGCGGGCGGTGTGGGCGGCGTTGATCGAGCGGCTCTTCCAGGCGGGCGCGAAGGTGGTGGCGCTCGATCTTGTGCTGGACGGGGATTTCCCGGGAAATGATGTGCTGGCGCCGGTCATCGAGAAGTACCGCGACCGGCTGGTGCTGGGGAGCATGTTCGACGACAAGACGGAGGACGGGAATGACGCGAAGCTTTCCTACCGCGTGCCTGCGACGGCGCTGATCGGCGAAGGTGATCCGGCGCTGTTGGTGGGGTCGTGCCTGCTGCGATCGGATATCGATCAGGCGATCCGGCGATTCAGCTACCGGACTTCGATGATGCGGGAGTTTGGGATAGACGACGACAGCGACGACATCGTGAGTTTCGCGCCGCTGGCGGTGGCGAAATTTCTGGGGATTGAGTCGCCGCACGGGTATTCGCAGCCGATTAATTTCCAGGGCCGGGCGACGACGTATGCGCATTACCCGATGGAGGAGATCCTCGTGGATCGACTCTTTATGAATGGCGCGAAATATCAGGACGGGCAGCTCTTTAAGGACAAGCTGGTCTTCGCGGGTCCGATCGCGGAGATCCTGCACGATGTCCACCGGACGCCCTTCGGCGAAATGCCGGGAGTCGAAATCCACGCGCAGATCGCCGGTGCGCTGTTAAGCGGCATGGAACTGCGCGATGCGCCGCCGAATACGAGCCGCTGGATGGCGCTCGCCGTGAGCGTCCTTGCTGCGTTGAGCGTGTTGCGGATTCGCGCGGCGGTCGGGCAGTTCGCGGCGCTGGTCGTGCTGATGGCGGCGGTGACCTACGGCACGCAGTGGTTTTTCAGCGCCCGTCACGTGCTGACGCCGTTGGGCGCTTCGGATTTCTGCCTGGTCGCCATCGGTCTGTTTGGCGTGTTGCTGACGTTCACGATCGAGCAACTCGAGAAGGGGATCATTCGCGGGGTGCTGGATCGTTACGTTTCAAAAAACGTCGCGAAGTTGGTGGTCGAGAGGGCGGATGGATTTGCGGATATGCTGCGCGGAGAGAAGCGGCGGGTGTCGGTGCTTTTCAGCGATATCCGGGGCTTCACCACGATCTCGGAGGCGAGTGATGCGACGGCGCTGGTCGATCAGTTGAACGAATATTTCCGGGCAATGGTGGGGTGCATCCACCGGCAGGGCGGGACGCTGCAAAAGTTCATCGGCGATGCGATCGTGGCGGCCTGGGGAGACGTGGAAACGGCCGGGTACGAGGTGGACGCGGAACGCGCGGTGCGGACGGCGCTGGAGATGCGGCCGGCGCTGGAGAAGCTCAATGCGGGCTGGGTGGGTGTGGCGCAGCGGGTGCCGCTGCGGATCGGCATCGGGCTGAACCACGGGGAGGTGGTGGTGGGCGAAATCGGAAGCCCGGAGCGGAAGGAATTTACCGTGCTCGGTGACGCGGTGAACACGGCGGCGCGCTTTGAGAGCGCGACCAAACAATACGGTGTGGACCTGCTGATTGGAGGAACCGTGGAGCAACTCACGCTCGGGAAATTCGTGTTTCGACGGGTGGATTTCGCACGCATGAAGGGAAAGAAGAACGCGGTTGAAACATTCACGGTCCTCAGCGACGCGAGTGTGCCGGCGCCGACGTGGCTACGACGTTATCACGACGCGATTGAGCATTTGAGGGCACAGCGGTGGGAGCAGGCGACCGTCATTTTCCGCGAGGTCAATGCGGAGTTGGGCGGGAGCGACGGGCTTTGCCAGATGTACCTGGAGCGGATCGCGGAGTATGCGACCAACCCGCCGCCGACGGACTGGGATGGTGCGCACACTTTAACGGAAAAATAGCTCCGATGAACCCCGTCCCTCCCGACGACGTGCTCACCGCGGTGCAGTCCGCGCTACGAGCGGGCGAAAAGATAGCCGCGATCAAACTTTACCGGGAGGCAACCGGCGTCGGGCTCGCGGAAGCGAAGGCCGCAGTGGAGGCGCTCGAAGCGGGTCTGCCGATCGCGGCTTCCGCGGAGCGAATGGCGTCGGCGGAGGACGATGGGGTGAAGGCGGCCGTGCTGGCGGGGAGGAAAATCGAGGCGATCAAACTTTATCGCGCCGCGATGGGAGTCGGCTTGGCTGAAGCCAAAGCGGCGGTGGAAAAACTGACGGTTCAGTGGCGTGGGGAAGGCTTGCCGATTCAGCGGTCGGGCTGCCTGTCGTTGCTTGCGCTCTGTGTTCTGCCGACCGTCTCCGCCGCGTATTGGTGGATACGCGGGTGATACGGCGGCTTGACCGATGACGGGTCGGCGATTACGGCTGCGGGAGTTCCGACTGCGCTATGAAAACCCGATTCAAACTGGTCCCCTTCGTCGCCGCGGTGATCGTGGTTTCGCCGACGTTCGCCGCGAATATCGACACATCCACCATCACCCAGGTGGTGAATGATGTGAGCATCATCCAGCGGGCTTCGAAAGCGAAGACGACGGCGCGAGTCAACGCGACATTTGGGGCGCCGGACATCATGAAGACCGGTCCGAATTCCCGTGCGGAGATGATGGCGCCGGATCAGACGATCACGCGGGTGGGGGCGAATACGTTGTTTTCGTTTGAGCCGTCGAAGCGCGAGATCAACCTTCAGCAAGGCTCGGTGTTGTTCAATTCACCGCCGGGAAACGGAGGCGGAACGATCAAGACGGCTGCGGCTTCGGCTTCCGTGCTCGGGACGACGATGGTTTTTGCGACGACGCCCAACGGCGGATTTAAGGTGCTGCTGCTCGAAGGAACCGGGCGGGTGAGGACGACGAAGGGAGGCTCTCGGACGCTGGGCGCAGGACAGATGGTCTATGCGCTTCCGGGGGGAGGACTGAGCGGCGTGCTGACCTTTCAGCTTCATGAACAGGTGTCGTCGTCGCTGCTGGCTGGAGGTTTTAAGCAAAAGCTGGGTTCGCAGGCAAAGATCGACGCGGCCATCGCAAAGCAAGACGCGTTGTTTGCGAGCGGGAAGTTGCAAAAGACGGGGCTGCTGGCGGGGAATGCGCCGGGAGAGGTGTTGCGGGTGGATACGACGGTGCAGGTCGAACAGATCGAGCAGACGATGGAGCCCCCGCCGGTCGTGGAAAATGCGCCGACGGCGGCGGACTTCTTTGCGTCCGACGCGATCATTGACTCGCCGTTTCTGGAGGCTCAACGCATCTTCGCATCCGATGCGGGAGCGCCCGCGTTTCTCAGTTCGGCCTTTCAGGTGGATTTCGATGTTCCGTTGGATCTCAGTTTTTTTGTCGCTCGCAATGCGACTGTGCTTACCGACTCGATCGACTTGTCCCCCTACGAGCCGGCGACGTTTGTGTTCCTGATGGCGCAGGATTTTGTCCTGACGCAAGACGTGACGATCGGTGGCACGAACAGCCCGGTGGCGATCGTGACGGGCGGGACGCTGCGCCAGACACCGGGCGCTTTCCTCGCGATCGACGCGCCGGATGCGTTCGTTTTCCTGCTCGATGGCAGCGTGCCGGAATTCCTGCCGCCGGGACTCACGATCGAGCCCGCTGCTGCGACCTTGAGCATGGTCGATGGCGGCATCATTTCGAGCGGGAATCTCTTTGTCATGGCTGCCGCGGCAAACCTCGACGGCAGTCTGCTGAGCGCCGATGGCGGAGTGCTGGACGTGCAAACCACGGGGACGCTGAACGCGGTCGGTTTTGGAGTTCCGGACCTTCTCGACCCCGCGGCGGAGTCTCAGTTTTTTGCGGAAAGCACGTTGTTTTTTACCGTCGGCGGCGATCTGCGAATGCTGCGGAGTCTGTCGCGAGGCGAAAGCGTGGACGTCGCGGTGGACGGAAGTCTGTTGATGAATCGGAGCGCGATGCAGTCGGTGGGCGGCGACTCGATTTTCACGATCGGCGGTGATCTCCGGCTGAATCGCAGCGCCCTCGTCGCTGTGGGCGGCGATTTGTTCATCGCAATCGACGGGAACGTGAACGTGAATGGCCCGACCAAAAACATCGAGTCTCCGGCATTCGGGACGCCGCCGCCATTTTTCGCAACGGGTGATATCGGGATCGACGCGGGCGGCAGCTTTACGGCCACTGCGAGTGTGATCGGCGGGAATCGTTTCATCGTGCTGGCCGTCGGACGGTTGACGCTCGATACGGTCGAAATCGCGGGGAGCTCGAGCCTGGATTCCTTCGGGCGGCCGAATGGCACCGCGCGCGCCGTGCGGTTGTTTTCGGACGCGGGGATTTCGCTCACCGATACGGGGATCAAGGCGGGTAATGTTCAGATCAGCGGCAATAATATCGCCGCCGCTCGCCTCTCCGTCGCCGCGGACAATGTCAGATTTGTTGCGGCGAAGAACATGCTTGTCAATCGAGGGAACTTTTTCGGAGCGACAGCAGCCACGTCTAGCGTGGTGGTGTTATCCGCCGGATCCACGCTCGGCATCAGCAACGTGAATTTTCAGGCGCAATCGGTGGCGCTTGCGGCGCAAACCGTGGTTCTCCGAAACGTTGATTTTAACCAGGGATCGAGGGTCCTTTTGAGGTCGGCATCCGGGCAGATCGCTCCCCAGCCGAACACGGGCCAGCCGGTGCGGTTCGGCGACGTGAATTTCATCCGAAATGTGACCTACGGCGGGGTGCCGGTTCAGCAACAGTCGGGCGGTAGCAATATTACGGTGAAGCGGCTGTAATCGGGGCTGAACGAGCAGGACATTTTTTCCTAAAAACGCGCTTGACCGGATACGCGCGTTTCCCTAAATCGACGCGCAGTCTTTCTCTCGCACTATGAAACAATCCCTGTTCCTGCTCCCTGTTCTCGCCGCTTTGTCTCTGGCTCCTTGCGCCGAAGCGGCGACGATCGATAATTCGACCATCACGCAGGTCGTGAAGGATGTGACGATTTTGCAGCCCGGCGGGAAGGCTCGCCATGCCGCGCAGATCAACGCCACTTTTGGTGTGCCGGATATCATGAAGACCGGTCCGGATTCGCGCGCGGAAATGATCGCGCCCGATCAGACCGTGACCCGAGTCGGGGCGAACACGCTTTTTTCGTTCGAGCCGCAAAAGCGGGAGATCAACCTCCAAAAAGGATCGATTCTGTTCAACTCCCCGACTGGGAAGGGAGGCGGCACAATCAAGACTGCCGCTGCAACGGCGTCTGTGCTTGGGACGACCCTCATCGTGGCCACGACGCCGAATGGTGGGTTTAAGGTGCTGCTGATGGAAGGCACGGGGCAGGTCAGGACGGCGAAGGGCCGGATTCGCACCCTGAAGGCGGGACAAATGGTCTTCGCCCTGCCGGGCGGCGATCTGAGCGGAGTGCTGACCTTTCAGTTGAGCCAACAAGTGGGTGTGTCGCAATTAGTTCAGGGATATCGGAAACCGCTTCCTTCCCTAGCGAAAATCCAAGCGGCGATTGCGGTGCAGGACCGGATGATTGCCCGTGGTCAACTCGTCACGACTAATTTGCTCGCGGGCGAAGATCCGACGACGGCCTACAAGGTGGACGTGAATTCGCGCGAGGTTCTAATCGAAAACTCGTCACGTGGAGGAGGTATCAGTGGCGCGTTGGGGAGCGACGCGATCATCGCAAAACCCGGCTTGGAGCAAAAGCGGGTTTTCACGCTGAATCTCACCATCGCGACCGCCGTAGGTGCTGAGAGCATTTTGTTGCCGCCGGACTTTGCCGTCTTTTACGCCCGGAATACGACCATCGTGACGCCGTCGATCGACCTGTCACCCTACAATCCTGGTGTATTTGTCTTCGTATCGTTGGAAGACTTCATCGTGAACCAGGGGGTCTCGCTGGTTGGCGGCCCCGGTATCGAGCTTTACTTCATCGCGGGGAATACAATTCAGCAAAAACCCGGGACGTTCATCTCCGCCGACACGGCATCCTTGAATGTGTATGCGCTCGGTTTTGGTGGCACCTTCAGTGGCAGTGGATCTTCCGGAGGTGGCTTGGTGTGGTCGGACTTTTCTCTCACCAATACCGGCAGCGTTTTCGTCAGTGCGCCGAGTGTGGATCTTTTTAATACCGACATCATTTCACGGACTTCGGATCTCACCGTGGATACGACCGGCGATTTCCTGGTGGGGAGCAGCCAAGCATCGAGTGGCACGCAGGCGTTTTATGTCGTCGGTGCGGCTGGAGACACGAATTTCTCGGCTGGTGGCAACTTCGTTGGCCGAAATATCGATATCGTCGGCGATTATATCGACATTCAGGCCAGTCAAGATATCACGCTGACCAACTCCTCCCTGAATCGTTTCGGAACATTCCCGGGTTACACTGGAAAGGGTGGATCAGGTTCACTTACCTCCAGTGCTATCAACGTTGATGCGAGCGGCGCACTCACGCTTACGAATAGCTTCTTGGAAGCAAACTCGATTAGTTTGAGTTCGAGTACGCTGAACATCAACGGGTCGGAATTGAAGACGACTTCGGACTTGAGTGTCTCGACGTCCGGGAATATCACCGTCGGAAGCGGCGTTTTCCGCTCCTTTTCTACGAATATTACGGGCGGGTCGGCTGTGGCGATCAACTCAGCGGATTTCCATCCCTCGATTCTTGATTCTCCCGGCGCCAATTCGTCGGTCTCGATTACGGCGCAAAACATCCTCGGGGTGAACGGCACCAACTTTAACGTGACTGACGTATCGCTCGCTGCGCAGACCATCGTTCTGAGGAACGTCAACTTCCAAGCCGGGTCCCGTGTCGTGCTCGATTCCGCGAGCGGTCGACTGGCGCCCAACCCGAATACTGGTCGCCCCGTGAGTTTCGGCGACGTGAATTTTATCCAAAACGTCCGTCACGGCAGCATCCCAGCCGAACAAGCCGTCACTGGAGGCAGCATCATCATCCGCTAGTTCCGTTTTATCCCTCACCTTCACCAATATGAGACTCATCCCATTCTTCCTTCTTGCTAGCACTGTCGCTGGTATTGCCGGTCGTCCCGTCGATTCAGCGATCAATACGGTCCAAGGCGCGAATACGCAGCGCAGTCTCGGTGGCTACGGCCAGCGTCAACTCGGCGATGGAGAAACGGTGCCCGAACTTTATCCGGGTGAAAACGAAGACGTCGGTCCGCAGTACCTCGTGATGCCGAAGGTGCGGAAGACCTACTTTGAAGCCGGGGTGGATGTTCAGTATTACTATACGTCTAATGCGCTTCTCTCCGAGAAAGGCAACGACGATACGGGCATTCTCCTTTCAACCGCTTGGTTTGGCTTCGCGCCGACGCCGATCGACTTGTGGGGTGGACAGTTTGCGTGGCGCACGGGTTACCGGGAGCAGCTTTACAACTACGGTCTCGATAACACACAGAGTCAACTCAACAACATCGACTTTACGGTCGGCACCGCCTACCTCGGTGGTCGCTATACGTTCGGGCGCAATTGGACGATCTCCGCTGGAATCGACTACAATCGCTATCTCAGCCTCGAGGCGAACTACAATGAGTTTTACACCGAAGCCTTGCCGCAATGGGGTGTCGAAAAACTGTTTGAGATCAATGATCGGAACTTCATCACCATCGGCTATTTCGGAGCACTGCATCTCACGTACACCGACCCACAACCGGTTTCGCACATCAATGATCGGACTGATTCGATTTTCCTGATCACGTCCGTTCACCAGTTGACCGAACGCCTCACTCTCCAGCCTTACTACCGTTTTCAGCAGACTCATTATTGGGAAAATGCGTCGCGCAACGACGCCTTTAATACATTCGGCGTGGCTCTGTCGTTCCGCATTAACGACTGGTCGAGTGTCCGTGTATTTACCAGCTACGAAACGCGCGACACGAACGAACAATCTGTCCCCGACTACAGCAAGTGGGATACGGGTGGCGGCGTCTCCCTGGCAGTAAAGTTTTAAGCCCAAAATCGGTCGCGAAACTTCTCGCGTTTCGGGGGTTTGATTCCAAAAACTGTAACACGGTGATTCGCCCGAAAGGGCACCCGTCTGTGGTTTCAGGCTTTATATACCCAAACGCACATGATCTCCCCACTCCTCAAAAATGGTGCCCGCCTGCTGGCGGCAATCATCTCAGCGACCGGCTTCGCCGCGGATACCGGTGTGAAAACGCCATCCGTGGAGGACTCCCTCTTTGGGATGCAAACCTCGCTGACCACGAGCGGATACAAATTCTTCATCGGCGACGAACCCAGTGCTCCGCTTCTCGATCCACCAAAGCCGCCGGCAACCAAATTCGTAGCCTGCGCCGCGCTATACAATCGCAGTTCGACATCGATTCCATTTACATTCGCCAATGCGGGCCTTGCGGACCGAAAATTCACCTTCCGGATTTTCAATACCGAGGGCCAAAAAGTGTGGGAGTCGGATGCGGATCTCGTCGACGCTCAAGTCATCACCAGCGCCACGTTGGAAAAGCGAAGCCGCTGGAAGAGGGTCTTGTCTATCCCGCTCAAGGATTTGACGCCCGGCATATACACCCTCGAATCGTCGATCGACGCCGACAAACAGATCGGTGCCACTTCGATTTTCGAGATCGCGCTTCGAGCCAAGCCACCGGAGCCCGGTAAGGACACCGGAATCAAAGGATTTGTCCTGCGCGCCACCGGGAATCCCCCAGGCGCGGCAAATATCCTGCCCGACGAGGTGCCCGCTGCTGGGGCGATGGTGCGGGTGACGGAATTCCGCGCCGAAAACTCGGGAGTTGCCCGACAACCATTTGTCTGGAGCGGAGTGGCGGATGCCGACGGCCAATTCAATGTCGTAACGCCGGTCGGTCGTTTTCGTGTCACTGCCGTTGTGCCGGCGGTCCAGACCGATGCTGGATTGGTCTCCTCAGTGGAGAGGAGCCTGGAGGTGAACGTAGTCGCTGGGAAAATCTCGGAAGTGACGTTTCATCTTCCCGTGCCGGTCGTCACTCTGCCTCCATCGGGTATTAAGGGGTTAGTCCTTTTCGGCCCAATCAGCCCGGTCACTCTCGAAGGGCAACCGAACGAGGCTCCTGCGGCGAACGCAACCGTCGTCGTGGAACAGATCGTATCTACGGCGACAGTCACAGGTGCGGTGCAATTTCGGTGGACGGGCATCACTGGCAAGGAAGGGCGATTCGAGGTTCGGACGCCGGTTGGCCGATTTAGGGTCACCTCGACTTTGCCGTCAAACCCAACGACCGTTGTTGGTGCGACCGCGACAATCCGACCACCGTCCGCGACCGTGGAGGTCACCGCAGAGTCAGGAAAGGTTTCCGAGACGACGCTTCATATCGACACCGGTTTGCGGTAGATCGACCGCGAAGATACGGGGAGGCGCTTGTCGCAATGAGTCGCCGGAACGAGTGCTGGAGAGAGAAACTCGCGACGAATCGCCGAATTCCGGCCACGTTTCATCCTAGGGGGTCTTACCGGTTCATGTCTTGCTTTGGGAACAAAGGAATAACCAACTCAATAACAACCGCGCCAAGAATCCAAATTCAGATTGCACGGAAGAGTTTAGTCGGCGGCTACCATGAAGTAGTCTCCTAGCTGGCATGGTGTGCGTTCGTCATCGGTCTGTGCGCCTATCCTTCCATCGGCACGAGGTACGCATTAGCATCGTACCGCTGAGGTGAATTCACATCGCCCGCAAACGCGTCGGGATCATCGATGCCGCCGACAAATCGAACCAAACCTTTCGATCCTGTGAAATGATGCGTCGGCGCCGCTTCTCCGTTTTAGCGGTAGCGCGGGACTGGGCTGCGAACGTGAGATGGCTTGATGGCCATCTGCCGCGTTGGGACCGCGCGATAACTCGTCGAGTTTGCGTGGGGTAAATGGCCCGCGGCGCTCGGGTTCGGCGCCCGACTCGGAATCTGAATCGGACGGCGCCCTCCGCCACGTTTGGGGATGCTTTGTTTGTAGTGTTGCAGCTTTTCTCCGCGGCGGAGTTGATAGGAAATCGGCCCGTGCGACGGTGTCGCGGTCATCCCTTGCGGGCGAAGATGGGAGTAACTGATCGTTTTATGATGGGGATATTGGAGTCGCGGACGTTGATAGTGCGGACTCGAGAGCTGAGCGGCATCGCACTCGGGTAATGAAACCAACAGGAATAATCCGAGAAGCCCGGGGAAAATCAGAAAGCGCATTGGAAGAGGATTCCGAGACAGATAGCAGTGCGCACAGGGATTCACAACATCCGGCTGGCGGGAGGGATCGCGCAGGTCATTTTTAAGGTTTTGCGGTGGCGTCCGGAGTCGAGATTTCGGAGCCGGTGCGGCGTTTGACATCCCGGTAATGCTGGACGGTCGCGCCGACGAGCAATCCACCAAGCACCAAGGCGATCAAAAGAATCTCATCTCGGGTCAGTCTCATTTTTTGGCGATAGGCAAATGTTGGAAAGAATAGACCCCTCGAATGGTGGTCGAAAAGTAGTGTCCTTTGGATTTGGCGCGGATGAAATCGTTGGCGACAGTTTCCGGGACATCCAGGTAGCGGTAGATCGCGCCGGAGCGAAACTCGACCTCGAGTGCCTTGGTGGATTTCCCGTAGCCGATGCTGGCGATGCTGCTCGAAACGACCGGGGTTCGCTCTGGCGATTCACCTTCGCAGCGCGGCCCCAAAAACAACACCCCCAAGCCGATGATCATCCGCTTGCAGCGATGGATATTGCTCCGCTTCACGGGTTGAAAATAGACTTCTCAGTTTCGCAGGCGAGGCAAAATCTTGCCAAAAATCAGCGGGCGGCGATCTGGCTAGGCAACCTTCGCGTGTGTGCAGACGAGGTCGCGAGAGGGCTCAATATTCCAACGTTTCGCCACCTCGGTCAGATCGTGGTTGAGCGCCCAACGGTCAGGACCTGGATCGCCATCATGGTTCGGGTTGCCACCCTTGAGTTCCATGCAGTTCGTGTTGTCGCCGATCCGGAAAATCTCCGCGATCTCATCGGCGTCGAGCGTGATATCGGGCAGCATCGCGAGGTCGTCGATCTTTGCCTCGATCGGTTTGGCATCTGGACCGGCTTCTTGAATCATTGTGGGGATGACACTGGCGACAGGAGCGTGGGAAAGATTCCAAATGCTCGCGAGTTGGAGAGTGGAGATGCCGTGGCGATCCCCGATCTCACGCATATTTTGGAGTTTCGCGTGACCCGCTTCGACCCAGCCTTCGGGTCGGAATGTGCGGTGGTCGCGAGGGCCAAAGGCGTGCCCGGGTTCCACGTCGCCGTGAAAAAGGCCGCCGTAGTCGACGACGCGGGTGATCAGTTTGACTCCGAATTTCTCGGCAGCGGGGAGGCATAGGCGTCCCGGCCAAGGTTCGAGCGGATTGAGAATGATCATGGCCCAGTCGATGACCTCGCCGAATCGTTCAAAGTTTTGGATGAGGTCGAGCGAAAAGCCATTCGCTGGTCCAGGGGCGATGCCGAGCCGGTCGGTGAGGCCTTCATCCCGAATACTGGCCATCGCTTTCCAGACGGCGTCGCTGGTGTAGCCGACGGAGTCGGGGTTATGAAGGAGGAGGACGTCGAACTTCCCGGTGCGGTTTCGCTCGAGGGACTTGTCGACAGCCATACGAACATAATCGGCGTAGTCCCGGGCGGCTCGAAGCCGCGAATCCGTAAACCGGGCGTAACCTTTGGCGCCTTCGCGTTCGCCCTTGTAAAAGTCGTGGCCGATCGCACCGACGAGACAATAGGTGTCGCGGGGGATGCCTGAAAGCGCGCGCGCGAGCATTTCATCCGCGAGACCGTTTCCGTAGACGTCGGCGGTCATAAACGTGCGTATGCCTTGTTCATAGGCGAGTTGGATCACGCTGTCATACCGCGCGTCATCGAGCGGTTCGCCAAAGTGCATGAAGCGGCCGCCGCTCCAAGTTCCGTATGCTGTGCGGGTGATATCCATATGTTTGTAAGCCAGCAGCTAAGGGTCGATTTCGCAAAGCGAAAACTCAGATTTTCGAGAATTCGCCCGGCCCGAGTTTTCGGTGCGTGCGGGGAATCTGTTTTTTGATACGATTCCCAAAACGCAAAACGGCGCACTGACCGTTGCCAGTGCGCCGTTGTGTGAGGGTTGTGCGCCTAGGGATTCAGCCAGTCGTAGTGGAAGAATTCGCCACGCGGCTTGTCGACGCGTTCGAAGGTATGTGCCCCGAAGAAATCGCGTTGTGCCTGAAGCAGGTTCGCGGGCAGGTTTTCGGAGCGGTAGCTGTCGTAGTAGCTGAGTGCGCTGCTGAACGAGGGCGACGCGACGCCGAACTCGATCGCCGTCTGCACCGCCGTGCGCCAACCGGCTTGGGTGCGCGCCAGGACGTCGCTGAAAAATGAATCCAGCACGAGGTTTTTGAGGTCTGGGTTTTTGCGGTAGGCCTCGGTGATGCGATTCAGGAATTGCGCGCGAATGATGCAGCCACCGCGCCAAATGGCGGAGATGTCACCGAAGTTCAGGCTCCAATTGTAGAGCTTGCTGGCGGCGCCGAGCTGCACCATGCCTTGCGCGTAGCTGATGATCTTCGACGCGTATAGCGCGTCGCGGACGGCGGCAATGAGGGCATTGCGGTCGCCGGTGAAGGGTTTGGCAGCGGGGCCGGCGAGGACCTTGCTGGCGGCGACCCGCTCGTCCTTGAGGGAGGAGAGGATGCGCGCTTCCACGGCGCCGCCGATGACGCTGAGCGGGACGCCCATTTCGACGGCATGACCGACGGTCCATTTTCCGGTGCCCTTCTGGCCGGCTTTATCGAGGACGATGTCGACGACCGGTTTGCCGGTCTCGGGATCTTTGCGCGTGAAAATCTTCGAGGTGATTTCGATGAGGAAGGAGTTGAGTTCTCCCTTGTTCCAATCGGTGAAAATTTGCGCGAACTCTTCGGCGCTGGGATTGAGCGCGGCCTTTAAAATGGCGTAAGCTTCGCAGATGAGCTGCATGTCGCCGTACTCGATGCCGTTGTGAGCCATCTTCACGTAGTGACCGGCGCCATCGGGGCCCATGTGACGGCAGCATGCTTCGCCTTCGGCGATGGCCGCGATCTTCGTATAGATGGGGCCGACAGCCTCCCATCCCTCCTTGGAGCCGCCTGGCATGATCGAAGGGCCCTTTAGCGCGCCTTCTTCACCGCCGCTGACACCGACGCCGAAGAAGTGGATGCCCTTCTCCTTGAGCGCCTTTTCGCGGCGCTGCGTGTCGGTCCAAAGTGAGTTTCCTCCGTCGATGATGATGTCGCCCGGCTCCATCAAAGGAATGAGCTGCTCGATGACGGCGTCCACGGGCGCGCCGGCCTTGACCATGATCTGAGCTTTCCGAGGGCGTTTGAGCGCACCCACAAACTCCTGGAGGGACTTGGCGAAGACGAAGTTCTTTCCTTTTCCGCGCGCGTTGGCGAAGGCGTCGACGACGGAAGTAGTACGGTTATAGACGGCGACGGTGAAGCCTTTCGACTCCATGTTTAGGACGAGATTTTCGCCCATGACGGCGAGGCCGATAAGGCCGATATCGCAGGTGCTCATGTGTTGTTGTTGGGTGATGTCGGGTAGGGTTGGTTGATTCGGAACTTCAGAGGGTCGCGAGGCTATCGACAAAGGGTCTGGAAAGGCAATGGCGATTTGTTTCGATCGGCGCCGCCGCATGTTTCCTTGCTTTGCCGCGCGGGAAACGCATTTCTGCCGGCATGAATTTGCCGAATCGACTTACTGCGGCGCGCTTTATCCTGACGTTGCTTTTTGTCGCGGCGCTCTCTTCCGAATGGCGCTTCGCGCATCTCGCGGGGTTGATCATTTTCGTTTTGGCGGGGATCACCGATTTCCTCGATGGGTCGATCGCGCGGAGCCGCAACCTGGTGACCGACTTCGGAAAGCTAATGGACCCTCTCGCGGACAAGATCATGATGGCGGCGGCGTTTATCCTCCTGGTGCCGCTCGGCGCATTCCCAGCGTGGGTGGCGATCGTCATCATCTCGCGGGAATTCGCGATCACCGGCCTGCGGTTGCTCGCGGCTAGCAAAGGCGTGGTGCTTCCTTCCGAGCGGATGGGAAAACATAAAACCGTCTGGCAGATTGTGACGGTCTGCTTTTTCCTTTTGCTCCTGGCGATCAAGGAACTCGCGACGGCCGGCATCGGCCAGAGCGGCATGTGGTGGTGGATTGCGTGGAGTTTTGGCGGGAAGGTCCTGATCGCGACCGCGCTCGTGCTGACGCTTTACTCCGGCGTTGGCTACCTTTGGAAAAATCGAGCGCTCATTTCTGCCGCTTGAAGGTGCTACCGCTTTGCGCGGTTGTCCGTCGCCGCGCCTGAGGGCTAGGCTAGGCGTCAGCGTTGTGTCGCTACCGGGGAAGCGGGGTTTTCTTGTGAATCTGCGGCGCGGGTGAAATTCAATCGTTGAAACCAGTCGGCGGCGGCCCCGGTTAACAGGGGCGGAAGAATCTTCGGATCGATCGTGCTGTTGAGCCGTTGCCGGAATTCATTCGGCGATTCCATGACATCGCCGCTGATCGCGCCCGTGCGGTGTGTCAGTTGCACGTCGCGAGCGGCCCATCGAGTTCCGTTCCATGAAAAGTCGGCGTTGAATCCGTCGAACACCTCCGTCTTGTACGCAAATTTCTTCACCGAAGCCGCGCCGAGAATTTGAAACGAAATCGAGTCGTCGACTCGCGCGCGCCCGGTCACGTCGATCGTCGGCGGTGCGTAGAAGACCGCATCGCCCAACGCTGGTGCGTCGATGAACGCTAGCGTGAGCGCCTGGGCATCGAGCTCTGAATGCAACTGAAAGGACCATTCCTGGCGCGCGACATCGAAATTGGCGCTCCCTTGTAATGTGCCTCGCGAGTCGGTGAGGGTGAGTTGTTTGACTCGAAAGACACCCTCCCGAATGCCTGCATTCAAATACACGCTGTCGAGCAGGTAGCCCCCGCGCCGGACCTTTTCGGCCCACAATGTGGCCTCCACAAACAGCTTGTCAAAATCCGCCATGTCGCCGCTGAAACGAATATCGAGCTGGGGTTCGCCATCTTCGAAGGTGAACGTGCGCAACTCCGAAATGATCGTCTTGAAAAGAGCGTCGATCGAGATGCCCTGAGCGTTTGTGCCATTCTTTGAATCGAGGATTTTTGGATTGATCACTCGTCCTGAGGCGGTGACATGAACGCCGTAGAGATCCGCGTCGAGATGACTGAGGTAGACCTGTTGCGGCGGGAGGAAGAGTCGGCCGCTGAGGTGATCGACCTTGAGTTTGGTCCCATTGGGATTCCGCGGATCCAGCGGCACATCGAGGCGGGCGTCGAGCAAATCAAGGGCCTCAATGAAGGGGCGGCCTTGGAAAAAATTGGCGTAGTTGATCACCAGGCGCACTTCATTGATGACGGCGCGGGTGCGTTTCCGCTCGCGGGTGTCGAAGACTTTAACATCGCGGGCGACGATCCCGCGGAACGGTTCGAGAGTGAGTCGTCGCAGGGAGAGTTCGACGCCGCGTTTACGGAATTCGACGATGACGAACTGCCGCCACTTGTGGGTGAATCCCTTGTTGTAGGCGTACCAACCCGCCGCCAGCAATCCGGCGACGAGTAGCGAGATAATGCCGATGAAAATGCGGCGAAGCACGCGGGCAATGTCGAAAGTGATCGGGCGCCCGTCGAAAGAAATTTTCGAGTGATTGCAGGCTGGCCGAATGGCACGTGCGTTGCTACTTCATTAATCCCGATGATTACTGCAAATTGTCGGGATCGTTTTACCGCGGCGGATTTTGATTTCGTCGTCGGGACCTTGGCCTCTTCCGAGCGGGACTCGGTGAATCTCGTGGAGCTTCTGACGGATTCGGAAGCGCGCGACTCCATCCTGGATCACCCGCGATTGTTTCAAACGATCCTGGAGCGCGGCGAGCCGCTGAGTATTTCGCCGCAGTTGTACTTCTACATTTTGAGCAGGCATGTCCTAAAGGAGACAGGCATCAACGACCGAGGAATGAGCGACTACGTGGCATCGCTGCTGGAAACATTTTCCCAAACCGCACGCATGAAATCTCCGGCGGATGGTCGGGCGACTCCCATCCAGTATGTGAGCGACATGCTCGTCGCGCTCCAAACGGCGACGCCGTCCCAGACTTTCCTGATCCGGGCGCATGTGGGCAATTACGCGCTCTTCATCACGGGGATCTTTCACGACAATGTCCAATGCCGTGCGGAGCGAGGAGCGCCGGATGTGGATTTTTACGAAGGTGTGGGAAGCGCGAATTACAGGGCGGCCGCGGGGCACCGGGTCGCGCGTTCCGCTGCGTTGACGGAGATTTACGAGCGGCTCGCCGACCGGTTTCACGATGTGCGGCTGGCACTGAATCGACTTTCGGATTCGTTGATCCACGTCGGGGATTCGCATATCACTTTGCCATGAGTGCGACGCTGTTTTCCGAAGTGCAGCGGCTCTTTGAGCGCACCTACGCTCAGGTCGGCATCAATCTCGAAGACTGCCTGATCGACCGGCAGCGCTGCGGCCAGCTCAGCCGACTCGCCGGGGCGTCCGCCCGAGAGCTGAGCGAGCTTGCGCGGACGTTTTTGCGCCGGATCGACGATCAGCTTTTCGTCGGCATCTATTATTCGCAATGGCTCATCGATCAGCTCGAGCGCCACGATCCGCGGCGCGGGGTGAACGATGCGAATATCCGCCACCTCATTGCCTTTGTGGAGGAGATCAACCACGCGCTCCATGCGGCGCTCGGCTTCCAGCGGGGCGAACGTGAAATCCACGGGGAAGATTTTGCGCGGAACCTCGAGCTTCAGGCGCAGGTCGATACCTATCTGGTGCTCCTGTTGTTCGTCGCATTTTTTCGCAGGACCCAGAAGGTCTCTCGGACCGATCGTCGCTGGCTGCGGTTTCATCTGTTTTCACGCCACCATCCGCGCGCGTACGCCGATCCGAATCTGCGTGGTCGATACATTGAAACGACCGAGCTCGCGGCGCGATACACGCGTTTCCTCGATGCGCTCAATGGGGCGCGGAGGGTCGATGAGATCCGGGTGTTTCACGCGCTGAATTACGAGGAAAAGAAGCGGCACATTTTTGCTTTGATGGACAGACCGAAGTGATCCCGCGCGCGTTTGTGGACGCGGGAAACAGTTTGCGCGCGGACGATTCGCACCGTTAAATCCGGCGATGTTTTCCGTCACGATCCTCGGCTCCGGCAGCGCGGGCAATTGTGCCTTGGTCGAGACGGCGCAGACGCGACTGTTGATCGATGGCGGGCTCAGCTCGCGGCAGATGGCGGCGCGCTTGGCGCAATGCGGCGTGAACCCACTCGAGGTCGACGGCATCCTGCTCACGCACGAGCACGGCGATCACGCGGGTGGATTGGATGTGTGGTGCAGGCAGTTCGGCACGCCGATTTATGCGAATGGGCTGACCGCGGAGGCGCTGCGGCGGGACGCAGCCAGGTCGCCGAAGGACTGGCGCGTGTTTGTGACCGGCAGCGAATTCGCGATCAAGGACATCACCGTTCAGACCTTCACGGTGCCGCATGATGCGGCGGACCCGGTGGGATTCGTGCTGCATCACGGCCGCGAGGCGCTCGGGTTCCTCACCGACCTCGGCTTTGCCACCAAACTCGTTTACGAACGCGTGCGTGCCGCGCAGACGCTCATCATCGAGACGAATCACGACGAGAAGCTTTTGCAAAACGACACCAAACGCCCGTGGTCGGTCAAACAGCGGATCATGTCGCGCCACGGCCACCTCTCGAACGCGGCGGCCGCCGGCGTGGTCGCCGAATTGCTGAACTCGAATCTCCGGCGCGCCGTGCTTGGGCATTTGAGTCGGGACTGCAACAGCCCGGAACTCGCCGTGGGGACCGTGCGCGAACGGGCGGGCTCGAGCGAACTGGAAGTTTTCTGCGCGACTCAGCGCGAGATCAGCCCGCGGTTTGCGGTGGGCTCGATATAATCACGCCCCGGCTGGTCAGGTGATCGCGGAGGCTGACCGCGTCGAGTTCCTCCGGCTCTGCTCCCGGATGAAAATAGATCTCGGTCCTGCCGTCCGGGAGACGATCGATGAGTCGAAGCATGGCCGCGTTCGTCATGCGGCCGGTTTCGCGCAGGCCGCAGACGTGGTCTGCAAAGTCGATGTGGCGTGAGGAAAGCGTGGGACGTGCGTGTTCGCTGAGCGCGCCGAAGATGTGGCCGAGCAGGCTTCGCGGTTTGGGTTCGCGCACGAGGCGGGTGAACCGGAAGCCGTGTTCCTGCGCGATCGGGAGCGTGAGCGCGAGGATCGTGGGGTGAAGGTGCAGATGCAGGTGGCCGTCCCAGTAGGTGGGTGCCAATCCCAAGTCGGCGAACCGCTCGAATTGACGCCGGATCTCCGCGGCGAGATGGCTGTGAAGGTCTCGCCGGAAAAAATATCGCAGCCCGGCCATCGCGGGAGATGGGCTGAACATTCCGGCGCTGTCCGTGAGTGGCGACGCCCGGGAGGCGCGTCCGGTGCACAAGGTGAGATGAAGCCCGACGCGAAGGTTTGGATTTGCGCGGGCCAGATCGGCGGCGGCTTCGGCGTGCGGTTCGTTGACCATCAGGCTGGCCTGCGTGAGGATGCCGCCGAGGTGAGCGCCGATGATGGCGCTGTTCACGGCAATGCTGCGGCCAAAATCGTCGCCGGTGAGGATGAGTGTTTTCAAAAGGGAATTCGCGCGGACAGAATGCCGGACAAACCGACTATGTTCTGGCTGATTCTTCCGACCCCACGCAAGGCATGAACTGGATCGAGGCTTTCCTCACGATCGGGCTTGCGGGGATTTGTCTGGGGGGTGTGTTCCACGCGTTGCTCGCGTTGATTTACGTGCGCCAATGGGCGAATCGCTCCGTGCCTTGGGTCACTGGCGACTTGCCGGCGGTCACGCTGCTGCGGCCGGTCAAGGCGGGCGTGCCTGAGCTGCGGTCGAAGCTTTCTGCGCTGGCGGAAGCGCTGCTGGCTGGAGATCAACTCGTGATCGGGGTCGATGGCGATTCGCCGGATGCGGCGGTCGCGGACGAGGTTCGCGCGGCATTTCCCGAACGCGCGATTGTGGTGGTGCGATGCGGGCCGGTCGGTTTTTTGAATCCAAAAATCGCGAAGCTCATCCAAATGGAGCCATCGATGCATCGTGAGTTGGTGGTGTTGAGCGACAGCGAAGCGATCATCGACGCCGCGTGGCTGGATGTCTTTCGTCGCGACTGGGCTGCTTCGGGGGCTGATGTGTTGACGTGCGGTTACCGCTTCGCGAAAGGCGCGAGCTGGCCGCAGATCCTCGATGCGACGCCGGTGCTGGCGTCGCTGTGGCCCGGGCTTTTGTTTGTGCGCCGTTTTGGAAAGGTGAAGTTTACGCTCGGAGCCTGCACCGGGTTCCGGCGGGCGGACATCGCGGCGGTCGGCGGTTGGGCGGCGTTTGGGGAGGACCTGGCGGAAGACAATCGGATCGGCGCGGCGCTGGCGGAACGTGGCCGCACGATCGAACTGAGCCGGCACGTCGTGACGTTGGAGAGCGATGAACTGACGTGGCGCGATTATTGGCGGCATCAGCGCCGTGTCGCCGTGACTTACCGG
>JAYTDO010000201.1:0-2694 GCA_043735935.1 Chthoniobacteraceae bacterium
CCCCAATGGACGCTCCCTCGCAGACGCGTGTTGGAAGGAATTTTTCGGGTCGCTGCCGGCTGCGTGGGAATGGATCGTTCGTAAATGTGACGTTGGGGCCAATGAACACATCGTCCTCCATCGTGATTCCATCCCAGACTTGAACTCCGCATTTGATAGTCACCCTGTCGCCGATCACGACATCGTTTTCGATGAAGACATGGTCGCATATATTGCAGTTGGCCCCGATCCGCGCGCCGGGCAGGAGATGGGTAAAAGCCCAGATCCGAGTACCGTCGCCGACGTGAGTCGTTTCGCAGAGGGCTTTGGGATGGAGAAAATAGTTCATGAGGCAGATTGTCCGGAATGCATTAGTTCGGTTGGTGGGTAGCTTGTTTCCCGCATAATGATTGCCAGCGGACGCAATTTCGAGTTTTCGTAGGAGCGCCACGCGTAGTTTCCGACCAACCCGATCCCAAAAGTGTTAAGTCCACCGAAGAAAGTGATTAATAATGCCGTGGCGGCATAGCCTGGAACCGGGATGTTTCCGAGCAGACGTGAGACTAGGATCGCCGATCCGAGCAAAAAACTGACCCCGATGCCGAAAATGCCTGCTCCCATTAGCAGTCGGATGGGCAGATCGGTAAACGCAAAAACGCTATCAAGCAGGTACTTAACTTTTTTCCGCAACGTCCAGGCTGATCGGCCGTGGCGGCGTGGCAGGCGCGTATAGGCGATCGCTTGCCGGCGGAATCCGAGCCAAAACATGAGTGCAACGAGGGAAGAATGGGATTCCCGCAACTCCAACACTCGGTCACGAAACTCTCGATTACATCCAAAAACATCCACACCACCTTGGGGTATTTCCTTCACAACCAGACTTCGATAAAGCTTCCAGAAGATTCGGGACGCGAGGCGCGCGAGCCACGGGTCCGCTCGCGATTCCCGAGTTCCGACCACAACGTCAAACTCACCGCTTTTGAGAACGGAAAAGAAGCGCTCAATGAGGTCCGGCGGTTCCTGCAGGTCCGCCGCCATCACCGCAAAAAATTCTCCGCGACCCGCCGCCAAGCCAGCCCGGATGGCGGCAAACGATCCGAAATTGCGCGAGAGAAGCAACAACTTGGCACGCACGCCCAATCTCGGCAGGCGCTCGGCGAGAATAGTGTAGGATCGATCCGGGCTGCCGTCGACGACAAAGACTACTTCGAGTTTGTCATCGAGACGCCGGTTTAGATCGGCCACGGCGGCAAGCAAATCTGACATGCATTCCTCGTTCCGGAAGACTGGAATTACCAATGAGTACATCTCAGGGGTTCCAATTGTTGACTGCGTCGCATACAACGTCGACCTCGGTATTGTCCATTTCTGGGAAACAGGGGAGCGTCAAGATTTCCAGAGCAGCGCGGTCGGTTTCCGGCAACGCGGCTGAAGGCCGGATATCCTGCCAGGCAGCCTGTCGATGATCGGGGAGAGGATAATGGATTTCCGTTGGAACCCCGGCGCTGGCGAGGTGTCGGCGCAAATCGTCCCGACGTCCGACTCGGAGCACGGCAAGATGCGCGACGAAATCTTCATCCCCATCGTGCAGGTGGGTAATAAGCGGATGTCTGATTTGTATTCGGTACCGGTTGAGGATCGCCCTCCGTCTTGCATTCCAGCCGTCGAGCAACGGCAGTTTGTCGAGCAGAATCGCAGCCTGGAGTTCGTCGAGCCGGCTGTTGCGTCCTCCCCGCAGTTCACACTCGTACTTCCTGCCCCAGCCGTATTGCCTGAATTGGCGAACCCGCGCGATGAACGTCAGATCGTTGCTTACGATTGCGCCACCATCGCCCAAAGCGCCCAGATTCTTTGTTGGATAAAAACTAAACGCACCCGCATGGCCCCAGGAGCCAGCACGCCTCCCGTTCTGGATTGCACCATGAGCCTGGGCGCAATCTTCAAGCACCGGCACGCCTGCGGCACTGGCACACTCCAACACCCGTTGCATGTCGGCCATGCGGCCATAGAGGTGAGTAACAACGATCGCCTTGGTGCGCGTCGCTAATGCAGCAGGAAGAAGAGAGGGATTCATCGTCATGGTTTCGGGGCGGATGTCCACGTAAACCGGACGCGCCCCGATAGCCAAGATCGCCGTAGTGCTGTAGCCCCCGGCATTCGCCACCGTGACAACATCGTCCGCAGCCGTCACGCCGAGTGCCCTTAGCGCCAGTTCCAGCGCATCCGTACCATTGGCCACAGCTGCGCAGCCTGCTACACCGCAGTAGGCGGCAAACGCGTGCTCAAACGCCTCGACTTCCGGTCCGAGGATGTACCATCCGCGGGTCTGAACCCGGTCCATGGCCTGTGAGATGAGTGGAGCGATGGCCCGGTTGTGCCGGATCAAGTCGTTGATAGCCTTCATTCGTGCATCTTGAAATGAAGTCCTTTGCCGACGATGGGGTAAACATCAAGCTGGATTTCAGCGAACTGCGATTCGGCTTTGTCCAACCCGAGGGAAGACATGCGCCACGGGTTTTTGTTCGTTGTCGTGTTGATTTGCGCTTTTGCTTGTGAGCTATCTTGCAAAGCTTCTGAAAAACATTTTCTCACCTAAGATATGAACGCACATCCAAGACTGATCTTCGACTGCCACCTCGACATCTCGATGAACGCGATGGAATTCAACCGCGACCAGCGCTGGACGCAGGAAAAGATCCGCCGCAGCGAGCTTTC
>JAYTDO010000202.1:0-1612 GCA_043735935.1 Chthoniobacteraceae bacterium
CGTCCACGTTTCATCAGGCTCCGCGTCATCGCCTGCATCGGGTGGCGAGACGATCCAGACCGTTGCCATTTTCAGATCATCGTATTGCGCGTCACCGGCGTTGAGTAGCGTCCCATACATGAGCGCGAGGCTTTGTTCCTCTGGCGGCACATACTTCGAGACGGCGCGCAGTTTCGCGCGTCCGCCGGTTGTTCGGAGGTAGTCGTTCAAGAACACCGTCGAGATTGATTCCGTCTGCGCGTCGATGAGCGGGTCGTGAACGTCGATTTGCAGCCGCGTGCCGATGCGCGCTTTGGAGAGCACCACGTCCATCGCGCGGATTTCGCGCGTGCGCGTCTCGTCGGCTTCGCCTTCGAGTGCGCCGGCCTTGGTCACGTCGCCGCCTTTCGCCGCCAGTCTCACGCCGAGTTTGTCGAAGAACTTCGGGTAGCCGTCGGCTGCCGACGCAATGAGCTGCCCGGAGGCCGATGCACTCAGGCTCTCGGGCGTGAGCGGATTGCGCCAGCCGCCGAGGATGAGATACGGCGTCGGCTCATCGGTCAGCGGAACATCGTGCTCGTTGGCGTCCTCAGCGGGCGGCGTCCCCTCCGGCCAGTCGGCGGGCATCGTGATGTAGCCGTCCCGGCCATTCACAAAGCCGGGCCGGATGAACGCGCGCCATTCGCCGGTGCCGTCGTCCTTGAATTCGTAGCGCGCGTTGATGAACCACGGATGACGCCACAGCGCGTGCGCGTCACCGGACACGATCACGCCACGCGGCTGCTCCTTCGTGTCGGCACGAACGCCGCGTAGTGGACGCCCGCGCTTCACGAGCGCGACGAGTTTGTTCCATGCGTCGGCTGGGATCATTGCCAGAAGAAATGCCGCGTCGCACTCTTGCGGTCGGTGCCGAGCGCCGGGCGATGTTGCAGGTCGAAGAACGTGATCTGGTAGAGGTCGAGCTTCTTGTCCTTGCGCTCGCGCAGCATCGCCAGTGGGTAGCGCGCACGCCGGCCCGGTAGGGCGACCGCACCGCCGCTGCCGCCATGTGAATCGCTTGCCTCGCCGTCGTCGGTGTTCGGATCGGCGACCTGCACGACCTCGACTTTCTCGACCGAGAAATCTTTCTCGCGGCACGTCACCTCGATGCAGATGTAGCCGCGTCCTTCGTCATCGAGCATCGGCGTTCCGAACTTCAGCACCGGCGGCGCTTCGCCGTCATTCCCCGCGAGCGGCACGTCTTTGATCTTCGCGTCCACCTTGTTCACCGTGCCCGGCCGGATCGTCGCCGCCTCGGTGCCGATGAGCGAAACTTGAAACGGATGCACGAAGTCCGCGCCGTCGCCGTCGAACGTGATGATCGTGCCGTCCGGCATTTCGCGCAACCGCACGCCATCGCCTGCGATGATGCGGCACGCGCGCACCGCCGCGCAGAGCTGATTCCAGAGGATCGCCGTGATCGGTTGCCCGCGCTTCACGAACGGCGGCTCGGTCATTCGCTGCCGCCCTCCAGTTGCGCCTGCCCATACACGTCCTTGATCCAGCCATTCGGCCCCGAGAGCATGTATTCCTCGGTGATCTCGACGGCGTTGCCCTTGCGCTTGAGCTTCGGCGCCATCTTCAGCCAGTTCCG
>JAYTDO010000203.1:0-4693 GCA_043735935.1 Chthoniobacteraceae bacterium
CGCTACGCTCCGGCTCCGCAAAACGGGCGCAGTCCTGCTTTGATCGCACAATGTCCTAGTTTGACCGCACGCTGTCCTCGTTTGATCGCACCACGACAAGTTTTCGTGCATCTCTTGCTTTGAAGTCGCACCGCGCGTCGAATCACGGCGTGAAGCCCAAAGACGAACTACGCCGCTCCATCAAGCTCCGCCTCGCCGCAATCGCAGCACCCACGCGCGTTCACTCTTCCCAGGAAATCTGCCGCGCCATCGGAGCCACAGATTTATTGGGAAACGCACGCCTCATCTGCGCCTTCCTCCCCCTGCCCACCGAACCGAACATCTCCCCGCTTTGGGCGGACTCCGGCACCGCCTCGTTTTGCTTCCCACGCATCCGCGGCGACCGCATCGACATCATCCGCATTGAAGACCGCGATCTGCTCTCCCGCGCCGATTGGCGCATGGCCGATCCCGCCTTCGACTCCTGCCCGATCCTCGACCTCTCGGATGTGGATACGATCCTCGTCCCCGGGCTCGCATTCGCCCCCGATGGCCGCCGGCTCGGTCGCGGAGGCGGCTGGTACGATCGGCTGCTCGCATCCTGCGATGCGGACACCCTCACCATCGGCATCTGCTTTCACACGCAACTCTTCGCCGATCTGCCCACCGAAGCACACGACCGCCGCGTCGCGCGAGTCGTCACCGAATCAGGCATCGCCTGATCCCGCGCCCTCACCCGGCACCCGCATCTCAAACGGCGGAATGCGAGTACACACCGGCTCGCCGCTTTCGAGCGTCCCAAAGAACGCGCCTTCCGCCACGCTGTCGGACCCGATCACGTGGTAGCTGTTGTAGGAAAAATGCTCTCCCGTTTCGAGCTGCGGAAATTTGCCAACGACGCCGTCGCCCTCGACGACCACGCGATTCTCCTCCGCGTCCGTCACGACCCACTTGCGCCCCTTGATCGTGACCGTCTCCCGGGAGTCGTTATGGATCGTGATGAAATAGACGAACGGGTACGGACGTTCCTCGGGCGCTTCGAGCTGGGGCATGTAAACCACCCGGTCGATTGTCGCCCGCAGACCTTCGAGCTCGCGGATGGCAGTCGGCATGACGTCCGACGATAGGACCGACCGCTCACACACGCAAGCGACTGCTCGACGCCGCCGCACGCCCGCGAATACTCAAAGAACCATGCCCACCTCGCTCCCCGTCGTGCTCTCCATCGCCGGCTCTGACAACAGCGCAGGCGCCGGCGCGCAAGCCGATCTGAAAACGATGAGCGCGCTCGGCGTCTACGGCGTCACCGCGATCACGTGCATCGTCGCCGAGGTTCCGGGCAAAGTCAGCGCCATCCAAGCCGTCGAACCCCGCATCGTCGCCGAGCAAATCCGCCTGCTCTTCGAAGCATTCCCTATCGCGGCGGTAAAGACCGGGATGCTTTACTCTCCCGAAATCATCGAAGTGGTCGCGTCCGCTCTCGCTCCTTTCAAAATCCCGATCGTCGTCGATCCCGTCATGGTCGCGACGAGCGGCGATCCGCTCCTCCGCGGGGATGCCGTCGCGCTTTATCGCGAACGCCTGTTTCCCCTCGCGAACCTCGTGACTCCCAACCTCGACGAAACCCAAGTCCTGCTGGGACGCGCCGTCACTTCCCTCGCCGACATGCGGCTCGCGGGCCATGAACTCGCCGCGCGCCACGGCGTCTCGTTTCTCATCAAAGGCGGACACCTTCGCCAAGCCGTCGCGACCGATCTGCTTTTCGCAGACGGCGCCGTTCACGAATTCAGCGCCCCGTTCATCCGCGGCGTGTCCACGCACGGCACCGGCTGCACCTACGCCGCCGCCATCGCCGCCGGGCTCGGAAAAGGCCTCGCGCTCCGCGACGCCGTGGCCGAAGCGAAGACCTTCCTCACCCGCGCCGTCACGCACTTCCTCCGATGGGAACAGGGCGGCCGCGTCACTGATGCGTTGCATCACTTCGCGCCCCATCCGTAGTCTCCGCGCTCATTTATGAAAATCCTCGTCGTCGGCAGTGGCGGCCGTGAACACGCGCTCGTCTGGAAGCTGAAGCAATCGCCCCGCGTCAGCGCGCTCTACTGCGCCCCGGGCAATGCCGGCATCGCGCAGATCGCCACCTGCGTCCCGCTCAACATCGCCGACCACACCGCCCTGCTGAAGTTCGCGCAGGAGGAACGCATCGACCTCACCATCGTCGGCCCCGACGACGTGCTCGCCGCCGGGCTCGTCGACCTTTTCGAGGCGAACGCGATGCACATCTTCGGCCCCACCAAAGCCGCCGCGCAGCTCGAATCCTCCAAGGTTTTCGCAAAGGAATTCATGCAACGCCACGGCATCCCGACGGCGCGCTCCGGCCACTTTTCCGACCACATCAAAGCGCAGCTTTTCGCCCAGAAGATGACCTTCCCCATCGTCATCAAAGCCGACGGCCTCGCCCTCGGCAAAGGCGTCATCATCGCGGAAAACCACTGGCAGGCCGCGCTCGCGATCCAGGAAATCATGGTCGCGCGAAAGTTCGGCAAGGCGGGCGACCGGGTGGTGATCGAGGAATTCCTCGTCGGCGAGGAATGTTCGATTCACGCGCTGGTCGACGGTTCGAGCTACCTGCTCTTCCCCGGCGCGCAGGATCACAAACGCGCGCTCGACGGCGACCTCGGCCCGAACACCGGCGGCATGGGCACCTTCAGCCCGCCCACAAAGCTGCTCACGCCCGAACTCGAAACGCGCGTCCGCCGCGAAGTCCTCGACCCTTTTCTCGCAGGGCTCAAAAAGGACGGCATTCGCTATCGCGGCATGTTGTTCCCCGGCCTCATGGTCACTGCCGACGGCCCGAAGGTGCTCGAATTCAACTGCCGCTTCGGCGATCCAGAGACGCAGGTTCTGCTGCCGCGACTGGAGAGCGATCTCGTCGATCTCCTCGAAGCGACGATCGACGGACGCCTCGCCGACATGGAGGCGAAATGGTCGCCGCGATGCGCCGTGTGCGTCGTCATGGCGTCGGGCGGTTACCCCGGAACTTACGCCACTGGAAAAACGATCGATGGCATCGACCTCGCCGGCAACACGGCCACGGTTTTCCATGCCGGGACCAAACGCCCCGGCGACGACTTCGTCACCGCCGGCGGACGTGTCCTCGGCATCACAGTGCTCGCCGACGACCTCGCCGCCGCGAGGGAGAAAGCCTATGCGGCCGTCAGGCAGATTCGCTTCGAAGGCGCGCAGTTCCGGCGAGATATTGCGGTTAAGGGGCTTCCCGCCTAGCTTCGCGCCGCGTTTATGAAATTGCTCCCACTCACCGCGATCGTCCTCTCGCTCACGTTGGCGCGGGCCGAAGATGCGCCGACACCGACCTTGCGCCAAACGGTGGATTCTCTGAGCGACGCGGACCTCAAGGAGTTCATCACGCTGCTTAAAGAGCGATACATCAAACCCGCCGCCCTCAACGACGCGGAACAGGCGCGCGCGATGATTCAAGGCCTCGTCGAGCGCCTGGCGCCGGGTGTCGCCTTGCTTCCCCCGCCGACGCCGGGAACGAACGAGCCGAGCCCTTTCAAGGAAGAAACCATCGCGGGAAACATCGGATACATTCGCCTCGGCTCACTCGTTCCGGCGAACCTCGGACACCTCGACGCGGCGCTGCTCGACTTCGCGAAGAAGCCGGTGTCCGCGGTCATCCTCGATCTGCGAGCCACGCCGGCCGGCAGCGAGTTCGAGCAGGCGGCGGAAGTCGCGAAGCGATTCTGCCCGAAGGGAAAGGTGCTTTTCACCGTCAAGAAGCCGAGCATTCAGCAGGAGCAAATCCTGACCTCGAAGGACGAACCCAAATACACCGGACTGCTGATCGCCCTCGTCGACCACGACGCCGCAGGCGCATCGGAAGTCATCGCCGCCGTCCTTCGCACGCACGTCAATGCGATGATCATCGGCCAAAAGACGCGAGGCGAAGCCGTCGAATTTGCCGACCTGCCGCTGCCGAGCGGAAAACTGCTGCGCGTCGCGATCGCAGAGGTTTCGTTGCCCGACAACACGCACGTTTTCCCCGGCGGCGTGAAACCCGACCTCGCCGTCGACGTCACCCCCGAAGCCAACGCCGCCGTCTTAAAACAAGGCCTGGAGAGCGGCGTCGCCGGGCTCATCGTCGATGCGGAGCGGACGAAAATGAACGAGGCCGCGCTGGTCGCCGGACGGAATCCGGAACTCGATGCGTTGCAGATTCAGCAGGCAAAGAAGGCCGAAAAACCGAAGCTCCCGCTGCGTGACGTCGTCCTGCAGCGCGCCGTCGACTTTGTCACGACGCTCAGCATCTACGGGAAGAAGCCCGCGAAATAAGCCGATCGGTTATTGAGGCGGAGGCGGAGCGGGCTCCGGCGAGACGACCGGAACTTTCGGTTTCGTCAGGTCTTCCCACTCGAAAAGCTCGCCCTGATATCCACCGATTTCGCCGAGCAACGACGCGCACCGCGCCCGCCACTTCGCCAAATCCGGGACATCCCAAGGTTTGTCGGCGGTGCCGGGGAAAACGAGGTACGTGACTTTGAGATCGTTCACCGCACGGTTGTTCACGTCCGCTCGCGCGCTGATCTGCTTGCTCAGCCGCAGGGAACCTTCGCCCGTCTTATACGCCGGGCCCGCATCGCCGACGATCGCGGGGTAAAGCTGATCGCCAAAAACGACCACGCAGTAGTCCCCGATC